>NZ_CP015423.1:2720000-2967500 GCF_001719045.1 Paenibacillus polymyxa
GCATCCTGAGTGCTGAAAACTTAATTCTATACTTCAGTTCCCTGTTTATTGGAATCGGAGTTGGATTTTCCTTTTCCAAATTAGTGATCATGATCTTATTTAAGACGACAGGCGTCGAAGCCATTGCCACTCTATATTTCTCTAACCAAGCACTGATTCAAACACTCATCGTTTTTTGTATCATCTACCTGTTGATCATGCTCATGAATTATTCCTTTATCAAGAGACAAAGTATTTTATCTTTGTTCAGAGTGAACTCAACCACCGAAGGGAAAATCAAGAAAATAACGATCTATGAGATGATCATCGGGATCATTGGCATCTCTCTCATCGCTTTAGGTTACTATGTTTCCTCCAAATTATTTGGCGGAGACTTTACATCCATGAATGAATTGTTTATGGCTATGGTGTTTATTTTGGGCACTGTCATCATCGGAACACTACTTTTTTATAAAGGATCTATCCGCTTTATTTCCAATATCATCAGAAAAAGTAAAGGCGGCTATTTGAACATTAATGAGGTGCTATCTCTCTCATCCATTATGTTCCGCATGAAATCCAATGCTTTGTTGTTGACCATTATTACAACAGTATCGGCACTTGCCATCGGTTTACTTTCCTTAAGCTATATCGCCTATTATTCTGCGGATCAATCAGCTGAGGACAATGTACCTTCCCATTTTGCAATGACGAATGAACCGGATGCTGAGAAATTCAAAACGTTACTTCAGGAGCATGACATAAAGTATCGTGAGAAGCAAATTGAAGTTATTCAAGTCAGTGTGGACACAGCGCAAATCATGGAGACTCCTCTGGAAGGGTTAAATATCGGTGCGAATTCCATGACGTTGCCTGTCATAAGCGATCAATCTGTGGAGGGTACGGATGTATCTCCAGGTCAAGCAATTTTAATGGGCTATAATGATTTGTTACAGAAATTTATGTCCTTGAAAAACTTTGGTCCATTGGATTTGAAGGGAAAAAAAGAAGTCATACATCAACAATATTTGGGTCTAAAAAAGGAGTATGTGATTCCCTACTATTTTACAGCCGGGGGACTACCCACTGCCATTGTAGACGAAACCATATTTGAGCGGTTAAAGAAAGATATAAATCCTGAGATTCAAAAGAAATCATCCTTATATATTGGAATTGATATGATAAATGCAGAACAGATTGAAGAAGCGAATCGTCTCTTTGCAGCTGCGGATTTTAATGATCAACAAACATCACGCCTTGAAATGAGCAGCAATCAGAAGCGGAACATGGGAGTGATCATGTTTGTAGTTGGATTTTTAGGACTCACCTTTCTCATTACATCAGGCTGTATCCTTTATTTTAAGCAAATGGATGAGAGCGAAGACGAAAAAGCCAATTACACCGTGTTAAGAAAGTTAGGGTTCACTCAAAGTGACCTGCTTAGAGGCATTAAAATAAAACAACTCTTTAACTTCGGCATCCCATTAGTGATTGGCCTTTCACATAGCTATTTCGCCGTCCAATCCGGCTGGTTCTTGTTTGGAACTGAAATTTGGATGCCTATGATCATCGTTATGGTGCTGTACACCGCCTTATATTCCATTTTTGGGATACTATCCATCCTGTATTATAAAAAGGTCATTAAATCAGCATTGTAATTGGTAAAAAGCAAAAAAGTCCCAGGCGAAAGTGCTGGGGCTTTTTCAAATATTTGAGCATTTTCGTTCCTACATGTACAATAAAATAACTATCAGTCGTAACCCCAAAGGTGGAGAGCTTATTTTATTATTAATCATCAATGGCATCGGCATCTTAGCCAATATCATACTCGGTTCCTCTGTAGGCGTGGCTATTATCGTAGGAATCGTCTTTTTCCTGATTGGCCTGCCTGAGTTTAAAAAATCGCCGAGACTTACGAAAGAGGCTAAAAAAGATATCACCTATATTATGTCAACCCTATTAACTCTTCTTATATTCGTAGTTATCGTTTCTTGGAACCTCCATACTTCAGGTGACCTGTTTCTTGAAGGTCCGCTAACACCGCAAATGAAGTTTCACTGGGGACAAAAGGTGTTGATGCTAGGATTACTGGAGGGTTTATGGGCTGTCATCAGCCTAAAATGGCTGTTGCCCATCTTTTTTGATCCGCTGGATCTCAGTAAGAAGCAAATCCTTGTTTTAGTGAACGGGATCGTATTTAGTGTGGGTTCAGGTATTTATGCCATGCTTGAAGCAAGTTAAAAATGCTTAACGCAAAGGTTCAAAACCCTCTGCTTGCTTCAGAATTCGCTCAATTTCCACGCATGTCTCCGGTTGTAGCGTCACTTCGACTGCTTTCACATTTTCTTCAATTTGTGCCGGTTTAGTAGCCCCAATGAGTGCAGCGCTGATACCCGGTTCTCTCAGAATCCAGGCAAGCGCGAGCTGTGACAGGGTGATATCCAGATCCTTCGCCAGCTTATCCAGATCCTGAACACAGTTTAGAACGGTATCGTTCATGTAACTGCTGATGACATTATTGACAGAGGCATCAGCCCCGCGGCTACCCGTCGGTAAAGGCTGTCCCGGCTTGTATTTACCCGTGAGGATACCTTGGGCCAGAGGCGAAAATACAATTTGGCCGATACCTACCTGCCCGGATACGGGAAGTACCTCATGTTCGATATAACGTTCGAACATATTATAGATCGGCTGATTGGCAATCAGCGGGCGCAAATTCAGCCTTTTTCCAATCCCATAGGCATCCGTGAGCTGGGCAGCACTCCATTCACTGACAGCAGCGTACAGAATCTTACCCTGAGCCTGAAGGTCATCGAGCGCTCGCAGCGTCTCTTCCAAAGGAGTATCCGAATCATAACGATGACAGAAGTACATGTCGATATAATCCGTACCAAGACGCTTCAGACTCGCTTCACATTGCTCCATAATGTGCTTGCGTGACAGTCCCCTGTCATTGGGACCGGAGTCCATAGGGAAGTACACCTTGGTAGATAACACATAGCTCTCTCTTCGATAAGGCTTCAGGGCAGCTCCCATAGCCTTCTCGCCTTCTCCCCGGTTATACGCGTTCGCGGTATCAAAGAAATTAATCCCAAGTTCAAACGCTTTGGCAATACAGGTATGAGCTGCTTCCTTCTCGGCGGCTGTACCGTACGTCAACCAGCTCCCTAGACCGATTTCACTAATTTTAAGACCACTGTTGCCTACATTTCTATATTTCATATCTACTCCTTCTTTCATAAGAGGATCATATTTTTATATTTTAACATGTAAACCCTTTCATTAAAACAAATGAGGATTTTGCAAAATCCTGAAATAATAAAGGATTCATGGAGTTACATGAAGGACATCTACCATCCAACCTATTTGGATGGTAGATGCTCATAGCCTCACAATCTTAAATCATGTCTACTTGCTTCCTACAGGAAAAAGCGCATCATATGCAGGACAAGGCAGTTTATCGAGAAACTCCTGAAGCTGCTTCGGTTTATTTTTGTAAATATCCTTTAGGGATGTTCCATTATAAATATTGCCGATGACCACAGGGTGGCATAGCTCACAGATCAGGATGTCCCCGTTCCCGTGAAGATGGAGCTGTTTTTTACCATCAACGCAGTTGGAAAAATAAACACCCGGCTGCTCCTTGAAGCCCAGTGCTTCTGCAAAACGGTCCATACAGGTGAAATACAACACAGTATCGTCCTTTTTATGTGCAATCAGGTCATGAACGGACCGAATGAGCGCTTCCTTGGTAGAAATAGCGTTCCAGTTCGTATGATCCATTACGATACTGTTTTGGATTTCATGGATGCGCACACCGAGTTCATATACCTTTTCACTAATGGCTGGCATGTTGTTCTGCGTCTCTGCAAACAGCAACGTCTCCAGCACCGTTTCTAGCTTGGCTTCGGTACATAACCGAATATTCTGTACAATTTTCTCATACATGCGAGGATGTACATGATAATAGGCTGCATACTTATCGGCATCCGTGAAGTTGAAGGAGATATGAATATTGGAAAGTCCTGCATCACGCAGTCTCTCAATTCGTTCAGGGCTGAGCAAGCTGGCATTGGTGTTGAGCTGGGTAGCGATGCCCTTGCTTGAACAGTGAGCCACGATGTCCAGACAATCCTCATATTGCAAGGTCACTTCTCCCCCGGACAGTCGCACACGTTTTAACGTTGGAATGTCATCAATAATATCAATGACCTCTTTGCTGCTGATGCATTGCCCGTCGTTCCGCTGATACGCACAGCAGTAATCACACTTGAAATTGCAATTGGAGGTAACCCCGACTTCCAGTCCCTCCAGCTCGTAGATGCCTGGATTTTCCAGTTCAAGTGCTTTATATTTGTTGTCTATACTCACTTTCTCATGATCCTCCCGATCTCAGGCTTGTGTCTTGAATTCCCTTGAGATTATACAGATGGGAGCGGTTTGTAGATATGACATTGGTAACGGCGGGCTACTTGACAGAAGTAAGAAATTCTTTATCTACATACTTATAAGCCTCAAATAAACCTTGAGAGCCATAAGGTACATCTAATTCATGTCCATTCAAAGTAATATAGGATTGCCCTGTTACAGCTAACTCCTGATGAAAGGGATCTATCTTTTTAATGTTTTCTACATTTGTAAATGAAAAAACCCATGTCTCAGCATTCGTAGCCAAGTCACCCGCTGCAATGACTATCTCGTTAGTTCCATCATGATCAAAGTCGTAAACACTCGCTTGAAGCCTATAGCCTGCTTTCAATTCCCCAAACTCGTCAAAGGCTTCCGATTCTCCAGTTGAAGACAGGTCGAGCGGCCAACCTGTAGACTCGGAAGGGAATACCACCAACGTTTTCACCCCGTTAGGATGATCCATCCCTAATACGAGTTCAGCCTTAGTTGCCCCCATTTGGAGGGGTAACTCCACATCAGGTTGGCCTGACGTCCAATCTGCATGAACTAACGAATTTCCCTCTTCTGAACGTATAATAGCTTTTTCTTTAGGTGCGACTACTTTCATAGATTGGCCTGCATCAGTTGCATTTCCCTTCTTCTCTTCAGAATTTATCGGTTGCTCGGAGGACAAATTTTTGGAGATCGAAGCTTTTGAAGATGAATCCAGATTATTCTCTTGATGGGTTCCACATGCTGTCACAATCAGCAATAAAAATAAAATTATTATAGACGATGTTTTTTTCATAAATTTCAAACCCCGTTCCTTTCACATTTATCCTACTAATACTCCATAAAACAATGGTGCTATGTAATTTCCATAGATAATAATAACATATATTGAATAGTGCTCTTGAATCCGACACATGTCCTGTAATTGTGATCAATATGTGAACTGGGCATACTTCTCATTCCCAAATCCATACTGAATATATCTGTTGGTAATGGAGGCGGGAATTATGGATAAAAGGATGAATCTGCTTATGTTCAGCGGCGATTATGATAAGGCAATGGCTGGACTGATTCTGGCAAATACGGCACGGGAATTGGACGTGGAGGTGACGATGTTTTTTGCGTTCTGGGGACTATTTCTGGTTCGTGACCCTGACAAGATGACGTTTGAAGACAAGACGATTTATGAAAAAATCATGGGCTGGATGACTCCAAAAGGACCCGAGGAGCTGCCATTGTCCAAAATGAATTTTAGTGGCCTTGGCAAGCTGATGCTGACGGAAATGATCGAAGATAATGAAGCCCCGAAGCTCATTCATTTCTTGAAAGGAGCGCGAAAGAAAAATGTAAAATTTTATGCCTGTAAGCTATCGGTCGATATTATGGGTTTTAAACCGGAAGAATTTATACCTGAACTGGAAATTATCGAGGCCAAAACGTATCTAAAAGATGCGCTCGAATCCGATATGCAGTTGTTTATATAAGATAGACCTACTGCCTTATCCCGCTTTTGGATGAGGCTTTTATTGTGACTAAATGATGACACTCGCCTATTTTTTTTAACCCATTCGGGCCTACCTACGTACCCTAAGAAGACAGAACGACTTGGGAGGCGCCGTATGCTCATGGCTCGAATTGGAAGCAGTAATTGTAGGTATCAGCCTTCTAACGAGGCTTATTTCCAAAGGTATCGTGAAAGTACAATCGGATATCACCAGACCTTTGAATCTCCATACGGGCAAAAAAAGCTGATTTATGCGGATTGGGCAGCCAGTGGCCGTCTGTATGGACCCATCGAGTCGAAAATAGCAAAAGAATTAGGCCCTTTTGTGGCGAATACGCATACGGAGTCTAATTTGACAGGAACTCTGATGACCCAAGCCTATGAAGAAGCGAAACAAATCATTAAGGGCCACGTTCATGCCAATGAACATGATATCGTCCTGTTCGCCGGGTCCGGTATGACAGGTGCAGTGAATAAGCTTCAGCGGCTGTTAGGATTGAAAATACATGAAAAATTAAAGCCCCTCTACCCCATCGCCGAAAAAGAACGTCCCGTTATCTTCGTTACCCACATGGAGCATCATTCCAATCATATTTCCTGGGCAGAAACCATTGGAGACGTTGTGTGTCTTCCTCCGGGTCCCGGCGGAATGGTCGATCCAACTCATCTCGAACGACTGCTGCTTCAATTCCAGCATCGCCCTATCAAAATCGGCGCCTTTACCGCTTGCTCCAATGTTACAGGGTTCGAAGTACCGATTTACCAGCTAGCCCGCAAAATGCACGAACATGGTGGCGTTTGTTTCATTGATTTTTCGGCAAGCGCACCTTACGCCGAGATCAACATGCACCCCACAGATCCGCTTGAGAAACTGGACGGGATTGTATTTTCACCCCACAAATTTCTTGGGGGTCCCGGTACAAGCGGCGTTTTAATTATGGATTCGAGGCTGTGCCTCCATTGTGCTCCAGATCAGCCCGGAGGGGGCACAGTTAGCTGGACCAATCCTTGGGGTGGATACGAGTATAAAGATAATATTGAGGCCCGTGAGGATGGAGGGACGCCTGCCTTTCTACAGGCCGTTCGAACCGCGCTCTGCATTCGGCTGAAGGAACAAATGGGACAGAAGCGCTTGTTGGAGCGCAAAAAGGAACTGACATCATTATTACTAAAGAACTTGAGTACCATACCAGGGCTACACATCTTAGGAGGAGGCAGCCAAGAACGAATGGGAATCGTTTCTTTCGTTGTCGGCCATATTCACTATAACCTGATTGTAAAACTATTGAATGATCGGTTTGGCATTCAGGTCCGGGGCGGCTGCTCTTGTGCAGGCCCCTACGGACATTATTTGCTGGGCATCGACCACCAAACATCTAAACAAATGACAGACCTGATCCATGCGGGAGACTTATCTCGAAAACCGGGCTGGGTGCGTCTGTCGCTCCATCCCATGATGACGAATCAGGAAGTCTCCTATATCGCCTCTTCCATACGGGCAATCGTGGAAAACATCACGACCTGGCAAAAAGATTATACCTATCAACCAGAATCAAACGAGTGGCAATCTATGAATGAACATCACAAAATAGACATCAGCAAATGGTTTAATTTTAGTGATTAAGAGACTCCTGTCCGTTCCCTTCTTTCAAAACTCTCATAGAATATTCCGTAGGATTAATATATGAGGAAAGAAGTGACGACAATGGGTTTCAATTTTCGCAACAGTACTAATGCGGCTATCTATATTGCTTACGCTTATCCGAACTTCAACTGTAGTCCTATCAACTATGCCAAGATTGGCTGGTATCGTGTAGATCCTGGGCAGACAAGAGAAGTTTGGAGTGGATATGCCGGAGGCAATACGTTCTATTACTATGCCGAAAGTAGCTTTGGACGCACATGGTCAGGTTCTTATTTTACCCAGCTCCCTAGCCAGGCCTTCCATTGGTGTTGGAACGTAGGATGTACGACCTGTAGGAATTTAGGTATGCGGCGGATTCCTGTCAGTCCAATCTACGCAAGTTACACCATCAACCTGGTTAGCAGCGCTAGCCAAAGCGCACCTCAATCCGGGAATATCCGCATAGCCTTGCCTTCCAAACAAAGCACAGAAGGATCCTTAGTTGTAAGAATACCTAGAACGGCTAAAAAATTGAAACAGGGAAAACCTCTGTCATCCAACCGTGTTGCAGTACCTACAAAACTGAGAAAGAATTGATGTAGAATTCCTAATTCGCAACATTGCATGAGATCTAAAGCAGTCATATTTTTTATTAAAAGGAGCGACCTCACTCCCATGGTCTGCTCCTTTCTCTTTTATCTATGAAGTAATTCCGTTTATTTACTTTCGGATTCCCACTTGGATATCTCTTCACGCACCCGTGGTGCTACCTCTGTTCCCAATAGCTCAATAGCTCTCATGACATCATCATGCGGCATCGTCCCGACGGGTACGTGGAGCAGAAAACGTGTAATGCCTACCTGTTTACGCAGATGGATGATTTTCTTGGCAACCGTGTCGGAATCGCCTACATACAACGCTCCTTCAAAGCTGCGTGCGGCATCGAAGCTGGAGCGAGTGTAAGGACCCCACCCCCGTTCACGCCCAAGCACATTCATGCTCTGCTGAGTAGAAGGGAAGAACTTATCCGCTGCCAGCTCAGTCGTCTCTGCGATAAAACCATGTGAGTGTGATGCAACCGGAAGCAGCGATGCATCATGACCGGCATGCCTAGCGGCTTTTTTATACAGTTCCACCAACGGGGCAAACTGTACAGGACTACCCCCAATAATCGCCAGGACTAACGGCAATCCGAGCAAGCCTGCACGAACCACAGATTCCTGATTACCCCCACTCCCAATCCATACGGGCAACGGATTTTGAACTGGACGCGGATACACGCCCAAATTGTTGATTACCGGCCGATGTCCGCCTTTCCAGGTAACTTTCTCGGATTCCCGTATTTTCAATAATAGCTCCAGCTTTTCATCGAATAACTCATCGTAGTTATCCAAATCATACCCAAATAAGGGGAATGATTCGATAAAAGAACCCCGGCCTGCCATAATCTCAGCTCGTCCATTCGAAATGCCGTCCAGTGTAGCAAAATCCTGAAACACACGTACAGGATCATCCGATGAAAGCACCGTAACTGCACTGGTTAACCGAATTCGTTGGGTCTGCGCAGCAGCAGCAGCGAGGATAACAGCCGGAGCAGATGCTGCATAATCTTTACGATGATGCTCCCCTACGCCGTACACATCCAGCCCTACCTGATCTGCAAGCACAATCTCCTCGACAACTTCACGTATTCGTTGTGCATGACTGATGACCTCACCCGTTTGGGGATCCGGCGTTGTTTCTACAAACGTGCTTATCCCTATCTCCACTTGTTCTACCCCCTATTTTCATGCCCTATTCTCATACGGCTGCTTTCGAAGCCAATCATTTTAAAAACCGATATCTTTATATTGAACCTTTTTTGCATCTTTTTCAAGCTCTCTTTTTCTGAGTCTGAAAACCATCCAAGGGAAGTGTCTAGATTCGCCGCAGGAAAAGATGTCTCTTTGTCGAATATTGTATGGAATAAAGAAGATTCCCATCCCACAACATGAATACAACAAGGAGGCACATACATTTATGGCTTTTGTCATTAACAATTTAAAGGATAACAGCAATGTTGCCATCACTGACCAATTAGGCGGATTTACGGTACTGGAATACATAACAGATTTGAGTTCCACCTCGGTGGAGGCTGCGAAAAACAACTACTATATGAGCAAAAGTAATATGCGCCGCAAACAACTCATGATCGAAATCAACAATAGCGAGATTATGATGAAGGCGGGAGCCATGCAATATACTGTGGGTAGCATGGAAATGACTACCGGTGTAAAAGGCGTTGGAGGCTTAATGCGAAACTTGGTGTCCGGTGCTGTAACCGGGACAGGTGCCATTAAACCACACTATAAAGGCACGGGTACCATCATGCTGGAGCCTACCTACCAATATATTTGGCTTATTGATGTGGACAATGATGATATTGCCATCGAAGACGGCTTGTTTTTGGCTTGTGATACGACGCTAGACATATCCGTTGTTGCACGTAGTAATCTTTCCTCTGCTGCACTGGGCGGAGAAGGGTTATTTAATTTAAGCGCCCGCGGGAAAGGAGTGCTGGCACTTCAAGCTCCGATCCCTTCCGAGGAAGCGGTCGTTATAGAATTGCAAAATGATGTGCTGAAGGTGGATGGTAACTTTGCCCTCATGTGGTCCAATACCTTACAGTTCACCGTCGAAAAATCCGGGAAAACCAAAATGGGTTCTGCTGCTTCCGGCGAAGGGCTGGTAAATGTGTACAGGGGAACAGGAACCGTATGGTTAGCACCATTATAAACATAAGAAAGGAGAAGCCCCGGCTTCTCCTTTCTTACATTTTAATTCTTTTTTACAAACTCCGATTTTAGCTTCATTGCTCCAAAACCATCAATTTTGCAGTCAATATCATGATCGCCATCCACCAGACGGATGTTTTTTACTTTGGTCCCGATTTTCAAGACGGATGAGCTTCCCTTCACTTTAAGGTCTTTAATGACCGTTACAGAGTCACCATCCTGCAGGATGTTACCATTCGCATCTTTGACGACCTTTACGTCTTCACTGCTTGCTTCTGACTCGGTAGACCACTCATGAGCGCATTCCGGGCAAATGAAAAGACTGCGATCCTCATAAGTGTACTCTGAATTACATTCAGGACAATTTGGTAAATTAGACATGGTATTATGTACTCCATTCATTTTCAAATTCTACTGCTATGCTAAGCTTCCTGGATAGACCAAGCCTGCTCCAAGTCTCCCTTGGAGTTCCCTACAAGTATATTGGATAAACAGTCACGATTCCACTCATGGATGAAATTAATCTGAGTTTTGTACCGATACGTAAGCGCCCTGCCTCTGAAAATACCCAGAGGGTGAACATGTAACTAAAACGGATGCTGACCTCTCTAGGCAGCATCCGTTTTAGACATAAGCAGTATCATATGTTGAAATTGTACTCTACGGCACGTTTATTATGCTTGGGTTTGCTTGATCAGTTCACTCATTCCTTGGCTAAGCGGCGTAAGGGGGCGTTTCAACAGCTTCTCGAAATCGTTGCTTACGACATCCAGGGCTCCTTCACGAATCGCTTGTTGAATACCGACCACAATAGGGATTGCACCTTCCGGGACTCCCGCACCGAGCATAACCTCGGCATACGTAGCATCATCCACCTGCTGTACAGGAACGTCTTTGCCCAGAACCTCAGCCAGTATCGCTGCAAACTCTTCTTGGGTAATCGGCTTACCGGAGAGCTCGTATATTGTATTCTCATGCCCTTCGCCAGACAAAACGGTTGCAGCTGCTTGCGCATAATCTGCGCGGGTAGCCCAACCTACTTTACCGGACCCTGCCGAGGTTAGCCAAGGAGCCCCCGCGAGTACGGATTGGATCGTGCCTGCCTCATTTTCCAGATACCAATTATTACGCAGGAAGGAGTAAGGAATGCCTGACTCACGAATGAACTCCTCCGTGATGCGATGTACGGGTGCAAGGAATAGAGTGCTGTCAGCGGCATTGGCAGCGCTAGTATAGGCGATGAAGCCTACTCCAGCACGTACAGCAGCATCAACAGCCGCTTTATGCTGACGGATTCTAGTATCATTATCCCCGTCTGCGGATATAATCAGCAACCGGTCTACTCCAGCAAACGCCTGATCCAGCGTCTCCGGTTTATCAAAGTCGCCATGACGAACGTCGACGCCACGAGACCTTAAGTTCTCTGCTTTTTCTGGATTTCTTACGCTAACAATAAGATCGTTTGCGGAGACAAATGTAAGCAACGTATCTACCACGATGGAACCCAGTTGCCCCGTTGCTCCTGTTAATGCGATTTTCATATGAAATCCTCCATTCAGATTTTATTTACTTTTATATAGTAACTAAAAATATAACACATGTCTAATCTAGAGTCTAAAGGTCTGCTTTTCGGGTAAGAGTGGGTAACCCAAACTTTCCCCAGAGAAAGGAACCTGTATATGAAGAAAGCTATGATCATTGTAAATCCCTCTTCTGGCAAAGAGGAATCCCTCCAACATGTCAGCAGCGTAGAAGAAATTCTACGTGATCAAGGATACGTTGTTACGGTTAAAGAGACGGCAAAGGAACTGGACGCCACCCGTTTTTGCGTTAATGCGTGTGAGGAAGCTTGTGACCTAGTCGTTTCCATCGGTGGGGATGGCACACTTCACGAAACCATCAACGGCTTCATTGATCAAGACCATCGTCCACGACTGGGTGTCATCCCCCTTGGGACAGTCAATGATTTTGCCCGTGCCTTACAAATTCCGCTAAGTCCTGAGCTGGCGATCCGTACACTGACTTCTACCCGCGTGAAAAACGTAGATACGGGCCTCTTAAACGGCCGAATGTTTGCCAATGTGGTTGCCACAGGTTCGCTTGCTGAATCGCTATCAGCTGTATCATCAGACGATAAATCCATGTTTGGCACGTTTGCCTACTTCAAAGAAGGCATGAAAGAGCTTATCAGCCATCCTGCCCACTCACTTATCGTCCGCTATGATGACAAGACCTGGGAAGGGAAATCTCCACTCTTTTTGGCTACGTTAACCAATTCAGTTGGCGGATTCGAGAAACTGGCTCCCGATGCAGCTGTTGACGATGGTCTACTTCACTGCTTTATTTTCAAAAACCTCAATATATTGAACACCGTGACGGCCAGCATATCCTTATTTTTAGGCAACCTGAAGGATCATAGTGATATCGTTTACTTTACCGCAAAGCATGTAAGTGTCAGCTCCGCAGAACCGGTCAGTACGAATGTAGATGGTGAGGAAGGGCCGTCTTTGCCTATCGAGCTTGGTATTTTACCGCGTCATATCGAGGTAATTGTGCCGGAAGAGGTTTAAGTAATGCGGTGCTGGTCCTCAAGCTTGAGGATCATACTCGCTCAATTTCCCCTCGTAGATCAAATGGAATCGATCACTTTGACGAAAATCATCTGGCGTAACAAGAGCGGGCAGTTTGTTCCATATTTTTATGCCGGATCGCTGTAAAATTTCCGCGACGAATTGGGAACAAAAATAAGAATTGCTGAACTCCACTGGTTCTTTGAGTGCAATACCAATCAAACCCAGTAAGTTATACATATATTTTTGACGACTTCGGATAAATACATGTAAAACTCGCTTCATTTTTTCAACTTCACGGTCGGTTACTTGAAGCTCGTAGATAACGCATGTCGTATTCGGAAATCTGCTGTATGTACCTGTCTTAATATCCTCTTTCACGAAACCACCATCCAGAGGGTTATTAGGGGTCTTTCTCCCGAAGCTGTATAACTCCGAAAGTTCCCGGTTGAAGGAAATGGAGGCGTGATTGTATGGCGCTCTCGTATAGCTTTTAATGACTCTCGTAAGAAACGTTCCCGTATTCGTAAGCAAGATAAAGACGGATTGATCTGCTACCATTTACGAAATTTCCCCTTATCAAGTTTGAATTATTCCTTCATAATAACATAGGTACCCTAACGGAACCCTATTTCGCGATAAGTTGGTGAGTGGTAATGGATAGTTCGCTATTAACGTTAATCCTTATTTTTACAGCCTTATTGGTCATCCATCTGATTTACATAGTAGTAGTCAAAACACAGCCAGACAAAGACTATGCAGCTATTGGGCTTCGCATCAAGACATGGTGGGGCATGTTCTTTATCTTTTGCTTGGCAACTCTTTTCAATCCGATCGTTTCACTGCTTTCCTTGATGGCACTCACCTTTTTTGCGCTAAAAGAATACTTTTCCATGATTAGATCCAGAAAAGCTGACCGCAGATTGTTTTTATGGGCGTACTTGGCGATTCCCGTACAATTTTATTGGATTTATATCGGGTGGTACGGAATGTTTATTGTCTTTATCCCTATCTATGTATTCTTGCTGCTACCGCTTCCGCGATTGATCAACAAAGGAACGGTTGGTTTTTTGCGCAGTGTCAGCTCGACCCAATGGGGACTCATGCTGATGGTTTTCGGGTTGAGTCATCTGGCCTATTTTCAGTTTGCTACGCCGCAATACGGAGCGAAACTTGTACTTTTTCTAGTGGTACTGACGCAGCTCAATGATGTCGTACACTATCTAACATCACTCTATTTCGGAAAGCGGAAAATCGTCCCGACATCCAATCCCAATATAACTTGGGAAGGCTTTGCATTCGCTTTTCCCGTAACTACAGCGGCTTCCTATCTCATCTATCCCTACCTGACGCCGTTTGACCTGAAATTTGGAATTATTTTCGGCATGCTGATCAGCTTGAGCGGTTTCTTCGGCAGCTTAACGGTTTCCGTGCTGAAGCGGGATTTATTAATCGGCGATGATGATAAGTTCGATGCTTTGAAAAAAAGCTACTTAAGCCGGGTGGATAGCTTGACCTACACCTCGCCCGTCTTTTTCCACGTAATCCGTTATTTTTTTGACTTTATGTAGGATCAACTGTATTTTTCTTGGAATCTCTCTACTCTGTTTTCCTTCATCACTCCACGATACTCTGCTTGCTTCTCACGTTTTCACTTTAGTTAGTCGGGGTAAGTACACTATATCGGAAAAGTCCTTATCCCTTAAAAACAATCTTGAGGAGGCATTAGAAATGGCAGAGCACAATCATGTTGTAAATAAGGAAGGCGAATTGGCATTGAACAAAGTAGATAACGCATTAAATCGGATAGACGACAGCAAAAAGGATGACATTCTGAACAACTTTGACTCATTCAAAAGTTATTTGAGCGACAAGATTAAAATGGCTCAAAATATTGGTCTGAATGAAGAATTGATCGCAAAAGCAGCTGAGAAGATAGCTGGATATCTGGCAGCCAAAGAAGAACCTCGAAACAGCGAGGAGAAGCTCCTCCAGGAGCTGTGGAAAGCGGGGGACAAAGAGCAGCAGCATGCGCTTGCCCATATGCTAGTACGCATGGCACAATCCTCGTATAAATAGTGATGATGGAACACAATATCTTGCTATGAAAAGGGCAGCCTATCCTCACCTAAGGATAGGCTGCTTTCGGTTTACTACCGTTGCAGTGCGTTCCTGATTCTGCGAACCCCTTCACGAATTTCATTTTCCTTTAGATGCCCATAGCCCATGAGCAGCCGGTTCCCTTCAAGCTGTGCCGCAAATACATTTTGACTATGGAGACATTTCGGCAAATCCTCTCGGAACGGGAACTGAAACTCTGCTACCAAATGTAAACCCGCCGATCGGCCACACACCCGATATTGCCCTGTAAAATGCTGTTCCAGGCTATTAAGCAGGACCTGACGACGCTTGGCGTACACTTTTTTCATCTTATGTACATGCTTATGAAGGAGTCGCTTCCTGATATACCGACTCAACACAATTTGTTCTAGGCTCGCTGTCTGGTAATCCGCCAGTTGCTTTAAACGGATAAAATCAGCGACTCGTGACGAGGGAAGAACAATATAGCCGATCCGCAGCGCAGGGAACAATATTTTGCTAAACGTCCCGACATATAGCACCCGTTCTGGGTCCAGACTCTGCAAGGAGTGGACGGGCGCCCCGTCATACCGGAACTCACTGTCATAATCATCTTCGAGCAGAAGACATCCTGTCCGGGCTGCATACTGAATAAGCTCGATCCGCCTTTGGATCGGCAAGATACCCCCCAGCGGGAACTGGTGCGAGGGTGTCAGATATGCCAGTTTGGGGTGTCTCTTTTGCGGCAGATCGGCTGTTATAACTCCCGAATCATCAACAGGCATACTCCGCAATGTGGCTCCTGTGGCCGCCAGAATGCTTTTTAAATCTTCATTTGTCGGTTCCTCTACAAGGGCTTCGTCTCCAGCTGACAGTAACAGACGGGTGACAAGCTGAATCGCTTGTACTGCTCCGCTAGTGATTACAATATGTTCCGGGCTGGCTTTCACTCCTCTGGTGTGAACCAAATAGTCGGCCAGCTCCCTGCGTAACTCAGGCTCTCCAGCAGGATCGCCATAACCTAGTGCCAGATCAGGAGCCTCTTTGCATACGCTCTGAAGCAAGTCAGCCCATGATTTGCGCGGAAATAATTCCAATGCAGGAAGGCCTGTCCGGAAGGAAATTACCGACATCTTATTTGAATATGCAGATTCCACTGCAGACGCAGGCGCCTCGATAGGCGGTGCGGATACATAACCTGGAAGGACGGCCCCTTCCGCTACATAGGTACCTGAACCCGAGCGTGCAATGGCTAAGCCTTCGGCTAGCAGCATTTCATAAGCTTCGAGGATAACATTCCGGGAAACATTCAACTGTAAGGCCAGCACCCGGGTCGAAGGAAGTTTATATCCTGCATGCAGTTCTCCAGCTAAAATACGGTCCCGTATCGCTTGATACACCTGACGCAGCATCGGAACTGTCACACTCTTATCGATAGATAACCACATAGGTTGCCCCCTCAAGCGGTACTGTCAAAAACCTCTTCAACTGGATCTACAAGTGCCCAGTTTCTATTGCTACAGTATATATCAATATCTGTACAAGAGGTGAGATGAAATGAACAAACCAACCTTTTCGACTTACATGGAATTAGTGATCGCAACCTCCATTGTTGGCAGTTCTGTAGTAGTCGGTAAACTGGTCGTGATGCGGCTGCCTGTTTTTTTATCGCAATCTGCCAGTCTGGCCGTTGCCCTTCTGTTCTTGGTACCCATTGTATTCATTAAGAAATATTCACTAAGGATCAGCAAACGGGATGCCTTAATCCTGTTCATTCAGGCCCTGATCGGCATGTTTCTCTTCCGCGTCCTAATGCTGTACGGGCTGGCCTACGCCTCTGCTTCCGAAAGCGGAATTTTAACTAGCTTAACCCCAGCTATCGTTGCACTTCTTTCGTATGTGCTGCTGAGAGAAAAGATTACGCTCCGCCCCGGTCTCGGGATTGCCTGTTCTCTGATCGGTGTTTTGGCGTTGCAAGTGCCTCACATATCGGCGCTCTGGTTCAATGCTCCCAACGCAACCTCGTTCATTGGCATGCTGCTTGTTCTGTCTGCTGTGTTCGGAGAAGCGGCACTGACAGTGTTACGCAAGATGCTATCCAGCCATGTCTCTTCCCTGCTTGGAACCATGTATATAACACTCTTTTCATTCTTCATGTTCCTGGCTTGTTCATTTGTGGAGGCCCAACAGTTCAACTTTAACCACGTTGGTGTAGGAGAGATGGGGCTAGTCTTATATTATGGTATCTTTGTCACCGCATTAGGCTACGTATTATGGTTTCGGGGTGTATCAAGAGTACCGGCTAGTACAGCAGCTGTATACACAGGTTGTATTCCCGTCAGTACATTGCTGCTGTCCTATATCATCCTCCGTGAATCCTTCTCATTTGCTCATCTGGCTGGTGCAGGCTTTGTGTTTCTGGGCATCATGCTCATGTCACGCAGTGAACGCCGCTGACTTACGCAAAGACCTTCTCAAAAAAGAGGCTCCCGGCTGAAACTTCGGGAGCCTCTTTTCTTTGATTCAAGTTCTTATCGCTTTGAATTAATGCACCTGATCCAGCAATTGATATGCTTCTTCCTTCGTTTTAACCGCCAGGAGCGCTTCTCTGAAATGATCGTCCATCAGCTTACGCGATAACATTTGCAATACTTTCAGATGCGCATTTTCCTTGCTATTGCGCGGTACGGCAATCATGAAGATCAGTTTTGCTTCACTTCCGTCTGCACTATTCCAGTCAACACCGCCCTGCTTGATGCCGAAGACCACGCTTGGCTTCAGGACCGCTTCCGATTTGCCATGAGGAATGGCAATATTCATTCCAATGCCTGTGGAGCCTTCTTCCTCTCTGGCTAATATCGCCTGTTTGAAATCACTGGCAGAGCTTACGGCTCCAGTTCTCTCAAGTACTCCGATCATTTCATCAACCACAGCATCTCGTGTCGTTCCTTCCAGATCCAAATTAATCAGATCCATCGTTACAATATCCGTCAGTTTCTCAATGTGAATGGCTTGTGGAGAAACGGCTGGCCCATTATTTGTAACAGTTGTTGAAGCAGATGACTCCGTAGCGGCCGTTGTAGTAATCGCAGATTGTCCAGCTTCCCCAGCAACATCAGGAGTTACAGTTGCTGCAATATCTTTTTTCAGCAAGCTCACCAGGACAACCGATACAGCTACGCCGACAATAACGGCGATGAAGAACATGAGCACATGGTCCACTGCACCAAGTACAGCTACAATCGGTCCACCGTGAGCTACCTTGTCACCTACATTCCCCAACATCGCAATGACTGAACCGACCATGGATCCTACCATGATACTAGGAATAACACGTAGTGGATCTTGCGCCGCGAATGGAATTGCACCTTCGGTAATACCGAACAACCCCATTGTGAATGTTGCCTTCCCAGCCTCGCGTTCCGCAGGTGCAAATTTACGTTTGTTGATCATCGCTGCAAGTCCCATCCCAATCGGCGGAATACAAATCGCAACGGCAATTGGCCCCATAATTTCATAATTCCCTTCGCCGATCATGGCCGAACCGAATAAGAAAGCAACTTTGTTCACAGGGCCGCCCATATCAAAGGAGATCATCGCACCTAGAATCAATGCCAGTAGAATTGAACTTGTACCTTGCATACCTGCAAGCCAACCTGTTAAAGCTTCAAACAATTGTGCGACTGGAGCACCAATCACAAAGACAAAGATTAATCCAACAATTAACGATGCCAATACAGGGATAATAATTATAGGCATGATCGGCTGTAATGCTCGGCCAACCTTGATTTTCCGAATCCCAAGTGCAACATAACCGGCCAAGAAACCAGCGATAATGCCGCCGATAAATCCAGCCCCCGCCTCACTTCCATAAAAGCTGCCGTTCGCAGCAATGAATCCGCCAATCATACCCGGTGCAAGCCCCGGTCTATCTGCAATACTCATCGCGATAAATCCGGCGAGGATCGGTATCATAAAGGTAAACGAAGCCGAACCGATATCCTGAACCGTCTTCCAGAATGAACCGTCCGGTATAACCAGACCGCCTGGTGTCTTCTCACCGCCTATCGTCAACGCAATGGCAATGAGCAATCCCCCAATGACGATGAAGGGTACCATATAGGATACACCGTTCATCAGGTGGCGGTAGATTGGATTTTGTTTCGGTTTGTTCTCCTGTGAGCTACCTTCGGCAGAACGTGACTCTGCTTGGTACACAGGTACATTACCCTTCATCACCCGCTGGATCAATTCTTCTGGACGGCGAATGCCATCCTGTACGCCAACGACCAGCAGTTTCTTACCGACGAAGCGGTCTTTAACCACCGTTTTATCCGCTGCAATAATAATGCCATCTGCCTCACGGATCTCCTGCTCGGTCAGTTGATTTTCGACTCCAATGGAGCCTTGTGTCTCGACCTTCATCTCGATGCCCAGCTTTGCTGCTGCCTTTTGCAGATTCTCAGCTGCCATATACGTATGTGCAATTCCGTTAGGACATGAGGTAATCGCCAAAATCTTCATAGTCATTCCCCTTCTCTCTGTTGTTTCCGCTTACATTGATAGTATAAACGCCTATCTTGCTGTTATCGGACGAACTTTTTACCGGAACTTTCGGAAAAACGGAATTATACCAACAAAAAACAGGACTTATCTATAAGTCCTGTTCCAGAGCACAGCTTTTGATTTTAGTTTATCCCTTCATTCTCCCTAATAATCTCATCGCATCGGTCTCATTAGATAAGGCATGAACCAAAGCAGGCTGCTCACTGATCAGGGACAATTCCTTAAATAACTGGCGCATTTCTTCCCGCCCATCCTGTTTGACCGCAAGCAAGAACACAAGCTCTACTTTCTCGGTTCCCCAGGTAAGCGGCTGCTTCAAGGTAGCGATTACAATGGAGGACTGCCTTATCCACTCAGAACCGCCATGCGGGATGGCTATGCCTCCCCCAATCGTCGTGGCCGACATTTTTTCTCGCGCCAGTACGCTGTCCACATAACCAGGCTCTACATATCCTTTGTCCTCCAGTATTTGCGCCAGCTTGGAGATCAATTGTTCCGGATGCTGCACTTCCTGCTGGGGAAAGACCAAAAAAGGTGTTGTATATTTAAAAAATACCGATTCTTCTGCTGCCCTATGTTCCGGCTCATCCAGTCGTCGGATCACTTGCTCCAGTCGACGTTCGTCCTTGGCATCCAGCAAGGGAGAGACGAGAATGTGCGGAATGTTCATCTCTGGGAGATCTACAGTGGTAATGACGAGATCCACCTCCTGGGCTGCCAGATAGTCCTGGACTTCTGCTTTGGAAAGGGTTGTCTCCACATGTACAGCCGGAAATTTACGTTCCACCTTGGTGCGTAGCAGTTGGGACATACCGATGCCCATGTGACACACGATGATGGCTCTCTGGGGATGACTCTCTTTCTGGTGCAATCGCTCCACAGAAGCCTGAAAATGCAGCGTTAAATACGCCGCTTCCTCCTCGGGGAAGGATAGCCGGGTCCATTTCCCCACCTCTTCCAGTGTAATAATAACTCGGTCGAACATGTAGGGGTACATCTTCTTGATCTCGGCCAGCATAGGATTGGACACGGTCAATCCATATTGAAGACGGTTCAGGGTCGTATATAAATGGACATTCAACCCTTTCAGTAACATCTTGTCTTTAGAAAAGGCAATCATATTCAGCTCGGACATCCGCCGGACTAACTGCTCAATCAACTCAGGCAAAAGCGGGTGGCTATCTGCCAGCTCACCTTGTTTTCCTGTTCTTCCCTCCTGCTGGTAACGGAACTTCCCGCTAAGCAGATGCAGAGTTAAATACGCCGTCTCTTCCTTGGAAAAAGGCACAGCAAACAACTTTTGCAACTGCTGCAAAAAAGACGTAGCCCATGTAAATTCACGTCTCTCCTGCAAAAAGGCAATGTCCTGCTTGGAGAGCGAAATGGGTTGTCCCATCTTGGTTCGTTTGACCATTAAGAGGATATGCAGCATGAGAGCTTCGAAAGCTTCGTCAGTAAAGCTGAGCTCATGGCGTTTTTGAAATGCTTTTAATTCATGATTTATGGTTGTAATCTCGTGCGATTCAAACTGTTTGCGCATCATCTGTCCTGTTAACTCAGGACTGTCAATCAGCTGGTTCATACGCGCCAAAGCGATGCGCTTATTTTTCTCAGAGCCTAGAATGGTCAATCCAACGCGCTGCTTGGTAATCAAGGCCAGATCAAAGCTGTGCAGCCAGCCATCGATCTTCTCCATATCTCTACGAATCACCGTCTTGTTCACATAATACTGTGAAGCTAGATCCTGGATGGTCACAGGCTTGGCATTCATCAAGAGCCGATAGGCGAGATGAAGCACCCTTTCCTCATCCGACTCATGTTGGGCTGTACTCTCGTCCGCATACAGTCGATGGAACAATTCATTCTGATCCGCTTCACCCATCTCCAGATAAATGCCGCGTCCCGGCCTTCTCACCAGATTGGCATCAGAATGCTTGACGATATAATCTTCAATTACTTTCAGATCGTTGCGGATCGTCTTTTCAGAGCAGTCGGTCAGATCCGCCAGATCCTGCGCTAACCACAACCGGTCCGGTTCAGTTAACAACATGCGTAAAATTTCCATTTGCCTTTTATTCATTCCATTCTCCCATCTTCCAAAATAAAGAATGTCCAGGGCATTTCGATCTATATTTTTGCTGGTTTTGTGTTGACTTTAAGTATACTCCAAGTAGTACATTTAAAGCATGGTGGCCGCCAAATTCAAGAATAATGAAAAGAGGAATCGCTCATGACCATTGGGAAAACAGCTCTTATTACTGGGGCCAACAAAGGCATCGGGTATGAAACAGCCAGACAATTGGGGGGTATGGGTCTTACAATCCTGATTGGCTCACGGAATGAGCAGAGCGGCCGGGAAGCGGTGGCTAAGTTGGCTAATGAGGGAGTAGAAGCCCGATTTATTTTGTTAGACGTGACGAATCAAAGTACGATTGATTCCGCAGTCCAACAGATCAAACAAGAATTCGGTTCCCTTGATGTACTCATCAACAATGCCGGCATATCTTTAGGAGGAGCCACTCCTCCAAGTCAGTTCTCTTTGGACGATTTAAGAGAAACGTATGAAACGAACTTGTTCGGTTTGGTCGCCGTGACGCAAGCCATGCTACCTTTATTGCAAGAATCTCCATGCGGTAGAATCGTTAACTTGTCGAGTGGCCTTGGTTCGTTAACCTATAATAGCGATCCTGAGCATAAGCATGCCCAATTTAATTTGCTTGCCTATAATAGCAGTAAAGCAGCGGTTAATATGTTCACCGTCACCCTTGCCAAAGAATTCAAAGACTCACCTCTCAAAATCAATTCGGCTGACCCTGGCTTTACCGCCACTGACTTAAATGGCTTTACAGGACCGGGTTCGGTACAACAAGCTGCTGCTGTCGTTGTTCGTTTAGCCACTTTAAATAATGACGGGCCGTCAGGAGGGTTTTTCGACTCGAATGGAGAAGTGCCTTGGTAATCGTTACAATTAAGGAGTGGGATACTTTGCAGGAAATTCCGGAGACCATAACCTCTATTAGTCAAGCTGCAAAACTAACAGGTTTAACAGAAGATACTATACGCTATTATGAGCGAATTGGCTTACTGCCTTATGCAGAACGAAAGGCTAACGGACACAGGTTCTACAGTAGAGATCAGATTCTGGGGATTATCTTTTTAACCCGATTAAAAGCTACTGGAATGACTATAGAGGAAATGAAGCATTATCGAGAACTTTCGATGCAAGGCAACAGCACCATTCCGATCAGACAATCCTTACTTGAGAAACATAATCAGAAGATTCAACAAGAAATTTCCAGACTAATGGAAACCCAAAAAATTATTGAATATAAGCTCAACCATTATCGTGACCTCTCTACCAATCCTGATCTTAGCGACACGAATTGCAACCCCCTTTTTTAAGGGGGTTTTTTATTTTCAGCGGGAGATTGATGGAGCTCCCTTAATTCCCTATAATCCAAATATAGTATGAATTTCTAGGGGGAATAACGGTGATCACCTATGTGAGATGCAATGACGTCAGTATGGAACACATTTTTCAAGCGTTTTCGCTTGGGTTCTCGGATTATTCCATTCGCCTGACCATGGATCAGGACGATTTCGCAGCACGTTTTTTTGGTCCAGAGGGTAATACACGGAATCACTCTTTCCTTGCCATGGATGAGGATCAACCGATCGGCTTAATTCTCGGCGGTGTCCGGCAGTTCGACGGGTACAAGACCATGCGTTGCGGCACGCTATGCATCGCTCCGGTTTACCGCGGTCAGGGGATTAGCAACAAGTTGCTGGAATTACATAAACAAACAGCCATCTCCGCGGGTTGCCAGCAGCTATGGCTTGAAGTCATCAAGGATAATCATCGGGCCGTCAAATTATATGAAAAGCAAGGCTATCAGCCACGCTATACGCTGAAATACTACAACGGCACTCTGCCCTCCGCGCCACCCGCTGCCCTCTCATCTTCGTATATTTTTAAGGAAGTTACATTTGATGACATCGCAGCTTTTCGAAAGACCCTTATCGACTGCCACATCCATTGGCAAAGTGACACACCTTATTACGCCACCAGTACACAGGAAGCTTTTCTCGGCATCTACGAAGTAAATCAAACGTGCCTCGGCATGGTGAGCATGAGTGCTAAGGGTAAAATCAACTTTCTTTGGGTCGATCCTAAGCATCGCAACCAAGGATTAGGATGCGCCCTCCTTCATAGAGCAGCAGAGATCCAAAAGATTGAGAAGGTGAACATCTGTCTGTCTGACAATGACTCTCTTGAAGGCTTTATCCAAAAAATAGGTCTCTTGAAAGACCCCATTGAGCAATATGAAATGGGTATGCCGCTGAAGGTCGATCATGTTGTACAATGATCAACCTTCTTCCTATCCATGCTCCCCTGCTTGATTCACCTACATCTATCATTTCTGAGAACGATTGATATACACTGATTTGAGCAATGCGCACATATAAAGATCATCATATTTTCCTAACGTAAATTCATATTGGGAGAGGAGCCCTTCTTGCCGAAAGCCTGCTTTTTCAAGCAACCGCAAGGATTGTGCATTCTCTGGCTCTACTAGCGCCTGAATGCGGTTCAATGAGAGGGTGTTAAACCCATAGTCGATTACAGCTGCAAGTACCTCCGACATTAGCCCTTGGCCCCAATAGACTCTGGACAATTCATAGCCCATTTCTGCCCGGTGATGACGTTGATCCCAGTTATGAAATCCGCAAGAACCGATGATTTTACCTTCATTTGTTTGAATAGCCCAGCGGATTCCCTGATCTGTCTCAAAAATCTGATCATACCAACTAATCTCATCCAGCGCATCCTGTTCAGACTCAAACGGGCTCAGTCCATAAAACTTCATAACCTGCTCATCTGAAAAGTATTCCAACATGTCCTTGCTGTCCGTCGCTACCATTTTTCGTAATATGAGACGTTCAGTCGTTATAACCGGAAACTCACCTTTCACATTCTCACCTTTTGTTGCCTTGTTCGCTTTTGCCAGTTCTTCTTGCATACCCATACCTCCCGAGTTCAATAATCGCTTATCGTTACTTTCTTCTTCCAATTATAGAGTAAATGGGAGGAAGGGATATTTATAATAATTTCTTTGTTTATAGAATGTTTTCCTAAACATGGATTATAAAATGACCGTTAATATAAGGAGTGTGTTTTTAATTATTAAGAAGAGGTGTATTTTTTGGACGAACAGCACATATCACACATTCCGCAGGAAACTTCAAGACAGACGTACATTCAGCATGGTCAAAATTATGGGGTAGATCCAAACAGGATGGCGGCGTTATCAAAAACATACGGGAATTCTACTCTGTTTAGACGGTGGGGAGCAACGGTTTTTGATTGCATATTTTTTGTAATCGGGTATACTTGTTTTTTTATTTCTGTCATTCAAATAACGGACAGATGGTTTTTGCCTTTAGCGATTGCAACCCGTTGTATTCTGCTTATTGCTTTCTTCAGCTATTATTTACTTTTGGAAGGTTACACAGGCTATACGCTGGGTAAGTTCGTTTTTCGTATTCAGGTGGTTAACGGGGAAGGAAAGCCTCCTGGTTTTCTTAAATCACTCATTCGTACGCTGCTCAGGCTAATCGACACCAATCCATTGCTAATGGGTGGGATACCTGCTGGTATCAGTGTGTTAGTAACTGCATCAAGACAACGAATTGGAGATTTAGCTGCAGGTACATATGTTGTAAAGGTACGGGATTTAGAGCCGATTAGCAAAAAGACAATGAAACGTTCGCTCTTTATATTTTTTACCGCAATGGTGATCTTGGGAGCCTCGTTTGTAAATGCTATTTTTATACTTGCAGACAGTTACGTACCTCCTGAAGTTCCGGTGAGTAAGAAAGAGCAAAGCTATGTAAGTAAAGATGGACGGTTTCAAATCACGGCCCCGCTGGACTGGTCAACAGACCCGGACCGTGAAGGAAAGGCAGAGATTGCAATATTCAATCCGTACATCCAAAAGTCCGTTGTGGTACTATCCCACTCAAAAAAGCAATTGGGCAATATAACTCTCCAACAGTATGGTAAGAAAGCTGAAAATAACTTAACCAAAGAGTGGAACCTGTCCAGTGTAGGACCTGTCTCTAACACAACCATTTATGGATATCCTGCCCTTGAGTTCGTGATTAAAGGCAAGAAAGATGTGGACAAATATGTTACCCATGTAGCGATTATTGAGACCGAAAGTAATTACTACCAGGTGCTTGGATATGCACCAGCGTCTAAAGATGCCCGTTTAAAGAAAGAACTACACGACATAACCTATAGCTTCCGCGAGGTTCGTCATTAGACAGCGTGGCTGGCAATAAAAAGGATAGACACAAAAAGCAGGTGCTCCTATGAGCCCTGTTTTTTTGCGTACAACTATACTCTTCCTTAGATTACACTCAATACAAAAATATATAACATCGTCTAATGGATTATCATAATACGCTGCAATTTCACATCTATGATAAAATTGACTGACATGTTCGGTAATCCGCCTTATCATATTGTTCAGATGCACAATGAATTGAAAACCCTTTCATTAAGGTGGTACATTAAAATACGCTATATCACTATAGCTAAAGGAGGAATCCGGATTTTGTTTCAGCTCTCCGAAAAACAAGCCCAAGACATCGTAGACAAAATGATGAAGGATATTCCATACAATATAAATATTATGAATGAACGAGGCATCATCATTGGCAGCGGCGAGAGTGAACGAATCGGAACCATTCACCAAGGAGCTGTTCAGGCGCTCGAAACTGGGAAAATGGTTGAAGTGTGGCAGGACGGCCACTATGAGAAAAAGGGAACCAATGAACCGATTGTCATTCATCATGAGTTAGTTGGTGTCATTGGTATTTCAGGCAATCCCGATGAAGTGCGTCCTTTTTGCAATATTGTTAAAACTACGGTGTCTCTCCTGATTGAACAGCGCATCTCGCTGGAGCATCTGGCCCATGAAGCCAATCGCAAAAAATCTGTGCTGGAAATGTTGTTAAATCATCAAGGAGCCTACACGCAAAAAATAAAAAAAGAAGCCGCTCAATATCACATTGATTTGCTTCTAAAAACTTCGGCTGTATATGTAAAGTATCTGCCTGCTGATCCAGCTCATTTAGCCGAGTTGTCCAATATATTCATGCAGCATCCGTCCTTTCGTATGGAGGAAGACTGCTATCTCATTCTGATACAAAATCAGGAGCCGACAGACAAACTGCTAGAGCCACTTGTGCGTAGCCATCCCGATGTGCTGATTACGGTCAGCAGACAGGAGCACAACATTGCGGATGTTTATATGCAAGCCAAGTCAGCTATGAATGTTTTACTGGCTTTGCGCCCGCCTGTGCAAAAAATTTCTTTTGCGGAAGTCGAGTTTCTGGTCAAATTGAGTCAAACGAACCTGACGAACACGATCTATCTGGTTAGCAAGCTGGAAGATACTGTGGATTTGCTGGATACGCTGCGAAGCTTTATTAACCATAACGGCAGTGTCTCCTTCACCGCAGATGAATTAAATATTCACCGAAATACGCTGCAATACCGCCTGAAGCGCATCCATACCTTAACCGGTAAAGATCCCCGGAACCTCCTTCAGCTTTTTGAGCTTACGCATGGCTTATTGGCACTGTATCAATGAACTGCTGTTTCACGCCAGACCATGCGCCAGTAATATCATATTTCCGCTCGCCGTCACTCCCCAATTTCTCAGTCAATCCGGCTTTGGCTAAGTTCGGGATTACAGGCGAGCGCTCGTATTATATCGTATTTGTATGATGCCGTTTTATGTTTATAACCCACTTCTCCATCTGTTCATTTCTCGCTGAACTGAAGTACTCTTGCGATATTCTCGCACGTACGCTCTACGTTTTGCGGCCCTTCGGCCAGCAGCTTACCGAGCTCCGAGGCTCCCGGCACGATGCCAAACACCGCATCGATCCCTTCCTTGTACAACGTGTCGATCCCTTCCCCAATATAACCTGCGACCGCAATGACCTTTTTACCAGACTGTTTTGCCGCCTGAGCTACTCCATAAGGAGTTTTACCGAATTTGGTCTGAAAATCAATACCGCCTTCCCCCGTCAAAACGATATCGGCAGTGGCGAGCTTTTGTTTTAAACCGGTGTATTCAATCACAATTTCAATGCCTTTTTGCAGCGTCGCCTGAGTGAAAATCAATAAGCCCGCACCCAATCCACCTGCTGCGCCTGCGCCTGGGAGATCGCGCACATCCTTGCCCAGCTGCTGTTTCACCACATCGGCGTAATGAGCAAGATTGGCATCCAATTGCTGCACCATCTCCGGGGTTGCCCCTTTTTGTGGCCCGAATACTTGAGATGCCCCATGCTCTCCGCACAGCGGATTTGTCACATCACAGGCAACAATCAGTTGTACCTGCTGCAAGCGGTCATCCAGTGATGAAATATCAACACTGGCCAGCTCGCCCAGACTACCGCCGCCGCGCGGAAGAGTATTACCTGTTGCATCCAAAAATCTGGCGCCCAGCGCTTCCGCCATTCCTATACCGCCATCATTCGTCGCGCTTCCGCCAATGCCGATGATAATTTTTCGAATTCCCTGGTTCAGACATTCACGGATTAACTCCCCTGTGCCGTAGGTTGTTGTCTTTAACGGGTTTTTGTTATCCTTGTTGACCAAATGAATTCCACTGGCGGATGCCATCTCGATTGCCGCCGTGGTGCCGTCTCCCAGCAAGCCGTATGCAGCAGTTACAGGTTCTCCAAGCGGTCCTGTCACCTCGATATAACGAATCTGCCCGCCTGTCGCATCCACCAGTGACTGCACCGTTCCTTCACCGCCGTCCGCCATCGGTACGTGGACATAATTCGCTGCCGGATAGACCTTGCGCAGTCCTTTCTCCATCGCGATACACACTTCTTTAGCCGTCATGCTTTCTTTAAAAGAATCTGGTGCCAGCACAAATGTTTTCTCTCTCATCTTCTCACCCCATCGTGAATATTAAAGTAAAAATCCATACATGATTGTCGCTACAATTGCCATCGTTCCACCCACAATAGCTTCGTAAGGAATCAATCCCATCCGTTGTTTAATGCTCATTTTCATGCTGTCTGCCGTGACGTGAAAATAGTTGCCCTGCGGCAAGGAATCAATGACTGTAGCTCCTGTATGCACCATCACAGCTGCAGCGAGTGGGGCCGTTCCCATGTTCAGAATGGCTTCCCCAAACGAGCCTGTCGCCAAAATAACGCCAGTCGAGGTGGACGCCGTAGCAGCTGCCATCAGAATACCTGCAAGCGGTGCCAAAAATGTACCGGAAACTCCCGAAGCTTCAATCAGGCCAACCACCTGAGCAGACAAGTTGGAGGCAGAGATCAGACCCGCAATCCCGCCTGCACCGATCAAAATCAGCACGGTCGCCGTCATTTTATTCAAACCGGAGGCCGAATACTTCAGGATATTGCGCCCTTGTCCCATGGCCAGCATACCTACAATCCCAGCGACCGGCAAAATATACATCGCATCCACCTTGAAATTCGAAAGTGCTTCAATACCAGAGATGGAACCAATCGGGTTAATCATCAGCAAAATAACAGCTACCAGCGGGGCTACAATCGCCCGTCCCAACGCTGGATATTTTGATGTATCGACATCACTGTCCATGATATCCTGGTCGGACACCTTCACACCTTTGGTTTTCAACAGAGATGCCACCAAAACAGTCATGATTAAACCGCATATCGCAGGAACCACACCCGCCAACATCACGTGGCTTAAATCCAGATTAAATCCGCGCGCCGCTGCAATCGTATTAGGATTGGGAGAGATGATGTTCCCCGCTTTTCCGCCTCCAGACAAAGCCAACAGGAGCGCCAGCTTGGAAATCCCCATTTTGTTACCGACCGACAATGCAATAGGTGCCACAATCAACACGGCAACGGGAATAAATACACCTACCGCCGTAATAATCATCGTCGCCAAGGCTAGTGCGAGTATCGCTTTACTGCCGCCGAACTTCTTTACAATAGCCTGCGCAATCGTCTCCGCTGCCCCGGATTCCATCATTACACCTGCCAATACACCTGCGGCAAGCACACGAATGACCGTCCCCATCACACTTTGCGTACCGCTTATTAACACGCTGATCGTCTGTTCCAAATTGGCTCCGCCCAATAAAGCGCCTACAATAGCTCCCAAAAATAAAGCGTAAACCGGATTCAGCTTTCTTAATATCAGAATAATTGCAATAGCCAGCCCTGCCAGAGCTCCTATCCAACTGATCGTCAATCCTTCCATCTGTCTAACCCCCCGGGCAATTTTTGATTACGCTTTCATTATATCGATTGCCGCACGTTAAAAATATTGAAGAACAGACGAAATTGATTGTGCATTTGAACAAAAAATCCGAACTTCAATTGGAACCTATAGTTGAAATCAGTATGGAGTCTAGCATTATATATGAGAAGATCCGAACAGGATCTATGTCTTAATATGCAATTTTCATTTTATGTATAGTGGCGTTACAAAACAAATTTAATGTATACGCTTGCAAATTTAAAATTTCAGATTATAATACCTGTATACAAGTATACTTGATTAATTGAGAAGGTGAAATGATGGTCGAATCAGAATTCCTATATCCCTCCAAATGGCTTTTAAAAGCCTCAGCTGGTGATCGCGTAACATCCGAGCTTAGAATGCGCATTATTTCTGGCGGGATTGAAAGCGGTACCATATTATCTGAAAATAAACTAGCTGCTGATTTCACTGTAAGTCGCTCACCCATTCGTGAAGCGTTAAAAATACTGGCATCCGAAAATATCATTCGATTAGAAAGAATGGGAGCCGTTGTTATTGGCCTATCAGAAAAAGAAATAGAAGAAATTTATGATGTCCGTCTGCTCATAGAATCCTTCGTATTTGAACGTCTTGTAAAGATGGACACTAATGATTTGACGAAGGAACTTAGTAAAATACTCGAAATGATGAAAGTTGCCGTCAAATATAATGATGCTGATGAGTTTTCATATCAAGATGTCTTGTTCCATGAAACGATTATTCGTGCAGTCAATCATTCACATATTCTGATGATCTGGAATAATTTAAAGCCTGTTATGGAAAGTCTCATTCTTTTGTCGATGCGTATGCGTTTCACTGAAAAGTATGAAGATTTTACACGGATTATAAACAATCACGAACTTTATATTGAAGCAATCAAAGTAAAAGATAGAGACCTCATGATCAAGTCTTTACATGAAAACTTTGATGATGTTCAAGGTAAAGTAGAAGACCTATGGATGTCACAACAAATGCTATCTAAAGGAGTCGTGCAACAAAATGACTAACTATATGTTAGGTATAGATATCGGAACCACAAGTACGAAAGCCGTTCTATTTAGCAAAAAAGGCGAAGTCATCCAACAAGAGAATATTGGATACCCGCTTTATACACCGGATATAGCGACAGCTGAACAAAACCCAGAAGAGATTTTTCAGGCTGTCCTGCAAGCCACTTCGAATATCATGAAACATCACTCACAAAAAAAGCTATCGTTTGTTTCATTTAGCAGTGCCATGCATAGTGTCATTGCGATGGATGAAAATGACCGCCCACTGACGTCTTGTATCACTTGGGCAGATAATCGAAGTGAAGCATGGGCACATAAAATAAAAGATGAGCTGAATGGCCATGAAGTCTATAAACGAACAGGAACACCCATTCACCCCATGTCACCCTTAACGAAAATAGCCTGGATTGTGAATGACCTTCCTGAAACCGCTGTCAAGGTTAAAAAGTATATCGGAATTAAAGAATATATTTTTAAAAAGTTCTTTGATCAATATGTAGTGGATTATTCCCTAGCTTCTGCCATGGGTATGATGAATCTAGAAAAATTAGATTGGGATGAAGAGGCATTAAAAATTGCTGGTATAACCCCTTCTCAATTATCTGAGCTTGTGCCAACAACCAGGATATTTACCAACTGTAATTCAGATTTAGCAAAAAAGATGGGGATCGATCCACAAACATCGTTTGTCATTGGAGCTAGCGATGGAGTCCTTTCTAATCTAGGTGTAAATGCGATACGAAAAGGCGAAGTTGCCGTCACAATCGGGACAAGCGGTGCCATTCGAACCATTATAGACAAGCCTCAAACAGACGAAAAGGGAAGAATATTTTGTTATGCCTTAACAGAAAAGCACTGGGTTATTGGGGGGCCGGTGAACAATGGCGGGATGGTCCTTCGCTGGATCCGTGACGAACTTGCCTCATCAGAAGTAGAAACAGCGAAAAGACTAGGAATTGATCCATATGATGTACTAACCAAGATTGCTGAACGTGTAAGACCAGGATCTGACGGATTGTTATTCCATCCATACCTGGCTGGTGAACGTGCGCCATTATGGAACCCAGACGTACGTGGCTCATTCTTCGGTTTAACAATGTCACATAAGAAAGAACATATGATTCGCGCAGCCCTAGAAGGAGTCATTTACAATTTGTACACCGTATTTTTAGCATTAACCGAATGTATGGACGGTCCTGTGACCCGAATTCAAGCTACTGGAGGCTTCGCAAGATCAGATGTTTGGCGGCAAATGATGTCTGACATATTCTCATCTGAAGTCGTCGTTCCAGAAAGCTACGAAAGTTCTTGTCTAGGGGCTTGTATTTTAGGCTTGTATGCCACCGGACAAATCCAGTCCTTTGAAGTCGTTTCTGAAATGATTGGCAGTACCAACAAACATACACCAAAAGAAGAAGCGACCAAGGAATATAGGAAATTGCTGCCCATTTTCATTAACCTATCCAGAGTATTAGAAGATGATTATACACGGATTTCCAATTATCAAAGAAGCTTAATTAAACACTAAAAAGATAAAAAGCAGGGGGTAATTACAATGCCATTAGTTATCGTAGCGATTGGAATTTTAGCATTATTAGTTTTAATAATGGGCTTCAAATTGAATACCTTTATTTCATTAATCATTGTATCGTTCGGCGTCGCTTTAGCACTTGGAATGCCATTAGAGGAAATTGTCAAAACCATCGAAGCCGGATTAGGCGGAACCCTTGGTCACTTAGCGTTAATCTTTGGACTTGGAGCGATGTTAGGTAAGTTGATCGCCGATTCTGGTGGTGCTCAACGAATTGCCATGACCCTCGTAGACAAATTTGGTGAAAAAAATATCCAATGGGCAGTCGTAGCTGCTTCATTCATTATCGGTGTGGCGTTATTTTTTGAAGTAGGATTAGTATTGTTAATTCCAATCATATTTGCCATTTCAAAAGAATTAAAAGTTTCTATTTTATATCTCGGGATTCCGATGGTTGCAGCTTTATCCGTAACACATGGTTTCTTACCTCCACATCCAGGGCCAACAGTTATTGCTGGTGAATATGGCGCGAACCTTGGTGAGGTTTTACTTTACGGTTTCATTATTGCCATTCCAACCGTTATTTTAGCTGGACCTGTATTTACTAAGCTTGCCAAAAAACTCGTACCTGCATCATTTACGAAAACCGGTAATATCGCCTCTTTAGGTGAACAAAAAGTATTTAAATCCGAGGAAACTCCGGGATTTGGTATCAGTGTATTTACTGCAATGCTTCCTGTTATTTTAATGTCTATTGCTACGGTTATTACTTTGCTTCAAAAAACAATGGGATTTGAAGATAGCAGTTTACTAGCAGCGATCCGTTTTATTGGTGATGCATCAACTTCCATGTTAATTTCCTTACTGGTAGCTGTCTACACCATGGGAATAGCACGAAAAATTCCAATCAAAAATGTAATGGCATCTTGTACAACGGCTATTACTCATATTGGGATGATGCTCTTAATCATTGGGGGTGGCGGAGCCTTCAAACAAGTACTGATTAATGGCGGCGTAGGTGACTATGTGGCTGAATTATTCAATGGAACTACATTATCACCCATCTTACTTGCCTGGATTATCGCTGCAATATTACGTATTTCCTTAGGTTCTGCAACTGTTGCAGCTTTAACAACCGCTGGTTTAGTTATTCCGATGTTAGGACAATCCGACGTTAATCTTGCTTTAGTTGTGCTTGCAACGGGAGCGGGTAGTTTAATAGCTTCACATGTTAACGATGCTGGTTTCTGGATGTTTAAAGAATATTTTGGTTTAAGCATGAAAGAAACATTTGCAACATGGACATTGCTTGAGACCATCATTTCTGTAGCTGGATTAGGATTTATTTTAGTACTAAGTTTATTCGTATAAACCATGATTCCCGGGCGGTAGATCCCCCACTTATTTTTCTTAGAATCTTCTAAGCCTATAAGTGAGGATCTATGGCCTATTCATTTCAAATAAAAGGAGCAGAAAAAATGTCCAACACAATTGGTGTCATTGGTTTAGGGGTAATGGGCCGTAATATCGCTTTAAATATGGCTGGTAAGGGTGAGCAAGTCGCTGTCTATAATTATACGAGGGATTTAACGGATGATCTTGTTAAAAAAAGTGAAGGTCACTCCATCCATCCCTACTACGAAATTCAAAATTTTGTTTACTCCTTAAAAACTCCAAGGAAAATCTTCCTTATGGTAACAGCGGGCAAACCGGTCGATTCGGTAATAGGTACATTAGTACCCTTCCTTGAAGCAGGCGATGTGATCATGGACGGTGGTAACTCCCATTACAAAGATACGGAACGTAGATATGATGAATTGAAGTCAAAAGGAATCGGTTATTTAGGAATCGGTATTTCCGGCGGCGAAGTTGGGGCTTTAAATGGACCTTCGATCATGCCTGGTGGAGATAAAAACGTATATGAAAAAGCAGCTTCTATTCTAACAAAAATAGCGGCCCACGTGGACGGAGACCCTTGTTGTGTTTATATGGGTCCAAAAGGTTCCGGTCACTTTGTAAAAATGGTACATAACGGAATCGAGTACGCAGATATGCAATTAATCGCAGAAACCTATACATTTTTAAGAAAAAGGTTACGTTTATCTGTGAATGAAATTGCTGATATCTTTGAAATATGGAATCAAGGGGAACTGAAAAGTTATTTAATCCAAATCACAGCAGAGATTTTACGGAAAAAGGATGATGTAACAGGCTTACCATTAATCGATGTGATTCTTGATAAAACAGGGCAAAAGGGCACAGGTAAATGGACAAGCATTCAAGCAATTGACAATGGGATTCCATCATCCATTATTACAGAGTCATTGTTTGCCCGTTACATCTCCTCTTTAAAAGAAGAACGAGTTTATGCAGAAAATATTCTAACAGGACCAGGGATTGATCAGCGAAGTTTAGATAAAGATGTGTGGATTGAGTACATTAGACAAGCTTTTTATATGGGTAAGATTTGTGCCTACGCGCAAGGATTTATACAATATAAAATGACTTCTGAACTTTACGGATGGAATTTACCTTTAAAGGATATAGCCCTTATTTTCCGTGGTGGTTGCATCATTCGTGCTGAATTCTTAAACGTAATTAGCGAAACATATCAAGAACAGCCGAATTTGGCTAATCTATTAATCGCCCCGTATTTTGCTGAAAAGGTTAAAGAGTATCAAAAAGGATTACGAAAAGTTGTCTGTGAGGGTATTAATTCTGGTACTTCGTTTCCATGTTTAAGTGCTTCACTTACTTATTACGATAGTTACCGGACAGGCATTTCGAATGCTAACCTTTTGCAAGCACAAAGGGATTATTTTGGTGCCCATACTTATGAACGAAGTGATGCAGCAGGGTCCTTTCACACAAACTGGCAGTGATTGATAGTGGTAGTAAATCTCCAGTGCCCTAATGAAGTGGTTTTTTCCCTTCATTAGGGCACTCCTTTGGAATACATTTTCGCTACAATGTTCTTGTGTCTATACTATTTCATCTCATTTTTGAACGATTGAACTCGTTGCTTCTGTTGTTCCTTTTGCCTCACCATGTCCTGCACCAAATAGGTTCAGTACCACCACGCCAATAACAATTAAAGCAATACCTGCGATACTTCCTGTATTGATTTTTTCTTTCCAAATCAATACTGAAATAAGCGTTGTAGCAACAGCTCCTACACCTGACCAGATGGCATAAGTCATATTTAAGGGGAGCGTCTTAAGGGATAAGGAGATAAAGAAGAAAGAGATCACGAACGCCACAATTGTGAATAGAGTCGGATACAGTCTGGTGAAACCTTCTGAAGCTTTAAGCATTGAAGTTCCAACAAGTTCACCAACAATAGAGATTGCCAAGAAAAGATAAGCCATTATTCATTCTCCTTTATATATGTTTTCAATTCTTCCATCATTTTTTGCCTCATTTCTTCATTGGGAGGAGCAAGCCCAAACATTTCAGCAAACCACAAACCGTCTATAGCTAATCGGACTATCGTGGAACGAACGGGGTCCAATTCGTCGTTTTCAATTTTATTTTGGATATTCTCATACTCGTCCTGAAGTAATTTTAGCATGTGAGGGTTCGTAAACTGTGCTGCTGAGAGAGCGGTATACAGGTCACTTGCATTCCGATCGCCAGAAAATGATGTATTCATATACGCGCGAGTCCATCTTCCTTTGGAATGCATATCGTTTTCTGCTCTCTCATTAAATTCGGAGACAAAGCTGGTCGATAGTTGTTCAACCATTCCCAAAATCAATTCATCTTTATTCGGAAAATGGTAAAGCAATCCTCCTTTACTTATTCCCGCTTTCTTAGCCACCGCTTCTAACGTTAATTTCTCTACTCCTTCTTCGTGCACAATCATCGAGGCCGCTTTAAGAATTAATTCTCTTTTTAATGCTTTTTTAGTTGTATTCATATTGATCACCCCTCTTTACTATACCGTCCAGACGGTTTTATTTCAAGTGGGTTAAAGTGATGGATTGGGTATGTAAGCCTAATTGAGTTGGATTAGGTTTTGATACGTTAGGTTTAAGCTAAATAAAAAGAAGCCTTGGGCGTATAACATTTCAGCCAAGACTTCGTCAAATAAACATCTACCCAGCCCAGACATTTGGCAAAAGTTCGCATCTGTTGGGTTTTAAGTGCCACCTATAGTTTAACTCTGCACATATTGTCTCAGCCATTGGAGCGCGGGACGTTCCGTGCCGTTAGAATTCAGCAGATGTGTGTTCGGCTTCCAAGTTTGTCCCTCGATATACCCCCAGAGCGTAACTCCCTTCACCGCAGAATGCTTCCATAATACCGGAAATTTCTCCTTGTATCTGGCAAGCTGGGTGTTGTCGTCACCAGTTATATCCAGTTCCGACACATAGATTGGCAATCCTGTTGCCGCCAGCTTGTTCAGTACAGTGTTCATCGTGTTAACTGAAACAGTGTCCATGCTAAACTGGTGGCATTGAATACCAATTCCGTCAATCAAGCCTCTGCTCTTGAGCTGATTAATAATATTGACATATTGGTCGGTTAACGAGGGATCGTTGATAATTCCATATTCATTAATCATCAGCTTGGCATTTGGAAAAGCTTGTCTTGCCTGTTGGAACGACCATATGACCCAATCCCATCCGGTCGATCCGTCACCGCCTATGGCATTGCGGAAGGATGGCTTCTGATGCAGGGGCTCATTCACCACATCTATAAACTCCGCATTCGGATAGCGTTGACCTGCTGCTTTAATCCACTGGGTTACTTCCGCCTTCTGATCAGCAGCCGACAGTCCGCTAATCCAACCTGGCTCCTGAGCACCCCATACCAATGTATGGAACTTGAACGGGAAGCCATTGTTACGGGCATAATTGTAGGCGGTATCCGCCTGCGACCAGTTCATGTTGTTACGGCTGCCTTCAACCGACCCCCATTTGGTCGAATTCTCTGGCGTCACCTGGTTCCAGTATGTTCCGAAACTTGCAGGGACACTTCCAGCAATGATATTCCCGAGGAATTTGCCACCGTTCGCCATACTGGCACTAGCCGGGTTTATCAGAACTGATGATAACAACACACCCGCCAACGCCAAGCTGCTTACCAACTTGCCCACTTTAAATTTCGACATACAATCTCCTCCTCATACGTATAGTTTTTAATATTCCTACCTCTAAATAAATCGCTTACATTTCCAATTATAAGAATGGAAGGTTATTGTCCGCTACATGTAAAAGTAAAGATTTTACCCGAAAAACTTTACATCATTGCGGGGCGACTGAACACCTGGTGCTCCTTTAACACATCGTTTCGATTAAAGTCTAGCCTCGTAGCATATCACTTTGGAGACTGCCCATTTAATAGTTTAAGGATTAAGCGCTCTTGCAATTGCGTCTACATAACTTTGGCTAGCACGCTGGCTTACTTCTGCTTGAGGAACCATCCCCTCAAAGTTGATGAGAAATTTGAAATTCCTACAAGGGAACATCAAATGTACCTATCGGTTATATTTCAAGAAACCATTGAACGAGGTATACAATCAGGTGAACTTGAGATCGGGCTCGATGCGAAGGCTGTATCACAGGCGCTAGTCGTATCGTTAATTGGACTGACGGTAATGATAAAGTCTCGTCCAGAACGATCATTTATTGATAACACGATAGAGGTGACACTTACACTTCTTAAGTAATTCAGAGTGAATTCAATTTTAACGAATGGGTGTATTCTCGACGCACATGTCCCCCAGCGCAACAAAGGCTGCCGGATACATTTTCTCGGCAGCCTTTGTTGCGCTCATATTACATACTTCTTCGCATTTGCATGAGTTCAAACGATTCCTTCACTGATCTTAGTTTTGCATATATATACTTAATAATGTATATTAATTCAAAACCAATGAAAAGGGAGTACATCTAATGTCATTTTTAATAAGAAACGCTAAGCCTGATGATTTAAGCAGTTTGACCGAGTTAATGTATGAATACATCGTTGGTTTTTATCAAAACCCTAGGCCACCTATCGAAAAAATTCATAATTTGATTCAAACCCTTTTTGAGCAGCAAAACGGTATACAGTTTGTGGCGGAACAAAATGGAGAATTAATCGGCTTTGCTACATTATTCTTTACCTTTAGCACGATGAAAGCAGACAAAATCACAGTTATGAACGACCTATTTGTATTGGAACCCTTTAGAGATACAGAAGTAGAATCACAGCTTTTTTTAGAATGTCAAAAGTACTCACAAAATCATGGATATGCTCAAATGACCTGGATAACTTCTACTGAGAATAAACGCGCTCAAATTTTCTTTAAAAAGATGGATGCTATCCAAGGGAGAGATTGGGTTCACTTTTCATCGTAACAATACTTTTGATACGATTTTCCGCGCTAACGGCAGTTCAAAGGGTACCCGATTGGGTGCCCTTTGTTCGTAATACATGTTTTCACGCCATGCGGATATGGAAACATGCCGATACAATTGAAGATACGTACTGGAAAACAGCAAGACAAAATTAATTCTCCATGAAATTGTTCAACGTAGATCCATGGGTAAAGTTTGTCGGTCGTTAAATTGCAAAATAGCTCAGTAGACCAACACATCAGATACCATACACGAGAAAATGGACGAGCCCTTCGTTAAACGCTCCAAGGATTCAGTTAGACAAACAGTTAATATGGATATGTATTAGAGTGAACCTGGATATAGAGTATACTATATGAGTATAAGTTCGATACACGATGACATTATATATGTAATGGTATTCAAATACAGCGCAGAAGAGGTTGAAAATGAGTCAGAAGCATTTTACAGATTACGCATTAAGTGAAGAAATTGTAAGAGCGCTGAATAGCTTGGGCTATGAGACGCCAACAGAGATTCAGACGGAAGTCATTCCAGTTGCGCTTGAGAAGAAGGACCTTGTCGCCAAATCGCAAACTGGTAGCGGCAAAACAGCTGCATATGGTATTCCACTTTGTGAGCTAGTAGATTGGAATGAGAATAAGCCCCAAGCTTTAATCCTGACGCCAACCCGTGAACTTGCATTACAGGTCACCGAGGACATCACGAATATTGGACGCTTTAAGCGGATAAAAGCGACGCCCCTTTATGGAAAACATCCTTTTCATATTCAAAAGGCCGAGTTAAAACAAAGAACACATATGGCTGTAGGTACGCCAGGACGTGTACTGGACCATATTGAACGAGGCACGCTATCGTTAGATCGAATGGCCTACCTCGTGATTGATGAAGCTGACGAGATGCTGAATATGGGCTTTATCGAGCAAGTTCAGTCGATCATTCAGGCCCTGCCTAGTGACCGGGTTACCATGTTATTCTCCGCTACTTTTCCTGAGGATGTAGCCAGACTGTCACACATATATATGAACGATCCTGTTGAAATTGAAATAAAAGCAACCGGTATAACGACCGCTACAATTGATCACTCTCTTATTCAGGTGAAGGAGTCAGACAAGCTGGCACTACTGCAAGATCTGCTGATTGTTGAGAATCCTGACAGCTGCATTATTTTCTGTCGTACGCAGGAGAATGTAGATACATTATTCAGAGCATTGGCTGATCTTGAATATCCATGTGATCGCATTCATGGTGGCATGGAGCAAGACGAGCGATTTGAGGTAATGAATGCATTTAGAAGGGGTCAATTCCGTTACTTGATCGCGACAGATGTTGCCGCCAGAGGAATTGATATCACGAATATCACCCATGTCATTAACTACGATATTCCCCTTGAGAAGGAAAGCTATGTTCACCGCACAGGACGTACGGGACGTGCTGGCAAAACGGGTAAAGCCATTTCCCTCATCACTCCTAAGGATGGCCGAAGATTAGCTGATATTGAAGCATATATTGGGTTCGCGATTCCGCAGGTAAAGGCTCCCTCAGAAGAGGCTGTTGACCTCCGTAGAGAAGATTTTGAGCAGAAACTGCATGTAAAAACCGCACTCAAAAAAGATAAGCGCGAGCAACTAAACCAACAGATTATGAAGCTGAACTTTAAAGGCGGTAAGAAGAAAAAACTTAGAGCTGTCGACTTCGTGGGGACCATCGCTAAGCTTGACGGGGTCACCGCAGATGATATCGGGATTATTACGATTCTGGATTATGCGACAGATGTTGAGATTCTGAATGGTAAAGGTCCACTGGTGCTCGAGATTATGAAGAATACAACCGTAAAGGGTAAGCTGTTAAAAGTACGCAAAGGGAATAAGTAGAAGATACGCTGCACTAAAGAGGGTGAGGCAATCCCGCCCAGCATAGCCGATGGTTTTCGTTAGCTATACGGGCGGGATTGCCGAGTTTATCTCTTGATCGTTTAATTTATCTTTCCATTTTGAATTTGCAAGAAAATCGTATGCTCTCTTGGATAAAACCATATCGTCATCTTCACCTAATCCATAGGTTATTTTGAAAAAGCACTCCTGAATCGTTTCAGAGTTTACTTACTATTGCGACGTCTAAAGTTATTAAAAATGTAATGTCTAAATAGAACAATTGAAATCTCGGGTAGCAATACAGCAAATATGTATAACAATATAATGAATGGTAATGACGAAATGAAAATTTCAGCGCCCTGGTCTGTTTTCACACGTTCAACTAGCAGCCACCACATAGGTACGGATATAATCCACACCAAGACATTAGAGATGATTACATAAAAAGTATTTTTCCATAACAGACAAAACAAAATTGCAATAATGGCCGGAACAGTCCATGAACCTATCGTATGACCATTACTTAATATAACAAATGTTATAACAGGATATAAAAGTGCAACCACCAGCTGGACTCCCCTATTATCATAAAACTTCATTTTCCCATCCCCTTTTTTCTTTACAATCTATTTTTTAATTTTTTGATAGGTATATTTATTATTCTATTTATTTCCACAATAAAAATCCAAGCTCTATGAAATCAACAACGTTGGTGATAATTGTTCTGCTTTATCGTATTCTCTTAGAGGGTTGATTTAATACTTAAAAAATTTTAGAAAAGATGTCCCTTTGGTTCATCTTCATTTGTTATACAGATATAGTTTTCTTTTTAATCAGAGGGGGTGCCTAAATCTTTGAATGAGGAAATCGAATATAGAATTAAACGGGTCCAAGCTGGCGAGATCCAGGATTACGCCTACATTGTGAAGGAGCATCAGCGTCAGATTTTTGTGTATTGCTGGCGGCTGTTAGGAAGTGAGCATGAAGCAGAAGAAGCCGTGCAGGATATTTTGGTCAAAGCTTTTGAGAAAATTAATATGTACAAGCCGACTATGGGGTTTTCTTCCTGGTTGTATAAAATGGCTTATCATCACTGCCTGAACCTGATTCGCCGGAAGAATCTGCAGCGCAAATTTAGAATTAATTTGTTTACCTCAACTAACATGACTTCAGACAGCGCCGCGCAGGTTATGGAACGTCAGCTTTTCAGTGAACCGCTAAGCCGGGCATTGGGCCAACTGAATGCAGAAGAACGAAACCTGCTGGTGCTACGCATTTTTGAAGAAAAATCGTTTGGAGAAATCGGGGAAATTATGAACAAAAGCGAGGAAGCTATCAAGAAAAAATACGGCAGAACAAAAACAAAGCTCAAAAAAATGATGGAGCCCATAAAGGAGGACCCAAAATGCGTGAATTACAAGACAGAACTCAGGAACAAGGTCTGAAATACACCGACCTGAAAGACAAAGGCTTTAAAAATATGGACTTGTTGACGGAGCCAGAGAACGCCTTAAAAATACAAGCCTTTGACGTCTCTGACAAAGTGATGGAACAGGTCTACCAAAAGGCGAAACCCAAAAAGGGACTCATCGTAAAAATGCGTCTTCAACCGCGCATCACCGCTCCTATTATGATCTTACTTTTTGTATTAGGCGCCTCTGTGACTGGGTACGCCGCTTCGCAATATCTGGAATTACGTAACGGCAAAGGCGATGTCGTATTAAATACCGCCAAAACACCTGCCGAAACGGACGCTTCCCAAACGTATACAACCACCTACACACAGTGGAACGAAAAGGTGAGAGACCGTCTACAGCCTGGAGAGTATGCCGCCTATTACGTTAAGGACGATTCTATGAATCCAAGAAATTCGTCTAATCCTGTCCTGTTTGCATACAAACCGACTGAACTTTCTAGCTTCAGCAGTCTGCAGGATGAAATCAAGCGTACAGAAGCCCCACTATTCCACAATCCTACTCATCTGCCGAATGGCTACCGATTTGATTTCGGATACCTCTATCCAGTCGCTGCATATCCTGGGATGATGAACAAAGAGGAATATCGGGCTTTAACGGATAAACTGATGCAACAGGCCAAGGCCGCACCGAAAGGTGAAAATCTGTTTATTCAAAAGCTGAGCTGGGGCAAGTCAGACTTCACCTTTGCCCGGTATGCAAGAGGAAATGACTATGTAAACATCACCGTCACCAAGTACGCTCCCGAAGTCACAAAGACGACCGTGATGCAAAATGAACAGGATTCGGCTGAGGAACTGATGATCAAAGGAACCAAGGCCTATTACATCAGGGCAAGCGAAACAAGCACGCCCTTGGAGGTAGGGAAAAATCGACTGGGATGGCTCGATGAAAAAAGGCGTTTACACTACAACATATCTGATAACCAGGACAGCCCGCTGAGCAAAGAAGACCTGGTAAAAATAGCCGAGGATTTGCTTAACGGTTCACCGCAATAGCTATAAAGGAAAAGCTTTGAAGAGAGACCATCCTTTTTTAAGAGTGGTCTCTTTTTGGAGATTAGTCCTTATACCTTTTCCTCACAAACTATTACGGCATGTTCCACAATCTTTTTACCTCAACTAATTCCTGATCATTGAATTCCATTCTGTATACGTCTGGTTTGGATGTGTGTAGTAAAAAATTCAAATCGTACTGCTTGTCATAATACCCCATCATTAAAGTCATCACAGCTCCATGAGTGCCTAATGCGACTTTCCGTCCTCGGTAGATTTTTAACAATTCCTTTAAGACCGTTATACTTCGGTTCTGACAAACTGCATTAGACTCTCCTCCCGTTAAAGAAAAGTTGGGATCAGAAAATGACTTATCTAACAAAGGGAATAATTCATCATCGGGCATTCGGTTGTCTTCACTAGAAAAAATTCTTTCTTTAAGATCCTCGAATATTAAAACTTCTTGTCCTGAGCATTGAGCTAATTCTTGAATGGTTAGGATTGCCCGTTGATATGGACTTGAAACGAAAACCTCGTTCCCCTCTCCTCTTAATAATTCAGTTATTTGAAAAGCATCTGACTTGCCTTTATCAGTCAAACCTCTTGTTCTTTCATTTCCTTCCGTCTTCGGTGATTCGCCATGTCTCACCATGTAAATGAAAGTTTTCATAGTATCCTCCATGAAGAGCTGATGAATTTTTATTACATGATATTCGTGACTCACTACCAAGTCACCTTTTGCTAGGATAGTTTTCTCTTGTTTCTTATTGCATAAGTCTTTCTTGAAGGTGACGTTACGTCATTTGCTATACTGACTGAGAACGACATGCTAGAGCAATCAATTGGATGTGAGCAATGAATGGACAAAGAGAACTGTCTGACGACAGGACAGCTTGCCAAACGTACAGGGATAACAGTCAGGACATTGCGATATTACGATCAAATTGGACTTCTGAGTCCAGGAGGTCACCGCACTGGATCCATAAGACTGTACAACATGAAGGATATGGAAAGATTACAGCGGATTCAGATGTTGAAGTATCTAGGGTTATCGCTTCAAAAAATAATGGACATTTTAGATGCAGAATCGCCATCCAACGGAGAGATCAGACATTCGTTGCAAGCACAACTCGATGTTTTACAAAAGAAAATTGCCCATACGGAGCACGTAGTGCATGCAATACGAGATGCTATGGAAATGTCGGCCTTTGGCTCCGATTGGAACCATTTGGCGGATGTTATCCAAACCGTGCAGAGTGAGCAAAATTGGGGGGAGCAATATCGGACGGCGAACCGTCTGCAAACGCGGATACATCTTTACGACAAGTACAGTACGAATCCCCAGGTCTGAAAAGAACGTCAACTACATGAATGAAATTGCTCTTCAAGTTTACGAGGCTGGTCACATGCCGGTGCTGGGAGAGTGGTATGCTTTGCCCCTTATCGCGACAGCCGGTTCCACTGCTCTGGGAGATGAGACCTTTAACAAAATCTTTCACCCGTCTTCCATTCGCCTGCTTGATTACTGTAACGCCGTGCTTCGGGTTGGAGGACCCTCTCAGGGTGCCGATGAAATGGTAAGGGTGGCGAAAGAGAAAGGATTGTTGATTTACGAACGGCTCGACGAACTTCCGTTGGTGTGATATATCCTCTTTGACCAGACCAAAGACAACTTGCTCTGGGCCTCCTCCAGATCACCCGAAGAATCTCTCAATCAACTGAGACACTAAGGGAATTGCGCAAATGTTTAACATCACTCATCGGTGGACGCCCAAACATGCGTCCATATTCCCGGCTGAACTGCGAAGGGCTCTCATAGCCGACGCGAAAGCCTGCATCGACGGCTTCCAATCCCTCCGAGAGCAGTAAGCGGCGTGCAGTCTGCAGTCGAATGGCCTTCTGATACTGCAGAGGACTTATAGCCGTTACCTTTTTAAAATGCTTGTGTAAGGAAGAAGGGCTCATGTTTACTTCCTTCGCCAATTCTTCAATCACAAGAGGCTTAGAGTAATCGCGGGTTATCAGATGGATCGCTTGGGAGATGCTATGTGCATAGCTACCAACTACGGCAAATTGCCTGATTAAAGCCCCCTGCTCACCTTGTAATACACGATAAAGGATCTCGTGCGTGATAAGCGGCGCAAGAAACTGAATATCCGCAGGCGTACCCGAAAGTCTGACAAGCCGAAGCAGCGCATCAAGCAGCAGAGGGTCAAATTGGCTCACTAGTATGCCGCGTCCAGTCTTTACGGTACCTTGAGGAGGACTCTTCTTGATAATGTCCAAAATGACGTCTGGAGTAATGGATAATTGAAGACTTAGATAAGGAAGCTCCGACGAGGCTTGAGTTATTTTACCAATTACGGGAAGTTGAACTGATGTGACCATGTAGGTTGTTGGATCGTACACATAGTTTTCTCCAGCCAGCATTGCTGTCTTTGAGCCTTGTGCAACCACGTACAGGGAGGGCATATGGACCGTATGATTCAGCTCGGACACATGGCTTGCACGTCTGAAATAAAGTCCTGGCACAGACGAGACAAACGTACCATCCGAAGACGCATGTTGATCAATTAGATGAATCAGTTCTTGTAGATTCGTAGAAATATCAGAGGGGGGCGGAGACGAAATCATTCATGCTTCACCTTCCTTTCCGTTGAACGCTAATATTGATGTGCTAATTATATGCGCGCCGAATAGGATTAGGCAAGAATTGGACTTGATCGGTCTACCTGTCTCAATCGAATTCTACTTAAAATTTACTTGCAAGGCCAACAGAGGGCCTAAGGCAAATAGATCAAAGGAAGAAGGATTGGGCTATGCATTTGGAAGGAAGAATAGAGAACAAAGTCGTCGTGATTACAGGTGCAAGCAGCGGAATTGGAGAAGCAACAGCACTGTTGCTTGCCGAGCGTGGAGCAAAAGTCGTGCTTGGAGCGCGCGGAGCGGAGCGCCTTGAAGCGCTAGCGACACGCATTTCCAATGGAGGTGGCGAAGCTGTTTATGCACGCACTGACGTGAGACGGCGCGAGGATCTGTGCAATCTCGTTAATTTAGCTTGCGAACGGTACGGGAAGCTGGATGTTCTCGTCAGCAACGCTGGCGTTATGCCTATTTCCCCTCTCGAAGATCTGTGTGTCGAGGACTGGGAGGACATGATTGATGTCAACATTAAAGGCGTTTTGTACGGTATAGCCGCAGCGTTGCCTATCTTTCGCAAGCAGGGTTCCGGACATTTCGTGAACATCGCTTCTGTAGCAGGACATAAGACTGTGCCGAACCAGTCGGTCTACTCCGGTACGAAGTTCGCCGTGCGCGCCATCTCAGAGGGATTGCGCCAGGAGGCTGGCGACAAGCTGCGCGTGACCATCATTTCGCCTGGTATTGTGCAGACGAATTTCACGGAGGGTATGACCAATCCAGCATTGAGAGATCAACTCGCTGCCATTCGGGATAAACTAGCCATGACACCTGACGCGATAGCCCGTGCAATTGGATTCGCAATTGAACAACCGGCCGATATTGATGTGAACGAAATCGTAATCCGTCCAACCGCACAAATGTAATATAAATAGATAGGGCCACCTCCTCTTGTGAGTGCGTCCCTATCTATTTAGCATAAAGCTTTACCATGGAAGCTGTTCATCCATGTAATAGAATCCGCCCGTTGGACCATCCTCCGAGAGGGTCGCCAGTCGGACCGCCGTTTTCGCTCCATCCTCCACCGACAGCTCTGCCTTTTCCCCGCCCATCTGCGTTTTAACCAAGCCGGGGTAGCAATCCGCTGCACCAGTTCATTGGACAACTGGAACTGAATAGAGCCTATAGTGCTGCTTTCTTTTCTGTCTGGCTTCATCCTATCATATTGGGAACGGTCGTTAAGTAATTATTTCCACCCCAAGGATTGCAAAATTTTGTATTGTTAAGCAAGCATTTTAGCGGTGGGGGCTTCCCACCGCTTGGTGTTGTTGCTTATTCGACTTTAAAATATATCGTAAGATTCCTGTACAGTAGTGGGATGATCCAGTTACCAGCCATGCAAAAATTAACGATGAAGCGGTTCTTTTTCGCCCAGACCCAGCACCTCCGTTGTGGAATTGTAAATTTCTTGGTAAAGCTCTGGGTTTTCCGCTAGTGACACCCCATAAGAAGGAATCATCTCTTTGATTTTTGGTTCCCACTCTTCCATATGTTGTGGGAAGCATTTTTCCAATACTTCCAGCATAACGTGAACAGCAGTAGAAGCACCCGGAGAAGCGCCGAGCAGTGCAGCTACCGAACCATCAGCGGCACTAACCACTTCCGTACCAAATTGAAGTGTTCCTTTTCCACCCTCCGTATCTTTGATCACCTGCACACGTTGGCCTGCTACCACGATCCCCCAGTCCTCGATTTTGGCGTTCGGAATAAACTCGCGTAATTCTTCCAGACGCTTTTCATTCGATAACATCACTTGCTGGATCAGATATTTAGTCAATGCCATCTCTTTTGCGCCTGCGGCCAACATCGTAATGAGATTATTAGGTTTTACAGAACCGATCAAATCCAAATTTGAGCCCGTTTTCAAGAACTTCGGTGAGAAGCCGGCAAACGGTCCAAATAGCAGTGCTTTTTGGTTACCGATATATCTTGTATCCAGATGCGGAACAGACATGGGAGGAGCACCAACCTTAGCTTTACCATATACTTTTGCATGATGCTGGGCGACAACCTTAGGATTGTTACATACCATAAATAGTCCACTTACCGGGAATCCCCCGATATATTTGGACTCAGGAATACCGGTTCTTTGTAGCAAAGGTAGACTTCCACCCCCACCACCGATAAAGACAAATTTGGCATTATGGTGTTCGATTTTACCGTTATCCAGATTATGGACCTTGACCTTCCACGAGCCGTCGCTCACACGTTTAATATCCTTTACACTATGTTTGTAATTAATCTCGACGTTTTTACTTTTTAAATGCTCAAACAACATGCGTGTTAAAGCACCGAAGTTGACATCTGTTCCAGAGTCGATTTTGGTTGCCGCGATGGGTTCATTCAATGTACGGCCTTCCATAATCAGCGGAATCCATTCCTTCAGCTTTTCAGGGTCGTCGGAAAATTCCATGCCTTGAAACAGAGAAATAGTTGAAAGCGCTTTAAACCTTTTTTTCAAAAAAGATACATTTTTCTCTCCTGTTACCAAACTCATATGAGGTATTGGTTTGATAAAGTCCTGTGGATTACGAATCAAATTGCTGTTTACAAGAAAAGACCAAAACTGTCTTGAAAGCTGAAACTGCTCATTAATGTCTACAGCTTTACGAATATCTATAGATCCGTCAGCCTTCTCGGATGTATAGTTCAGTTCGCACAGTGCAGCATGGCCTGTACCTGCATTATTCCATTCGTTAGAGCTTTCTTCTCCCGCGTTTGCGAGTTTCTCAAACACTTGAATTTCCCACTCCGGTGCTAACTCTTTCAGCAATGATCCCAGAGTCGCGCTCATGACTCCGGCACCAATTAAGATAATGTCTGTTTTTTTCTGAATGCTATTCATAAAAACCTTCCTTATCTCTTATATTTGCAAAAAAGAGCAGGCCCTCCTGCTTAGGTGATACAAGAAGCAAGGCTCCACTCAGGAACATATCTTTTCTGTCTCTATTATAACTAAAATATAATCTTTTAAAAATTATATTGTCTATTATCTGATAATTATAAATCATTTCTGCTAAAAAGTGAGAATTTTCTTTGCAGAAATAATAAGAATGGATCTCAACACGCTGTATTATTTGGGCTTCACTTACTAGCAGTCATAACAGACACCAAAAAAGCGTTTAGAAGCAAATGATATAGAGTACAATATTTCCAATGATTTAATCAATAGTCCATGTATATGAATAATTCGGTAAAATATGTCTTTACGGGATAGACCCTAATAAATACTTCATTATGATATTCAAAACGGTCTGTTGTTGATTCTCCCAATCATAATCGGAGTTATTCATAATAAACGATTGAAAAGGGAGTTGCTCAATAATTTGTAATTCTAGCTCTCGTCGATGTTCAAGGAACTGAATATATCCCTCATATCCGTAAAGCCCCTTGTTCTTTCCATAATCTTGCTCGGTATGGTACCAAATCGCGAAATCTAACCATTCTTGAGATCTCATTGTTTTAACACGCTCAATCGTCTCATGCACATTCGGTTGCTTCAAATAGAACAAAATTGGATTTAACTCCTGAATTTGCTCCGCAATCTGTAATACATGCTGAGTAAAACGATCTTCTCCAGCATCATGCCGGGCAAGTAATGCACACCCTGGGTTCTGTAAAAAACAGCATTCGAGTATTATCAACTTTTCTTTTTCTCGCTGATCTTTAACAAAAGACTTCCAACGTTGAATCATCAACTCGCAGTGCTTTTCTACGGGTACTCCATCGTAAATTTCATAACGCTGGATTTCCTCATACAAACTAGAAGGGATTCCATTTGGAGCTGATTGCTGCGCAAGTGCATATGCGATTAAAGAGTCGTTGCCATTCACAGATACAAACGGATCAATGTAATGAAACACCTCAGAATAGATAGATCGGAGCCGATCAAGTTCTTCGTTCGGCATACATGCAACCGATTCATAATCAGCGGGATGTCGTAAGTTCCCTTCTAAAAATAATTCCGATTCTATTTGATGTGTGTTTAACATGTCATGTATGTGTCTAGATAATGTGGATTTGCCAGAGCCAGGTAGCTTAGGAACCTTCCCATATCTATACATTCTTAGAAAACCAATAAAAAGCACTGGGTCCTGAGGACTGACCCAATGCTTTTAGTAGATGGCTATCTTCTAGTTACTTAATAATTACGTATTCCAGGTTAACCAGTTTTGCATAAGTAACAATTTGGTCTGTGGTTAGATTCAAGGAAACCACGGTATGGTGACCGCCGCCGTTCTCAATCCATGCTTTAACCCCATCTTGGAAGTTTGGCTTCACATTCCACAGTACACGGGCCACTGGAAGATTTGGAGCAGGAACTGTCGGTTCAAATGCAGTAACCTCATTGATCAACAGTTTATAATGCGTGCCAAAGTCAGCCATGGAAACAACTACACCGTCTCCTGCCTTGCCGTCAAACACCAGACGAGCTGGATCTTCACGATCGCCGATACCTAACGGAGAAACGATGATTTTAGGCTTGTTGCTTGCCAACGTTGGGTCAACTTCAAGCATATGGGATTGAAGTATCGATTCCTGACCAGCCGCTAATTCATAGGTGTAGTCTTCCATAAAGCCAGTGGATTGGTTATGGCTCATGACTTTAAGCAGACGATCGAGCGCTGCAGTCTTCCAATCTCCTTCACCGGCGAAGCCGTATCCTTGTGCCATCAAACGTTGAACGGCAAGACCAGGAAGTTGTTTCATACCATAGAGGTCTTCGAAGTTCGTAGTGAAGGCAGTATAGCCGCCATGATCCAGGAACCGTTTAAGGGCAATTTCATAGCTTGCTTGCACTCTTACGCTGGCTTCCCAAGCTTCCTTGCTGTAAGTACCATAATCAAGTTCATAGAGTTCGGAGTATTCCGCGAACAAAGCATCGATCTCTTCTTCTTTCACAGCATTGACGTACTGAACAAGGTCGCCAATTCCGAAGTAGTCAACGGTCCATCCAAATTGAATTTGAGCTTCGACCTTATCGCCTTCTGTAACGCCAACGTTACGCATGTTGTCGCCAAAGCGGGCAACTTTGATATTGAAGCTTTCGTTATAAGCAACCGCTACATCCATCCACTCTGCGATTTGCTTTTGCACTTCTGCGCGTTCCCAGTAACCTACGACCACTTTATTCTGTTTCTTCAGGCGAGCATTGATAAATCCATATTCACGGTCACCATGAGCTGCCTGATTGAGGTTCATGAAGTCCATATCAATCGTAGCCCAAGGAATGCTTTCATTATACTGTGTAGCCAAATGAAGTAGCGGCTTTTGCAGCAATTTAGTACCACGAATCCACATTTTTGCAGGTGAGAAGGTATGCATCCAAGTGATGACACCAGCAACCTCGTCACGATAGTTGACTTCTTTCATGAGATTGGTGATTTTGTCTGCACTAACCGCCAGATCCTGCAATACAAGCGGATAAGGCAGAACGCCACTCTTATTTAAGGCATCGGTCATTTCTTGTGCGTGTGCTTTAACTTCTGCTAATGCTTCTTCTCCATACAGATGTTGTGAACCTACGACAAACCAGAACTGTTTTGTACCTACTGTTGACATCATTCATCCTCTTCTCTTCGTTTGTTAGTTTAGTTCGTCTTATTTTTGGCCGTAGTAAGCGTCTTTCCCATGTTTGCGCAAATAGTGTTTATCTAGAATGCGCTGCGGCAATTCTTCGGCAAAATGATTCAATTCTCGTGCGAATAAATTCATTTTCGAAACTTCTTCCAACACGACGCTATTCATGACTGCCGATTTTGCATCTTTGCCCCAAGTGAAGGGAGCATGACCCTTAAGCAGAACACCCGGCACTGCTAAAATATCCAGCCCGCGCTGCTCAAAAGTTTCGATGATGACACGGCCGGTTTCCGCTTCGTAACCACGATCAATCTCCTCTTGTGTCAAGAAACGGGCACAAGGAACAGAACCATAGAAGGTGTCTGCATGAGTAGTCCCCATTACAGGTACATCCAAGCCTGCTTGAGCCCAAATGGTCGCCCAAGTCGAATGCGTGTGTACAATACCGCCGATCTCTGCATAATGCTTATAAAGTACGGCGTGAGTCGGTGTATCTGACGAAGGTCTCATCTCTCCTTCAACAACATTACCGTCAAAATCAACAACCACCATATCGCTAGGTTTCATCGTGTCATAGCTAACACCACTAGGTTTGATAACGAATAAGCTGCTTTCACGATCAACAGCGCTTACGTTACCCCAGGTGTATTTCACGAGTCCATGTTTAGGCAAATCCAGATTGGCTTGATATACTTCTTCTTTCAGTTGCTCTAACACGTCAATTCCTCCAGTTTTCCACTAGATTATCTACAGCAGCCTGTTCAATCGCCAGGCCTTGTGTGTAGCGTTCCATGAATGCTTCAAATCCCTTAACGTCGGAACTGTCGGGAGAAATTTCTTGCCCCTCAGCATCTCTAAATACTTTTTGGTCGAGGAAGTCTTCCAGACTTTCTTGTTGATCCTTGTTCATCATGTAAGAAGCCAGAATAGCAATCCCCCACGCCCCACCTTCTCCAGCTGTTGACATCACTGATACCGGGACATTCATGGCAGCCGCAACAATTTTTTGTCCGACGATAGGGGTTTTAAATAAACCACCGTGAGCCAGAATGCTGTCAATTGCGACATTTTCTTTCTTTGTCAAAATATCCATTCCGATTTTCAAAGCAGCAAACGCAGTGAAAAGATGAGTCCGCATGAAATTGGCCAAATTGAAATGGCTTTCAGGAGAGCGGACAAACAATGGCCGGCCTTTCTCTATTCCGGTGATATTCTCCCCTGACAAATAGCCATAGCTGAGTAAACCGCCGCCATCTGGATCTGCTTCCAAAGCCTTGTTCAGCAGCACACTGAACAATTGATTCGGATCCGCCTTTTGCCCCATTGCCTCAGAGAATTCTCGGAACAATCCCAGCCAAGCATTGATATCACTTGAACAGTTGTTGGCATGAACCATTCCGACCGGATTACCATTCGGTGTAGTCACCAGATCAATTTCCGGATATACCGCTGAAAGGTCCTTCTCTAATACAAGCATGGCAAAAACCGAGGTTCCCACAGAGACATTGCCCGTCCGTTTTCTCACACTATTCGTAGCGACCATCCCTGTTCCCGCATCACCTTCTGGAGGACAAAGCGGAATACCTGGTTGTAAATCTTCGGATTTATCTAAGATTTTAGCTCCCGCGGCGGTTAGTACACCTGCCTGCTCGCCTGAAATATAAACTTTAGGGAGAATTCCTTCTAGCTTCCAATCGTAACCTTTGGCTGCAATGAGTTCATCGAACTGCTTAACCATCGATTCGTTATAATCATGTGTAGTCTCATCAATTGGGAATATGCCCGAAGCATCCCCGACGCCAATAGCCTTATTGCCAGTCAGCAGCCAGTGAATATATCCAGCTAACGTCGTCATAAAATCAATCTGAGGGACATGTTGCTCTTCGTTCAATATAGCTTGATACAGGTGAGCAATACTCCATCGCTCAGGAATGTTGAATTGGAATTTATCAGTTAAAACTTTTGCTGCGGCACTGGTTGTCGCATTCCGCCAAGTCCGGAACGGAACAAGCAACTCGCCCTTGCTGTCAAAAGCCATATAGCCGTGCATCATTGCAGAGAATCCTATAGAACCAACGGTACGAAGGGTAATCCCATATTTTCGTTCAACCTCTTGCTTCATTTCACTATAAGCCTCTTGCAGACCCGTAATAATACTCTCTAAGTTGTACGTCCAATAACCGTCCACCAAGAGATTTTCCCACTCATAGCTTCCAGATGCGATGGTTTCAAAATGATGATCAATCAGCACTGCCTTGATACGTGTGGATCCAAATTCGATACCAAGTGAGGTTTCTCCCTTAGTAATCGCTTGTTTAATGTCTTGATCCATGCTCACGTTACTCCTCTCTCTGAACAACTGTTATAATCGCAATAATTGAAAGAAGGCGCTTTCTTTAATTTACAACCTTAGTATATTTTTTGTTCGTACATTTGTCAACGTGAATACATAGTTATACCTACAAATATTCTCATGAACCCATTATTAGTGCTACAGCGAGCCGTTGACCGAGGAGAGGTGTCAGACGATTGCTGAGATTGTGGACGAAGTATTCTTGCCACTTGTGTTAAAGCGGTGATTAGCAATTCCGCCCTTTGAAAAGCATATTATACAAATGCCTACCATTGTTTTTTAATGTTTTTTCAGTTTTTGATAATAGGAATTTGTATTTATGAATGTAGGTTGAGCAAGATAAAATCTGCTCAACCTTTTTTCGCCTTTTAGGTTTATTAGGTGTGTGACAATAACGTAATATGGGCTTCAAGCAGCTTCTGATATAAAACATCGTTGGCAAACCCAGGACCGCATCTCCTTCGGGTACAACTTGCCCCACTTGGCCTTTAGTATTTATACATGTTAGGCTATCGATTATAATAGTTCATAATTATGCTAAGATATGTACATACAAATATTATGGGTAGGTAAATTAGTATTAGGACAACCAGGAAAGAAGGAATAAAGTGAAACCAAAGTATCAGGTCATCCTTGAGGATATAAAGAGCAACATTCTATCAGGAGCATACAGCGTAGGAGAACAAATTCCAACGGAATCGGCTTTGCAGGATATGTATAAAGTTAGCCGCCAGACGGTACGTAAGGCAATTTTAGAACTATCCAACGAGGGTTTTTTAAGAAGTGAAAAAGGATCGGGCACTTATGTCAGTAACCAATTTCGATCAAAAAACGGCGGGAATTCCAGTAATAAAACCATCGGAGTCATCACAACCTACATTTCCGATTACATCTTCCCTTCTATTATTCGCGGGATTGAAGCCAGATTAAATGAAGATAATTATTCATTGCTATTAGCTAGTACAAATAATGATGTCGCACAGGAAAAGAAAGCTTTGGAGATGATGTTGTCCTTTGGTGTGGATGGCTTGATTATTGAGCCTACGAAGAGCAATCTATATAATCCCAATATCTCTTACTATCTGACGTTCAAGGAGCAGGATGTTCCGTTCATCATGATTAATGCTTATTATGAAGAGTTGGAGGTTCCATTCTTTTGTCTCGATGACGTACAATCCAGCTATCTGGCAACAAAAGAATTGATTGCTAACGGACACACACACATTGGTATTATTGCCAAAATGGACGATTTACAAGGGAAGCATCGAATGAAGGGCTATATCAAGGCGCTTGGAGAAGCCAAATTACGGTTTTACCCAGAGCAAGTGCTCTCATTCTATACAGAGACGAAGCAAGACCTGTCCACCAACTTAAAAAAATTCCTAACCGAACAAAGAGACGGGTTATCCGCAATTGTCTGCTATAACGACGAGGTAGGATTAGAAGTTGTACATGTATGCAGACAACTTGGTATATCTGTTCCTGAAGACATATCCATTATTGGTCAAGATAATTCCTATATTTCCAAGAATGCAAACATCAAACTAACGACATTAACACACCCACAGGAACAAATGGGACGTGATGCCGCCGATTGGGTTATCAAGAAACTGCAAGGGAAGAAAGATCTACGCAACCACACCTATTATCAACCTGTGTTAATTGAAGGAGAGACGGTAAAGAAGAAACTGAAGTGAAGGGGTCCAACATTCATTGTGAACAATCAAATGGACACACCCAAAAACGATATTACCATTGAACACTAGGCACCTAGTGCCTAATTGTCATATGACACTTTGAAGTGACTGGTATGGGTCGGTGACGAAATGTAACTTGTTGGTATGACAAGTCCTTTGCCATACTTGGTTTTGCCGGACGCTATGAGGCAAAAATACATTTCAAGGAGAAATCATTCATGAAAAAAATGATTCACACCAATCTCGTGGTTCTACTGTTATCTGCTACGATAACTACCGCCTGTATGGCACCCAACGGCGCGTCAGTTGTCGCACCCGTTAACGCACCAGTTGCATCTGAAAAGGCTAGCTTGGAGGGGCCGCGAAATGCCAAGGAACTAGAAGCTTTTGCAGATGGTGTTTTTGCGGACAAGATGAAGAAGTTTAATACAGTTGGTTCTAACTTTGTGGTCGTCACGGGTGGGAAAGTGTTGCTAAGCAAAGGTTACGGTTATGCCGACAGGGAAAAAAGAATTCCTGTTGATAAAAATACCGTTTTCCAAATCGGCTCTGTTACAAAGTCATTCACTGCATTGGCAGCTATGCAGTTGGTCGATAAGGGGAAAATGGATTTAAAACACGATATCCAAGAGTATTTAGGAGGAATAAAGGTTCCGAATAAAACAGGAAAAAAACTGACGATGTTTGATCTACTTACATATTCAAGTGGATTTGATGAACCAGATATTCTCATGGAAATGCATCCAGAATACGCGGACAAATATTTTCCAATGAAGAAGTACATTGCATCAAATATGCCAACTGTTGTCAGGCCTCCAGGAGAAGCGTACACTTATGACAATTTTGGTTTCATGCTAGCCGGATATGCAGTAGCAAACGTAACGGGCATGTCATATTCCCGATATATGGAAAAGAATATTTTCAAACCGTTAGGCATGACTTCGACGAGTGTGCGGTTTACCCCCCAATTGTTAAGCAGAATGGCTGCTCACTATGGACCAACAGGTGAATTGATACCCTTGGACGGGTTTAAACCAACGGAAAAACCTGAAGGCGGTATGGTTTCAACAGCAGATGACATGGCGAAGTACCTCATGATGCACCTGAACAAAGGCAAGTACAAAGGTAAAGAAGTGGTGAGTCCAAAGAGCATAGAGCAAATGCACACGTACCAATTATTCCCTGACAAGGAGTTCCCGGTTACAACAATTGGATTCGAAGGCTACTTTAAAGAGAAGATGAATAATCAGCATGTGATTCTAAAAGGAGGAAATGTTACAGGGCATTCTTCCTTGGTTGTTATTCTGCCTGAGAAGAATACAGCGATGTATATGTCCTACAATAACGACTCCATGATGAGTCTTGACGTGTATGAAGAATTTATGAATCATTATTATCCGAGAAAATCAGAAGTTCCAAAGTCAACCTACGCGGCAATAAGTGAGCAGCAGGCCCAAAACTACGTGGGATTATACCAAAATACGCGTATCGCTGCCTTAAGGACGAAGGTTTCGTATTCGGACGGGAAATTAATAATGGAGACAGGAACATCAGGCAAACATACACTAAAAATGATCCACCCTTTATTATTTGAAGATGAATCAGGTAATAAATTGACGTTTAATAAAAATGAAGCAGGCCATATTGCATATTTGTATTACATGCAGCTCCCAGACCTCGTTGCTTATGCGCAAAAAATAAACATTGATTCACCATTTTCTGATGTACCTGCGGACAGTAAATATATTTCATATATAAACAATCTTAATGCTTTGAAAGTTATGAGCGGAAAGTCAGCCAACCTCTTCGATCCGAAAGGAACGATGACTCAGGGAGAATTCTCAGAAGTGCTGCTGCGCGCCCATGGGTGGTATAAACAACCCTTCATGATTGAACCGAATAAGAAGCAGATGATGGCCGGACTACGTAATTATCAGCCTAATTCTCCTATCACTAGACAAATGGCGGCGGTAATGATCGAGAACCTGAAACAGGTTGAGCCTGGAACTAAGGTTAAATTGAGTGGCGAAACGGATGCTTGGGCAGTTAAAGCAGTCACAGCTCTTGTTTCCCAAGGTATCATGGACCCGGATACCAAGATCAACTCAGACGGCTCCATAAACTTCCGCTCGAAACAGCTTTTGAAGCGTCAAGAAGCCAGTGCCTTGTTAGATCAAGCATTTAATTACTATACGTTGCCAATCAGTCACTAATTCAAAAGGTTAACCAGAAAAAGTAAGATAATGATACTTTATATAAGGTTTCCTGAACCCCCGATCAAACTGGGGGTTTTCTTGTACAATAAGAAACAAGCGGCTGCTGATGCTGCCGCTTGTTTCTTAGTTTTCTCCATATCCAACGGAAATCCGCATACAGCCGTAAGGTTTATTCCAGAAGCCCTGCCTCCCGGGCTTTTTGCACCGCTTCCTCCCGGTTGCGAACCCCCAGCTTCAGATAGACCGATGACGCATAGTTTCTAACCGTACCATCAGATAAATACAATTTGGAGGCAATGGTTTTATATCGCAGTCCTTTCGACACGGACTGTAAAATTTCAAGCTCCCGTGGAGTTAAGTCATAGGTCGCGGCCACTTTGGTTGTCGACGGATCTTCCCCACTCTTGTCTGCTTCCAGCTGTGCAAACAATTTGTGCGACATCTCCTGATCGATCAGCGTGCCTCCGCGATAGACCGTGCGTATTGTTTCGGCGAGTTCTACCGGCTTCATCGACTTCAATAAGTATCCGTCCGCTCCGCTTCGCAGCGCTTCCAGAGCCTGTCCAGTATCTTCGAACGTGGTGAGAATCAAGATGCGGATGTGGGGCCACGTTTGTTTTATGGTACGGGATGCGGAGATTCCGTCCAGGTTCGGCATGTCCAAATCCATGAGCACCAGCTGAGGCTGAACCTGCCTGCACAGTTCGATGGCTTGCTCGCCATCTTCTGCCACCCCTACGACTTGCAAATCTTGCTGCTCCTCCAGAAGAGTCCGCAGACTTTCACGGATAAAAGGCTGGTCATCGACGACCAACAGACGGATGACTTCATCCTTAAGCTCCGTTTGCCGTGGTAGGGTGCAGGTAACGAGGGTGCCTTCGCCCGGTTGGGTATAGACGCCAACATGACCTTGCAAATTCATTGCTCGCTCTTTCATGGCGTTCAACCCGAAGCCATCTCGTCCATGTTCCATCCCGCGGCCGTTATCCTGAATTTCGAGCCTCGTCTGCTGAGGCTCGAATTGCACCAAAACCGTAATCTCCGTCGAGTGTCCATGACGCACGGCATTCGTCAATGATTCTTGCAAGCAGCGATACAGCGCTATCTTCGCTTGCTTCGTTACAGGGTATTCCTCCCCGAAGGCCTGGAAACGAACCGACACCTTAGCATGCTCTTGAAACTCCTCTGCCAGCTTCCGCAAAGACTGAAGCAGTGGGAGTTCTTCATGCGGCGATTCGATTTGATGCACATAGCCTCTCACTTCGTCCATATTCTGGCGGGCCAGGTTCAATAGGGAATCGAGCCGTTTCGTTCCTGTATCCGTCTCTAGCTCAGGGCGCAAGGTTTCCAATCCCATAATGAGGGAAGTGTAGGCATGACCGACAGTATCATGAAGCTCTTTGGAGAGCCGATTCCGCTCTTCGGCCAGCGTGATGTGCTCGATTTGGGACAAGTACTGCTCCAGCACCGCATTTTGCTCGCGTATAATTTCGCTTTGACGATGATTGACCATCAATAAATGGAAGGAAAATCCGAATGCATAAGCCGTCCCGAATTGAATGGTCATAACCCAAAAATCAGTCTGCTCTACAAGCAGCTTAATTATAGCGGGTAGGAGCAATACCGATAAAGGACCTGACCAAAGATATGTTCTTTGTTTGCTGTTAGCGGCAATTAAAAATGGATACAACAGGAATGTGAGGTAGGCTTCCGGAAAAAACGAAGCTAAATACAAGCACAGCCCGCCCGGGATCACAATCTCGGTAAGCAGGTAGTATCTATAATTAAGCTGCAAGCACAGCCAGGGAACGGAAAAAGCAATAAGCTGCCAAAACACAAGAACCCCAAGCGGCAGCGTGAAATGAGACTGCCGCTCTATGATAGTGAGCAGGAGAGAAGTACTGCAAATCAAGCGAATCATAAGCATGAACCAGTCGTACCAGAACCACTGCTTTACCATATCGAACAAAACCATCAACCCCTAAGAACTATCAGTATGACATTACGTAACTATTATAGAGCAGAACATCATCCAACAATACTTTTAAATCCAGACCGGGACATTTCGGTTAACGGTTCACACTCTTGATCATAAGACGGGTGTAGCCGCCTAGCATACGCGTCAAGCTGTTCGCAAGCCTATAGCTCACCATAGTGAATACGACTCCTGAGGCCGAAACCAGCATGGATTTTATCACAGTATCTACAAGCAAACCCATAAAATAATAATTAAATAACGGAAAGAGGAGCGGGGTCGCAATCATCGCGAGTGGAGTTATATAAAGCAAGGCCGCACTAATGAGGCTAAAAATCCCCACCGGGAGCTTCAGCATCAGCCAGCCGATAGCGATCCAGTTGCGCCGATTTAGCAGCTCCTTCCTTGCTTGAAGCCAGATAGAGGCATCGGTGTTTATTGGTCTAACGTAAAGCTCTGTGGTAATATCCGTATAGATCTTGGTCTGTGTGCGTTCAAATTGCAGGAAGACGTATGTAGTTCGCAAAATGCGAGTAATCAGAGGAACGCCCGCGACGGTAAACGAAAGACTCAAGCCTAATGTAAGAGCGACCAGATAAAAGCAAAAGTAAAACAATCCGGTAGCGAAAGTAAGCAGTAGGAAATAGCCATTTTGAATAAAGCTGACGACGGTTTTTGTCATCAAAGAGCCCACATCCTTTACAAGTAGTAGTCGTATCCTACGGCTCTTGATGTCAAATCTACCAGTGCCATAATGTCATATGACACAAGGCGAAAGCGGTCTGCAAACCTAATGAGGAAAAACAACTGGTTCTTCGCCATTTTTTAAATATCGCATAGTAATGGTAATCGTCTTTGCAGAGTCAAGCGGCTTTTGATCCAATCCCCTCTGCGATGCATGAGAAGACACAAAACATGGTTTCCGGTAAGGAGGGCTGATTTCTGCCTAAAATTTTATCTTTGAGAATCAAGAATAAACATAGATGCATCTTGTCCCATGAATATTTTACTTCCGTTAAAAAAAGTTTTCGACTGAATATCTCTATATCCTATTTTAGTCATAATGTCAGTCAGCTCTTCTTGATTAAATCCGTTATGAACTATATCTGAAACTACTTTTTCATTTTTATTAAAATCTACGATTAGTAAATGTCCTCCTTCATTTAGAACATCAAATAGCCTTGATAAAACAAATTCAACATCATGAATATGGAGTAGAACCTGAGCCATAAAAATATAGTCCGCATGTAAATCCGTTAGACCTTCCTTTTCAAAATCAAAACATAATGTATCTGCATTCTGAATATGAAGATCAGTAATTTTTTGCTTTATTTGATTAATCATGTTTTGTGAAGTATCCAGAAAAAGCATAGAATTAAAATCATTTAACAAGCTCATTCCGACAAGACCCGTTCCACACCCAAAATCAATAGCATTCTTACTATTAGCGTCAACCACATATTCACGAATGGCATCAGATGATACCTTTGCAATTTGAATTCTTTCAGAAGTGTCATATATATTAGCTATCATTTCAAACTTATCCGTATTTCCCATGATTACCTCTCCAATCCGATTAATAAAATCCTGAATACAACAATATAGAATGATATTCTATCGAAGCATTAGCATTTAGTCCACATTCTTATTAGTAAGCTCTTAGTCTTGGTTCGTTTCTGTACAATTTTGCTTCAACATTTTCGCCCTTATTTGTGATATGGTTCACCACCCTACCTGTAACGGCAAGTTTAAAGACCACCCCACTAAAAGGATGGCCTTTAGGACTGCTAATCTATTCTAATTGCCTCGATATAAAGCTCGATTCTCACTTCATTGCCGACAACAACCCCACCTTTTTCCAGAGGCGAGTTGAATGTCAAGCCAAATTCATTGCGTTCGATACTGGCTGTTGAATGAAATCCTACACGTTCCCGGCCGCGAGGGTCCTTGTTAAGTCCTTCAAAAACGGTATGAAAAATGATGGGTTTGGTTACTCCATGCAGAGTTAGATTGCCCGTAAGCTCATATTGCCTTTCGCCAGCAAGGACGCAGCTGGTGCTTTGAAACGTAATGGTTGGATACTTGGCTGCATGAAGGAAGTCGTCGCTCTTCAGGTGTTCATCTCGTTGCGATTGGCGAGTTGTGATACTATTTGCATCTATGGAAGCCTGAATACCCATGGTTGTTAAATCGTTGGGGTCAAAACTCAAGATCGCTTGGAAATGCTCGAATACTCCTTTAATTCTACTAATCATTAAATGCGTCACCGAAAACTCGACGGAACTGTGGTCCGGATCCACTTCCCAATTGATATTGCTCATAAATAAATTCCACCTCTATGATAAGATTTTGAGAAAGGTCGCCCCATCTCCAAACACTGCGCTATTCGCATACTCCTAATGTACAAAAAAGCTACTGACAACGGTATGTCAGTAGCCTTTTTTCATTTTTTTGGTTTCCTCGTAAATCCGATTTCGGAATGTTCAGGCTCCGCCACGTCAAAATTAAATCGAAGGTGAGCTGGATAATTCATGTACACCCTCTTCACCATTCGTCTTTGTCGAAATAATCATCTGGAAAATGTAGCTCTCGCAAACAACCGATAAATTTTTCTCTGAAATTCGGATTGCTTTTGTATTGCGGCCATACCTCCTTATAGTAAGGCAGCAACTTCTCATGTGGAATAATGCCCCAGTATAAAATCAAGTTATTCAGAACCTGCGGGCCGCCCCCCATCAACATCTGTTCAATGATCTGCCAGCTTCCCAGCTTGTTTTCGCAACTGCGCGCGGCATAGATGGCAGTGGTTTGCATTTTCGGGTCAGCATGGCACAAGAAAGGCGCAAAGTTCTGGAGAGTAATCGCGCCATAATCCTCCAAGATATACCCTGCATAACGCAACGTTTCCGGGTCGTGAATCCTGTCAAGCCTTTGCAAGATCACTGGAATAAAATCCGTTAAATTCACAGTTTTTCTGAAAGTATGTAGAATCTGTAAAGCTTGCAGAAAACCCTCATGCCCATCCGATTGCAACAGCTCCAGAAGGTATTTTCTACCCGCGTCAAAAGAAGTTTTGCAGATGAGCCAAATGGCTGTAGTCCGATTTTTTAGGCTTTGCTCCGCAGTATTTTTCAAAAAACCAAGGGTTGGCTGAGAGACTTTCTTAAACTTGAACATTCCATTAAGCGCTTTGGCTTGGATTTCTCCATTTGGAGCGCTCTGATAAGTCTGGATCAGCGCATTCTCATCACCCGGCATTCGACTACCAAACCACCCGATATCATAATCCAGAATAATTTCATCCAGCCAGCGCTCGTACCAGTCCAGAAAGCTGTCTTCATAGACAAAGAAAAAAGGATGATCGGGATGGAAATCGGAGGTGTACACAATTCTCCCCCTGTATTTCCCTTCAAGTACGAGATACATGTCGTATTCGCAGCCTTGGGTGCCTATGCACAACATGCCGCCCAGCACCTTATTACAGGTGGCGTCGTATTCCTCATCGGGAATGTCCTCGTCCTTGGTCAGGGGCTCAATCAGATGGTTCCATTCCTCTTTGGTCATCCCGGGATGCAGAACGGATTTTGCAAGGAGTGCCTGGCGCTCGGTGTAGGAAGTTGCCTTTCCAATCGGATAAATTCCATAATAGGGTCCGGCGCCTCCGTTGCCCACTTTCGTTAAAAACTGCGCGTAGGGCTCAGGAAGGGTAACCTGATTGTGGGCTTGCCAGTCCGCCAGCTCTTTTGCTGTAAGCTTCTCTTTAACCCTATATTGATGTGCGGATGCTCCAAACACCGAGAAATCCGCGTCTTTGCGCATAGCTTGACTCAGTTTGTTTTTTATTCGATCCAGTTGCGTTTCTTTCTTCCTAAACCACATATTGAACCCTCCTGTTGACCATAGCCAGGTTTCCTTTGTTTGCTTATCCAGCAATTTTATTATTTTTTCTATGGGTCGTACCTCTTTAAAATGATATGTATCTAGAGCACCACAGGAAAAATCCATATGATTGGAACCTATATGTGGATTAGACTATAATCACCTTGTTATTCATGTAAGCCACTCCTCATTTCATGGAAATTAACGACATAATTATTTAACCAAACTCATCAAACGCAGCTCATTTTAAACAACATATAGTGAGGGAGAAAATAATGAAAAGCCAATTAAGAAATATTACGGTCGACGGTTATGCCTTCGTTTATTGGTACTCAGGCGGGTCTCGCTTCATCCTAAACCTATCTCCCAAAGAGAATAAAAACATCAAAATCACGCTCATCTTTCAGGCCAATCCTCCTGAAGAAGAGTCTCATACTTTTTGGTCCTTTTATGACATTTCAGCCCAAAATATTGAAATGGAAACTGTCATCCATCTGGGTAAACCCAAGCATATTGCTGAAATCATCTCTTACTTGATGGCAAAACGACAAGAACTTTGGGTCCAGGGGAAGCCTCACGTTCTGGATAATGCCTGGGATTTACTAAAGGAAATGGGCTATTCCGAGTTAAAACCGATTTGGATTAGACAGTGGTAGTGATAATGGTTTGTGGACTAGCCCCCTTTGACCACTCAAAGGGAGCTTAAAGTTCACAGATATACGATTATTCGTTATCCGGCGTGGCCGGGGGCATCAAGCCTTTAACGGCGCCGAGAAACGGGCGAATGGACTTGATCATGCCGTAGCCCATCTTCACGACCGGGACAAATTTCTGGATCATGCCGAACAGCCGCAAGCCGCCGCCGAGCATACCGCCAAGCCCTCCTGCGCCTGCAGTAGAGCCGCCAAGGCCGCCTAACAGCGAGCCCATCATCGGCAGGAATGCCGACACCTTGGCGTCCGGCTTGCGGGAGCGCGAACGGCCAGACGGCTTGCGCGCGCCGCTTTTCCGGTTGCCGAGACGGACGCCCGGGGCATGCGCACCAGCTCTGCGCTTGATAGATCGGGAGCCTTGCTTCCCGGAAGAAGTGCGTGGAGGAGCTCCAGCACTGGCAAGTACCAACCCACCGCGATTAACATCGGTGATGTAGCCGACGTAAGTCTCTCCGCTGTGCAGGGTGACACAGACCGGACGGCCCTGAAACTTCTTAGCCCGTGCACGCATCTCTTTCGATTGTGCCATGGAAGTTCACCTCGCTCACTGATTATAATTCAGTTTACGCCAGGGGCGGGCTGTCTGCTTGTGCGAATGGGACATACGCACGCCAAAAATCGCTTGATGATTAGGCATTTTACAACTCTCCCTCAAGAAACGCGAATGCCCTTACTCCGCTGCTTCCACCAGCCATGCTTGCATAGCCGGAGACTCCGCCCGATTCAAACGTAAGGCGATTTCGGTATTGATCTCATCCGGCGGCATGACCTCGACAAGGACGCATACAGCCTCTCGCGGTTGATTCAAGGCAAACATGCCTTCATCATCGAGCATTTGCATCGCCAGCTCCATGGCCTTCAGCCTCGAATCAAATTCACGATTCCATTCGTCAGCTTCAAGCTCCGCAATAGAAGGACGCCTCATAAACAATTGTTTAACATCATCGAAGTCCTCATCCCTGAAACAACAATAGGGTGAATCGGCATAGGACCATTTGATGAGTTCCGCAATCGTTGACCCCGGCATGTCACTTTCTTCTCTTTGCCTGGCCGCTTCCCTCTCCAAGGCCTCCCATGACCAGGCGGAGATGCTTGGCGCATGTCCCTCTCCAGTAGTAAATAGCGTGCAGTAATAGTAACGTTCGCCATTTTCAAAAAGAGTGCGAAAGGACGTCCTAGCCACATCGGCAATCTCTGCCGCCAGCGCCTCTATTCCTTGCGTCGGTTTCATGACATTCGCCCCTTAGCCCTATAAAATATATATCTTATTTCCATTATAAAAATTGTTTGTCCTAAATCCACCTACTTTCTACCTGAATCCTGGAAATATGGGCGATTCACTCCCTCATGATAAAAGAGGATGTCTCTCCGTTATTTTCCGGCTTTGAGACACCCTCTTTTGAACTATTTTGCATTCACTACAACATTTTTACCATCACTTGAGGTATGGTTTTTTGCTCTCCTACCTGGAGTTTCATCTCCATTAGAGCAAGCTCATTCAAGGTTCTAATTCAAGGTGCATCTTGGCTTCCGCCTCATCCCATGGCACCGAGTAACCCGCCCCCTTGGCGCAAAAGATGGAGGAGGATGTATACAGTGGGTCTGCCCCTTTGCGGTAGCCCATCCGCTCTATGACTTCCTCCATATTATGGCAGCGGTCGTAGCCGCTGAACACGCAGCGGATACTGCCTCGTCCATGCGTAAAGGATGCAAATTCGGCACTGTAGTTCATGAAAGTCGACACGGGCACCCTGCCCGTGACCACCGCTTGCGTTCCGGTTGTCTGCGGCGGATTAAAAATACCTGAAGCACGTTGAATATCAGACAGTACCCTGCCCATTTCATCAATAGCGACCTTGATTTTGAAATCGTTATAGGGCTCCAGCAGCACGTTGTCCGCCTTCTCCAGGCCCTGTCGTAGTGCTCGAAAGGCAGCCTCACGAAAATCGCCACCATGGGTATGTTCTTTATGCGCGCGACCCCTCAGTAGCGTAATGTTCACGTCGGTGACCGGCATGCCGGTCAGCAGTCCGTGATGCTCCCGTTCATAGAGATGATTCCGAATCAGATTCTGATAGCTGACATTCAGATCATCGGCATGACACCTGCTATCGAACAGGATGCCATTGCCCCTTTCTCCCGGTTCAATCAGCAAATGCACTTCCGCATAATGCCTTAGCGGTTCGAAGTGGCCGTACCCTTTCACAGCCGATTGAATCGTTTCCTTATACAAGATTTCCGGCTGTCCAAAAGAGATAGCAAAGCCAAACCGCTCTTTAACAAGCTGCTCCAGCACTTCCAGTTGAATCAATCCCATGACGCGGATAGAAATCTCCTGCAATTTCTCATCCCAAACGACGTTCAGTGACGGCTCCTCCGCCTCCAGCATGCGAAAAGCACCGAGCACCTTCTGTACATGTATCGAATTGTCGAATACTACCTTCGATTGTAACGTCGGTTCCGACTCGTAAGCTAACTTGTCCGATATCGACCCCAGGCCTTGTCCAGCCCCGGCGGCGGACAATCCAGCAACCGCAAATAAATCGCCGGCTTCCACTTGTTCCACCGACTGCGATTTAAGGCCGTTAAACATGAAGAGCCGCGTAACTTTTTCGTCATATTGAACCCCGCCGCTCTCGTAACTAAGCTGTTCTCTCACCTTCAGCCGACCATCCAGCGCCTTAATGAACGTGAGTCTCGCTCCGCCTGCATCGTGCCGAATTTTATAAACCCGCCCCTGGAACGAAGCATTCTCGTCATAAGTGGTTGTCGTCAACAGATGCAGCTGATCCAGAAATTCAATGACGCCTGTATCCTGAAGCGCAGAGCCGCAAGCACAGGGGAAGAGAAGACCCGCCGCTATCATCCTCTGCAAAGCCTCCAGCCAGAAGCCCGAATCCTCTCTCCCCTCCAGGAATGCTTCCAGCAAGGCTTCGTCCCGCTCCGCCATGGCCTCCCGCAGTGGCTCGCCGACTATGCCGTCAGCGAAGCTCTGTGTAATGCAGCATACTTCCCCCGTCAACTGCTGACGGATATCCGCCTCGGTTCTGCCTACATCCGCGCCGATCCGATCCGTCTTGTTGATAAAGAAGAACGTCGGAATCCGATGCTTGCGCAGCAGCTGCCAGACCGTCTCCGTATGGCCCTGGACACCTTCAACTGCACTTACAATCAGGATGGCATAATCAATGACCTGAACCGCCCGCTCCATCTCCGGGGAGAAATCGACGTGTCCGGGCGTGTCTATTAAATAATAGCTATCTCCTTTATATTCTATTACCGCCTGATCTGCGAATACCGTAATGCCCCTTGCCCGCTCGATGTCGTGGCTGTCCAGAAACGCATCCTGATGATCCACCCGCCCCCGCGACCGGATACTGTTCGTATGGTACAGCAGCTGTTCCGCAAAAGTTGTCTTACCTGCATCCACATGGGCGAACAGGCCAATCGTTAGTCGCTTCATAGAATCCCACTTTCAACGCTTCTTGTTAATACTGCTCATTTTATTAAAGCATAGAAATCGGGAGAGTGGGTAGGAGTTGGTTTTGAGAGAGGGTCTTTTTTCATAGATAGAAGATAAAAACAACGAGTTACATTTATGTTGAGCGATTTCTCCAGATTAAAACATAATTAATATACTATTGCTTGAACGGAATCTTGAAACTGATTTACCGCTTGCATGAAGGAAACTTCCCTTCGAATCTACACCATTTTAATCTGCATAGTAATTGTAAAAGAAAGACGACAGTCCAACGAAAAAGTCGAAGACTGCCGCTTTTTATAGTCCTGATAAATTCGCAATTTCAAGTTTCGCCCTACTTATGATACAGTCACCGTGCTATCTACAACGACTAGATTTGGCTATCCCTTGTGGTGATGGCTTTTTAGACTGACTTCCCAAATGTTCTTTTCATAAATAATAGTTAAGATCACTTTTTCTTGAGCATATTCTCATCCCATTCATTAACACAATCAAAGTCCAGAAAAAAGCCGATTAGTACATTTTCTATTGTTAAATTAACGATACTTGCCATAATCCTCTGTCGTACATGCCTTATCTAATGCATTGTAATAAGCCAAGTATATTTTGTTAACGAGCACTTCATCTAGTTGTTTCTTCTTTAAATTAATTTGTTCGAACATGTATTCATCTCCATAGTATTTGTAGATGAATACTTCCGAGTCTTCGTGTCTCGTTATTTCTTTTGAATAAAGGAAATAATATCAATATATAATGCGGTCATTTCTTGAGGGGTTTTATCTAAACCATTTTGAACCCATTGCTCTATTAATCCTAAAAAAGCAGACGTAATAAAGGATAAAAAGTATTCCATTGGCACCTTTAAAGTTGCATTGAAGCTTTCATTTTTCTCTAAATTGAAACGTACTTTTTCTGAAAATGCATCTCTAAATCGAAGGTGAAAATTCGTTCTGCCATGATCGCTTAAAAATATCTTTAATATTGGCGAATGCATTTTAATAGAGCTAAATAGTGTAGCAGCTAATTCCTCTTGTCCTTTTTCAAACGTATGAGTAGCTGAATAGTGAGATTGTAATTCATCAATATGATTTCCTAAATCCTCAAACAACTGCTGTTCTATTTGATCTAGCAAATCGAATTTATCTTTATAGTGCAAATAAAATGTCCCACGATTAATTTGTGCTGTTTTCGTAATGTCCCCTACCGTAATCGATTCAAATGACTTATTTTCTAAAATTTGTATAAACGACGTTTGAATGAGCTGTTTTGTTTTTCGATTTTTCTCCGCATAAATGCTCACAAAAAAGTCACCCCCGCCTTAAAATTCAACAATCTGTTCAGTTTTGTTCATTGCTTATAGACTCTTAAAAATTATAAGATAAATGCATGCTACTGAACAACATGTTGAAAATTGAGAAAGGATGAAATCCATTGAGATTATTTAAAGAAAAATTAGCTTGGGCTGCCCCCATCGCTGTTATATTAATTATTGCGCTATTCTCGTTGAACTTATTTGCTCAAGGAGATCCACAAGTAAAAAATCTACCAGTTGCACTTATTACGAGTGATGAGGGAGATCACGTTGACGCTGTAAAAGCAGCAATCGAACAAATGAGTAAAGATATTGCCGATGAAGAACCGATGTTAGCTTTTACAAATGAAAAAGAAGCAGATATTGAAGAATTATTTGCTGGTAAAGAGTATTATGCAGCATTAGTTATTCCCGAAGGTTATAATGATGCCGTACAAAATGCCATGACAAGCAACACACCAGCAACCTTAAAAGTATATATTAACCAAGGCTTTAACATGACAGGTGCAAACTTTGCGAAAACTGCTTTAAATGGTTTAATTACGCAAATTAGCAACCAATATTCAACAAACTTTGTAGCACAAATGGGCGACCAACAAATCGATGCTAATCAAGCATCCGTGCTTGTACACCCAATTGTTTCTGAAGAAAAAGTATTCAATGCCATCACTACTGCTACAGCAAATGGTAGTGCACCAACATTAATGGCAGTACCTGCTTGGGTAGGTGCATTAATCGGTGGTTTCATTGTATTCCTAGCATCATCAAGCATTCTTAAAAAGGAAATGTTAACACGTAAACAAACATTCCGCCTAATAGGTGGTCAAGTTTTATTCGGTCTTATTATTGCCTTATTCTCAGGCTTTACTGTTGCAACACTTGCACAGATGGCTGGTATTAACATGCCAAGCTACTCCTTAGTTGCTTTCTTTGTATCGTTTGCAGCATTCTGTTTCTTCTTATTAGTATCAGCTATTACTGCATGGATTGGCAAACCAGCCATTACATTATTCATGGTTGTTATGCTGTTAGGTATGGGTGTTCTAATGACACCACAAGAAATGCTTCCAAGTTTCTTCGTAAACTTCATTCGTCCATGGGTGCCGATTCGCTTTGCTTCTGAGGGGTTACGTGAAATTTTCTACTTCGGTAGTGGCTTCTACACTGGCCAGTCATTCAACACCATTTTAGGAATTGGGATTGCAGGTTTAGTCATTTTCCTACTGTCTATTTTTAAACCAGCACCTGCACAAGCAACTAAAGCTGAATAAAAGGCATTGGCAATCATGTGCACCACCCATATCTAATAGATTCACCGTAATTCCTCCAATCGGATTTGCCGTTTTGAGCGTCTTACACAACTAAAGCGCGAAAATGGTCATACCCCTGTCAAGTAGACAGAACTAAAAAGACATCTTTAAGCAGCAACCGTTTCTCGGTATTCAATCGGGGAACGGTTGTTTAATTTTTTCTGAAATCTATTTTCATTATAAAATGAAATGTACTCCCGTACGTGTTGTTCTACCTTCGCTAGGGTTCCGGGTTTCGTTAAATAAATCTTCTCTGTTTTAAGATGGGAAAAGAAGGATTCTATACAAGCATTGTCTAGGCAATTTCCACGCCTTGAATGGCTCCCAAGCATTCCAAGCCGCTTAAGTTTGCGGTTAAATGGCTTGGAGGTATACTGAAACCCCTGGTCTGAATGGAGAATCACACCCTCCATGTTCACGTTCTTACTTAGAACGTCTAGCGTCTCGCTGACTAAAGCAAGGTCATTTCGTTCCGAAAGACGCCAAGCCACAATTTCATTGTTAAACAGATCTTGAATGACAGAGAGATATACAAACCGCTCTCCAGATCGTATGTATGTAATATCGGTAACCAGCTTGGATAAAGGGGAATCTGCCTGAAATTGTCGATCTAATCGGTTAGCATTTACCACAGATGCCTGTTTGCCGAAAAAGCGCCGCTTCTTTCGAATGACAGAACGGATTCCCAATTTCTTCATTAGGCGGTACACCTTTTTGTGGTTGACCAAGATACCTTCTCTACGTAAAGCAACGGTCATACGCAGATAACCAAAATAGGGGTGAATCCGGTGGATCGACAACATACGCGATTCCAGGAGTTCTTCCTCTTGCTTACGCTGCTGAGTTGTTTGCTGAGTCTTTCTCCATTTATAATATCCTGCCCGAGAAACATGGGCTAATTCAAGTAGCCATTTCAACGAATATCGTGTTCGCATTCCCTCAATAATTTCAAACCTTGCTTCTTTCCTCGTCACTCCTTGTGTAGATTTGGATACTGCTTTTTTAAATATTCAATCTCCGCCCGTAGATACGCCATCTCTTCTTCCATACTGGAAAATTTCGTTTTGGGTCGTCCCTGCCTTGTGGTCGTTGGCTGGAGGTTCTCCCCCGCTCGATATTTCATCACCCAGATTTGCACTTGGGATTTATTACGAATGTCCAATTGTTTCGTCACTTCACGAATACTCATATGTTCTTCGTTCACCAACCGGACTGCCTCCATCTTCACATCTAAGGAGTATTGCCGGAATGATTGTGTCCTTTTTAGCCATGAAAAATCCCCTCCGTTTAACAAGATTAAGTCCATCTTACCAGATGTCTTTTTTCTCTTGTCTACTAGAAGGGGATAATACCACATGTGGTTGGCTTTTTCGCACTTATTTATGACATGTTGTTACCCGATTGTCGCCGAACGCCTCAATCTCGTCATCACGATTAACCTCGATTACACGCAACTCATAAACCGTATCTCAGGCTCGATGTATCATTAATAGGGTGAAGTTTAAAGGGCACCAACGGCGAATTTTTAGGGTGCCCTCATTTCAGACCTTGTTATCTATTCATCTTGCACTTTTCCAAAATCGCGGACTTAACATCATCTTTAGTAGTTTATCTTTGCATGTACTAACTTCGAACAGTCAATCCGATCAATCCAGAACTCCCGTTCCTGCGGCACTTCCTTCGATACGGTGGAAAATGCACCCTTGAAACCATTAGCGACTAGGATTGGCGTTAATTGCTCTCTCATCGCTTTATGGTGAACACCTCCACCAAAAGCAGGAGTGTACCACTCAGGAGAAGACTCTAATACATTCTTAAGATAGTCCCGGCAAGGCTTAATTTCTCTGTCGTAGAACTGTTGAGGATTTCCACAGTAAGGCTGATGCTTGTGGCAGTGCACCCCTATGGTCATTCCTTCACGATGCATATGCTTGATTTCCTGCTCCGTCAAATAAAAGTCATCAATGAATTTAGCTCTATCCGGAAACAGGGTGTCAAATACTGACCCCAGAATTTCAGTTGCTTCTTCTGTTGTTAACTTTACATTCAACATGTACTTGTTATACCTACGCAACCTATCAAGCTCATAAGAATAGATTGTGCTTGCTTCTTCTATGCCAGTCGTATCATGCTTCAAACGAATCAGTTCCCAGATTTCCTCATCAGATACAAACGAGAGAACAGTATGCACAAGATGCATCATAGGAACAACACCCGAAACCAAGGGGCCTGACATCACTGTAAAATAAGCAGGGATGCCTTTGCGCTTCAAGATTTCAAACGCATTGATATATTGATCCTTAGTGCCATCATCGAAAGTCAAGATACACCATGGTCTTGATCTGGGTATGTCCATCTGATCCAGTGAAATAATATCATATGTCTTGCTTAGCGTATCAATTTGATGTGAGAAATCCTGAGGTGACAAAGGGAAAATACCTCTCCAGCCATCTCGCTCCCGGATATAATGGTACATTACGGCAACATTATTCATAAGCATTCCATCCTTTAGGCAGCAGCCAAATATTCGATCGGTCCATATCACAATCCGATTTTACAAAGTAAGTATCGTCAATAGAGATTGGTGCTCCCTTGTTTTGATGCGTCATTGTCAACAAAAGCAATCACTTCAAACTGCTGACTCAACATATAATGGATACACAACCCGCCGTCTCCTGCTCCAAATAATATAGCTTTACTCTATCCAACTATCTTTACACACCTCATAATAATTTCTGTAATTGATTTCTGTATCTTATATCGGTTATTTTGAACTGTTAATAAAGGTTTTGGTTGCGCCGTCATGAAGTAAATCTTCTTAATAGTGTATTAAGTTATTAATATGATTTGTCGATAATCACTTATAAAGAAAGAATTCATGTTGAACTTATAAAAAATAGCTGTATTGCTAATTTTCAAAAATTTCGCAAGGGGATGTAATTGAACTATGGAGATACGGCTCTTTAGAAGAGATGAGACTGATTTATACATGGAAGCAATAGATAAAATATGGAGGAAGAGTCATATATTAAGTAAGGATAAGGCTCTAGCTGATTTCATGTTTTATAACACCCCGCAGCATGAAAAATATGTTGGGAAAGAAAACTATGGTGCTATCGGTGTTTGGGAAGATGGTAAAATCGTTGGGCTAGGTGGCTTAATGCTATTTGAGTTTAACCTAAATGGCGAAACAGAGGCAGCATGTAACGTAACCAATTCTATCGTATTAGAAGAATATCGAAGCTCCATGGCGGGCCTATTATTATATGCTAAACCTCTTGATCTGTATCCTTTCTTCTGCAATTTTGGGATAGGTCTCAGTAAATTTTCAATGCGTGTTTCACCAGCTGCTATTTCAAGAGATATTGTAACACAACCTATCTATAAACTAGACCGGATGGTTGGCATTCTTGATAAGAAAAAAACAAGCGAAGTTTTACTAGATGGTAATGAGAATTATTTAAGAAATTATGGCATGGTTCGCAAGGTAACGCAATATGGTGACAAAACAGTTCGGCAGGAACTGGTAAAAGATAGATGGGATAGCTTTTACTACACACATATTGCCCCAAAAACTATTAGTGTTTCGCGCAACTTTGAATTCTTGAGCTGGAGATATTTAAACCATCCGACTTTTAATTATTTGGTGTATACTGCTCAAGATCAGGCTGGGAATTATGAAGGATTATTTATCGCAAGGGTTGAAAGCATCGTCAATAACACCGCTAAAATTTTGCGTATTGTTGAGTTTATTTCCAAGAACCAGGATGCTTCCATAGCACTTGCGAACAAAATCGTAGAAATCGGAACTGAAGAGGCTGTCCTTTTCGCCGATTTCTATTGCACGACAGATATGTTTAATTTTGGATTGGAATCAGTTGGATTTAAGAAGGAATTTACTTCAGATGATGATAAAATCGTCTTGCCGTCCAGATTCCAGCCTGTGGATTTATCAGTTGTTAATTTGAATGCATGCCTATCTTTTTACGGAAAGAAGGTAAAAAGATTGAATCTTTTAAATAATAATATCTATTTTACTAAAGGTGATTCGGACCAGGACAGACCTAATTAGGCTAATTACAACATGAAGCAGATCCGTTTATATGAAATAAAAGGGCCCTCTGACTGCCAAGATGCTCAGTCGTAGGCCCTTTTTACTTTACGGTATCTAAAATATTTTAGTGAGATGTTGCTCCAGCATCAATAATAAAGTCCGTTCCAGTAATATATTCTGAAGCTCTTGAAAGTAAAAAGGCAATTGAATTTGCAACACTTTCGCCCGTAAGAAATCCTGCGTATTGTTTTTCTAGTATTTTAATTTTTGCTTCTTCTCCAGCAAGAATTGTATATTCCTCAAGCAACTCAGTTTCAACAAATGAAGCACACACAGTATTTACACGTATTTTCTTATCGGCTAGTTCTATAGCCATTGACTTTATTGCACTATTTAATGCCCCTTTTGATGCACTATATGCTATTTTTGTTTTATCACCTAGAAAAGAAGCAGTAGAAGACATGACGACTATACTTGAGTTCGGATTAAAATTTCCCTTTTTCGCAAAAATTCGAGATAACTCAATGAATGAAAATACATTAACTGTAAATATATCATTTATGAACTTATGAGTTGTCATATTCAATGGGCGCATTGGGCCAATTCCTGCACAATGAGCTAGACCGTCAAGAGCCCCTGTTTCAGAAATCAATTTCTTCATAAAGCTCTCGATTCCACTAATTTCGTTAAGATCATATTTAAAAAGAAGGTGGTTGTCCCCCTCCATTTGTTCCAAGGTTTGGTTCAGCCTTTGTTCATTTCTAGCTATCATAATAACTTGAGCCCCGAGCCGGCTTAATTGAATACAGGTGGCTCTTCCAATACCGGAAGATCCGCCTGTAACTAAAACCTTCTTGCCACTTAGATCCATAGGATTAATCAAACACAATTCCTCCATCTTCGAAATAATCATCAGTTTCGATAATTGGCAAGCAGTTTTCTGCTAATACATCAAAATAATTAGTCCCCCAGGAAAGACCTATTCCAAAACCGGGCGCCAGAACTTTTTTATTCCCCTGTTCTTTGCCCCCATAAGCATCGCAAATTGTTAGGGGTATTGATGTTACACTTGTGTTTCCGTATCTGTCCATAGATACCCCGAGCTTATCAAGCGGGATATTTGCTTTTTTGGCAATATGCTTGAGCATAAATACATTTGCCTGATGGGGTGCAAACAGGTCGTAGTCATTTTGGGATATATTATGTTCGGCCATAAAACTCTTTAACATACTGGGCACTTCGGTGATGGTAAAATCGAATACCTCCGCCCCATTCATGTATAAATCATAATCTGATCGAACAATACCTTCGCCGAACTCTCTACGTTCACGACTGCCTTCTGGATTACGGCAAGCACCGGTTGGCGTAATAATAGCTTTATATCCGGTACCATCGGTATGATAACAGTAAGGTATATGCGATGCTTCATCATACTCAAGAGCTGTGGCAAACCCAGAATCACCAAATAGCATAGCAGCGGACTTGTCCAGAGGCGATATACCTTTCGTTGATGTATCTCCTCCCAAGAATAGAACACGCTTCGTATCTCCGGTTTGCATCAATGATCCGGCAATATATATACCATACACGAAACCGGAACAGCCTAAATTGACGTCAAATGCAATACAATCTTTTTTTAGGCCTAATCGTCCATGCAAAACACATGCAGTAGCTGGAGATATATAATCAGGACTTTGTGTTACAAAAATTAGACCATCAATGCTGTCAATATCCCATTTCAAATGATTCATAAGATCCTGTGCCGCTACAAAAGCTAAATCTGAGGCAGTTTGTTTTTTTGATGCCACGTGACGTTGTTTGACACCAGTCATTTTGACAAATTTCGAAACACTTTCCTCTCCAAATGACTCATTACTTTCCGATGTTTTCACTACAGTTTTAGGCACTGCACATGCAATACCTTTTATTGCAACATTTTTCAAGATCCCCTTTGGCATGTATGCCGCCTCATTCCATAAAGTCTATGATATCCTGTACTGTTTTAAATTCTTTAATCATGGCTCCGGTTAATCTCTTTTCGAAATGTTCATCAACAAGAGCAATTAATGAAATTGCCGCAACTGAGTCCCAACCTTCTATAGAATCAAGGCTTGTTGTCACCTCTAATGACCCATCTTCAAGCTCTAACATATCCTCTAACAAGTTTAATTTTGTTTGTAATTCCATATTCAATTCCTCCTATTTAAAAAGTATATAGTTACCATACAATGACGGTTGAACCCCACGATAATCCTACACCAAAACCTACAAGAAGGATGGTATCACCTCTTTTAATGCGGCCCTCCTTCTCTGCCAGACAAAGTGCAATTGGTATTGTTGATGATACCGTATTACCTGTATCAATCATGTTAATAAAAAATTTATCTTCAGGAATGTTGCACTTTTTCCTTAAGTGATTTAGCATATAGCTGTTTGCCTGATGAAACACAAAAAAATCGATATCATTAAAAGTTAGGCTATTTTTCTTTAGCACGTTATCTATAGATTTCGGAACAATATCTATTGTAAAATTGAATATTTCTGGTCCATTCATGTACAGGTTATTATCTTGAGTATTTTTTTCTTTCCTTCTTGATCTTATTCCACTTGATGGCACTATCAACTGTTCTGCGCCGCTTCCATCAGTGCCTAAATCAAATTCCTTTATTTGCGAAGCTTCATTATAAGAAATTAAAGCTGCAGCTGCACCATCCCCAAAAATGGTTACGACACTTTTTTCCTTTGGATCGATATATTTTGAATAGGTCTCTGAAGTAATTAACAGTATATTCTTTGCAATATTCGTATTTATTAATGACTTAGCCACAGCCAAGCCATATATAAAAGCTGAACAACCCAAATTAATATCAAAAGCACCAGCAGATTTGGGAATCTCTAATCGGTCTTGCAGTATACAAGCTGTTGTTGGAACATTATAATCTGGGCTCTGTGTAAAAAGGATTACAAAATCTATATCTTTGGGTTCAATTGAATGGTTCTCAAATAATTTCTTGGCAGCACAGTAAGCAAGGTCAGATACATATTCATCATCATTTGCAATGTGCCTATTTACTATTCCTGTTTTATTATAAATTTTTTCCTCTGTCCAACCCGGAAAAGTTTTTGCAAGATCTGCGTTTGAGAGAATCTTTTGAGGAAGAAAATATTCAATTGCTTTTATGCCTATGTTCATTCCAAGTCCTCCTCAGAATTTACCTAAAACCACCTATTATCAAAGGTTTTTTTCTCTACACTTTAATATCGACAGTTATGGATAAAATTTTTAGACCTAATGATAAAATTTATAGACCTAATATTGTAAAATGATTCCAAATAAAGTTCCTATCTCCCTCACAGGTGTAAGTTGTGATACTAGAACGAGGCGGCAGGGCATATGAAAAGAGCAAGTATCCTCCCGGCGCTATAATTCCAAAGAGCAAGAATTTGCATATTGAGTCCTTTCATAGCCTTTTGGAAGCACTTGCAACGGTATGAGTCCAGCAGCTACCAAGAGGCGTACGAGATTGGGACAAGCTATAATTCGTTTCTACAACGAACGACATATGCACGAGAGCTTGTATGATCTGGCACCAAAGCAGTTTCGCAAAGCCTTAGCGGCTAGAGAAGTACAGGCTAATACGGTGAAATTGTGAGAAAAGTGAAGAGAATCTAAGCGTTAGATTCGATAAGTGCATAGACTCAAGAATTTGGGTGTTTAACCGGCATGCTCCACATTACTTAAATAAAATCCACCTAAGAAAGGTTCTAGTTAAGAAAAGCAAACAAACGTTCCTATAACTACTGGTTTGAGCAAGAAAGGAGGAATAACTTCGATTTGTCCATGCGCGACCTGGTTAATAATACCATACACTTTATAAGCAAAAATTTGCGTCATTTGTGATACCGTTCAGCTAGTGGTTATTTACACCTGCAATATGGCTAACTACTGGGCATTACTTATCTGCTTTTTTATTTTGAAAGATTTCTCTCAAACCGATATGCGTTGCTATTCCGAAATCCATTAATTTACTATCTCCGGGGTGGATTTTAAGACTCATGAGTTTGAACATGAAATTACCAATTGCCAGATTTCTTTCATTATACTGATATAGTATAAATTTTTTTAAAGCATCATAAATGTAACATATTAATATAGGAAACAGTTGTTCCCACTCTTTGTTTCCTCTTAAATCATCTTGAATTAGCGCCTCATTTTTAAAGCCGATGTGACCTTGACAAGGCTCAATTACGAAATTAATGATGGCGTAATGTTCTGCCCCAGCCCCCTGTCTAATGTATCTAGCTTGTTTTCCGACCCGTTCTTCTACAGAAATAATAGATACCTTGTTTACTTCATAAGGTGGATCAATCCAAATCATAGCAACTCCTTTCTGTTCTAGCATCGGAAAAGATCTTTCCCATAAGTAACGCCCTCACACTTTTTGTTTCACTCCCGAAATAAAAATGATTTTCCCGTTGCCGTTACTTATGATACGGTTCACCGCGATTAATCTTCACCGCCCGATAAATCTGCTCTACCAGCACCAATCGCATCAGCTGATGCGGCAAAGTCATCCTTCCGAAGCTCAGCTTCTGCTGGGCGCGGCGGAGAACTTCGTCAGAGAGACCATGACTGCCGCCAATGACGAAGACAACATGGCTTGTACCGTAGGTGCCGAGCTTGTCCAATTCCTCTGCGAGTTCTTCCGAGCTCCACAGTTTGCCGTCAATGGCGAGCACAATGACATGTGCTTCACTTTTCACATGGGTAAGAATACGCTCGCCCTCTCGCTCCTTGACCTGTCGAACCTCCGCCTCGCTCAGTGTATCGGGAGCCTTTTCATCGGCTACCTCAATCATTTGAAACTTGATGTATGGCCCCAGCCGTTTAGCGTATTCCTGAATGCCCATGACCAAATACTTCTCTTTTAACTTGCCAACACCTATAAGCTGAATAAACAAATTCCATACCCCTATCTATGTCGAATGATAATGTAAAATCGTATTTACGATCTCTAACATGAAAAGATACCTTTAACATAGTTATTTTAGCACCTGAAACGTCTCTTACCTATCTATTTCCTCTCCATTACGAGCCTATCCCCTGTCAGGTTATAGCGGATCATTCATTTACGCTCTCTACAGTGAAATGTCCATCCGTTTCGTATTCATCAAGACTCTGCATTAGCATCTGCTGATATCCACTGATTTGTTCCGCTGTCGCTGACTCACGCAATGATTCGAACAATGCTGTACATCTCTTAAAATGACCATCATTACCCGACTGATCAGCTAATTGCATCGCCTGCAAAGTAAGCCCTACTGCATCCTGCAATCTATCGTACTTCCGATAGTACAAAGCCAAGTGATAGCAGTAGCTATAATAGTAAGATATGTTCTCTGCGTCTTCATAACTCCCGAATTCATCAATCTGCTCTGCAAACGTATGTAAAATATCTCCTACATCCAAATGATACATAAGCGCTGCCTGTAATATGGTATTCAGCCCCGGTAATATTTCCTCTAGATTATCCTGCAAAAAGGCTACGTACTCCTCGACAAGCTCTATATTTCCAGACAAAATATCTACTGCATATAAATTAGTTTTGGCTAAAAACCTGAATTCCTCGACAACCTGAATGTCTTCTTCCTCTAAATCCTCCATCCACCCTAGCTCAGCATACTTATAGATGCACTCCCTTGCCTGCTCATATGCACCCTGGTTCTGGTGAGCCATTCCACACATCAGGTGACTGAAACCAAAATAATATACCAACGGACGTTCTAAATTGACATGCGGGATGGATAATTTCATTGCTTTATGATACTGCCGTTCTTCATAGATACGCTGTACACATTGGTACAAAATATCCGCCGTCTCCATCACCTTTTTCCAATTTTCAAAAGCCACAGCCATCTCTAACATTTCAACAATGATGTCCGGTTTGAGTGATTTTAGAATGTCCTCTTGCAAAAATATTACCTCCTCTAGTATATCCTCATTATCGATTTAGAGTTGCTAACCACTCGTGAGGAGTGACTAAACAAATTAATTATACTACTTAAAATGCGTAATATAAACCATTTTTACTATATATTTTGACCTGACTTTTATACTGCATCTTCCATAAGCTTGTTATGAGGTGGTTATATGACAGAATTACGCAAGCAAATGGGTATAAGAATCCGTGCTATTCGAAATGCAAAGGGACTTACACAGCAAAAACTGGCTGACATCGCAAGCTTGGACTATCGATATATTGGTGCATTAGAAAGAGGCGAAAGAAACTTTTCGATTGATACGTTAGAGAAGGTGTTAACCGCCTTAAACGTGTCTATCAGTGAATTGATGTTTTCCAAAGAACATATGACTAAAGACGAAATTATTCGGCAAGAGGCGGTAGATGAATTTGTTGCGTTGACCAGCAGATTGAACGAAGAGCAAATCGGGATTCTCAGACGAGTTAGTAAAGAAGTTTCACGCGCGTTCGAGTAAGCCATTCCATCCTAAAAAAGGCCTTGAATAAAACCAAAAAGAGCACCGCACAGGTGCCCTCCATAAATCTTCACAAACATACTCAAGCGTACAACATAAAAAAGCTCACTTCATGTCCCAGTTGCTTCAGATAATTATAAATCTGCGAACGATGATGGAATACGTGGGTCAAGGTCTCAATCTGCCATTGAACCTGCAAATGTCCATGCTCCATATAGAAAGCTTTCGTCGAACGATTCAGATAATCGTCTTCGCTAAGCGAAAGAATATAAGCCTTATAGGCCTCGAAGTTTTCCCTGAAAGTCGCAGCCAAGCGCTCGGGATCTTCCACCTCGGACAGGCTGGTTTCAATGCTTCCCACTTCACCCTCGGACTTCTCCTGCATAATCGCAAGATCCGAAGCAGGAATAAGCACAAAGTGATGCACTAACTCCAGTAGTGAGCGGAAATTGTCTTGCGGGCGAAAGTTCCAATCCTCTGGGCGTATTTTACGGATCAAGGCTTCCCCCGTCCGTACTCCCGTCTCCAGCTCATTCAGCAAATGATCTCGAACTTGCAGCGTTCCACTCATATGCACATCTCTCCTTTGCCATTCTTATTCATATTTTGAGTATAGCCGAAGCCTCTGGGCGTGTATTGTAAAAATCGGACAACTTCCGTAAATCCTTAGCCGCAGTAAGCGGAGAATCGCCATAAAACCTGCGGAAATCGCGGATTAGATGCGCCTGGTCGAAAAAGCTGTGCTTCAATGCTAGCTCCGTCCAATCCAGCCCCCCGCCGCTTTGGATACTATGCAGAACACTCTGGAAGCGGACGACTTCACTGAACTTTTTGGGGCTGATTCCGATCCATTGTCCAAACTTGCGGTTAAGCTGCCTTTCACTGATCGCCTCACGCTCCGCAAGCTCCCTAACCTCCACACTCCCACCGCTCACAAAGATGCGATGCAGCAAGTTTTTCATTAGGTCACAATCGTTCGTGCGTTGGCGCAGCAGAAGCTGGTTAAGATACTCATCCATTATGCGCACCCGTTCATTGAAATTCTGCGCTTCCATAATGCGCTCACCTATGACGGCGATGCTTTCGGGCCAGAGATCTTCCAAGCGATAATTACCACCTGTAAACAAATGAGTCGGCATCCCGTGAAAATAATGTGCCCCACCGGGAAAAAATCGCACCGCAAAAATGCGTGTCTCGGACCCTGCTTGTCTGGCAGACACAAACGGTTGCGTAAATGTCCCACAGTACGAGAGTCCCTGACGCTTACTCACCGGGTCGTATTCAAATAGAATATCCGTACAGCCGTCAGGTAATACCCGCTCCATGGTTTCTTCCTGCGGCAAGCTTAGCAAAGCGGTGTCTTCGCACGAAGCTGCTAGATTCTCTTCTACCACCCTATTAGCCGGACCGGACTCCCAATAACAGGCCACGTAAGCTCTCAGCGCAGCAGACGGCTTTTGTTCGATATAATATGTGGAGGGATCACTTCCATTGACTTGAAGCGGACGAAATAGGGAATGTAGCAAAGGGTCCATCCATCGTTCACTCCTGTCTCAGCACGTGATGGGAATAAATATAGCTCTATGTATGTAATAAATCCTAGTATACAAAAAGGACGTTTCTCCCCGAAACGCCCGTGCTTGTTTTTTAGACGACCAAAAACTCTGCTTTCTTCTCACATTCCTTGCACTTCACCGGAGGGTCCCAATCCGAAAATTTCGTTTCCTTGAGATCGACGACATCCGGTGCATCCTCGTATTCATCGACGAACATATCAATTGCTAGTTCCACATGCTCTTTACATACCACGTACATTCCAGTTGCATCCCTTTCCGTTTGAAGCTCTTCCTGTTGTAGGTGTGTCAAAACTGCCTTCTTTTGTTCTACCACACTTGACGGGGAAAGGAAAGGGCTTGCTTTTTACCCGAGGCGTCTGGTTGTAAAAATAAGAAAATTACTGACATTCAAGTCCTCGTGAAAATGGGGATATTTCTCCAACATTTCGGCAGAAGGCTTGGGTTCGATCATCCCTTCCAACAGCAAACCCGCCTCAATAATGGTCTGTACATAGCTGCCCAGCGTACGGTGAAAGTATAAAAACTTTTCTTCCTGATCATAAGGGATTGCTTGCTCCAGTGGACCTTCGTTGAAATATTGATTTACTTTCCAATACAGCTTTTTTCCTGTCTCATCCTTCACCCAACCACTCTGCGGTGTCTGAAAGCACGGATGCAGAATAGAAAAAATAAAGCGGCCCCCTGGAACTAATAATCGCTGTATTTCGGCAATCACCTGCTCATAATGAGCCAAGTCCTGGATGACCATATTGGACACGATCAGATCAAAGCTCTGGTCTCCGAACATCTCCAGCTTTTCCAGATTGCCATGGTGATATGTAATTCCCAACGCTGACGTCGTTCGTTCTTTGGCTAGCCTCAGCATCTCTGTCGAGTAATCGACAGCCTCTACCAACGCACCCTCCCTGGCCATTTTCCGGCTTAGATAGCCTTCGCCACAGCCGGCATCCAGCACTCTTTTGCCCCCGAGAGATCCCATACAGGCTTGCAATGCCGGATTCAGCAGTACTTCGCGAGATCGATCCCCTTCCTCAGTGTACTTGGCAGTAAAGTTTCCTGCATGCATATTCCAACGTCGAATGGCCTCTTCCGTGTCCCACTTATTCATATTCATCTCCTTCTTTCTTTTGTATTTACAAAACCGATGCTATACTACAATCCACGTAGGGCCATAGATTCTACACTCATTTCTGTGTTTTTTCAATAATAACGCTTACAAAATTAAAATATCTAATTAACACATGATTTTTACATGAATTATACAGGTATTCCATATTCAAATCGTATGGTAATGTTTTATTGGAAATCGCTTTCAAAAATAACTTTGTAAAGGGGCCTGTTATGTTAAAACGAAGACCCGTTTCATTGCTGTCGTTGACGCTTTCCATCACCCTATTGTTATCTACGTTCGCATCCGTTGCCGCTGCTGTCGAATCTGACGGACAAGCACCACAAGCTGCGGCTGCGAGCAGCATGCAATCGTATGTGGAAGCCATGCAGCCTGGATGGAATTTAGGGAATTCTCTGGATGCTGTCGGGGCGGATGAGACAGCCTGGGGCAATCCGCGCATTACCCAGGCGTTGATCCAGCAAATTGCTGCCCAAGGTTACAAAAGTATTCGTATTCCCGTCACCTGGGATAAGCACATTGGAGCAGCACCCAACTATACCGTTGAGTCTGCCTACATGAACCGTGTGGAAGAGGTTGTTCGCTGGGCACTAGATGCCAATCTGTACGTCATGATCAATGTCCATCATGATTCATGGACATGGGTAAGCAGTATGGAGCCCAAACATGATGAGGTGCTGGCTCGCTATAACGCATTATGGACACAAATTGCCCAGCGCTTTAAAGATCAACCTAACAAGCTGATGTTTGAAAGTATTAACGAACCCCGTTTCTCTGAAGGGGGGACAACGGATGAAGCGAAAATGAATCAGATGCTCCAAGAACTGAATGTATCCTTCCACAAAATTGTCCGTGCCTCTGGCGGTAAAAATGCCACTCGCCCCCTTGTTCTGCCTGGCTTGGATACATCACCTGCTCAGGCCAAAATCAACGAGCTGTATAACACGATAACCAAGCTGAACGATCCCAACCTGATTGCAACCGTCCACTATTATGGCTTCTGGCCTTTCAGTGTGAACATTGCCGGATATACTACATTTGAGAGAGATACCAAGAACGATATTGTTCAAACCTTTGATAACGTCTATAACACCTTTGTAGCCAAGGGAATCCCAGTCATTGTTGGTGAATACGGCCTACTCGGCTTCGATAAACATACAGGCGTTATTGAACAGGGCGAAAAGCTAAAATTCTTCGAGTTCCTGACCTATTATATGAAAGAGAAGAAAATAACAGGCATACTTTGGGATAACGGCCAGCATTTTAACCGGACAACGTACAAATGGTCTGATCCTGAACTCTTTAATGTCATTAAGGCCAGCCTAAAAGGGCGTTCCTCCAATGCAGATCGTGACCTCATTCACTTGAAGAAAGACTCTCCTGTTCAGGATACCAAGGTCACTTTAAACCTGAACGGCAATCAGTTGAAATCACTCCATACCGGCAGTAAGCAACTGAAACAGGACACCGACTACACGCTGAGTGGAGACACATTAACCTTCAAAACCAGCTTGCTCACCAGCCTGACCACTTCCGGTAAATATGGCGAGAATGCCGTCATTACGGCTAAGTTTAACAAGGGGGCGGATTGGAATTTTAGAGTCGTCGTGTATGATACTCCAAAACTAAGTGCTATCGAAGGGACTACGCAAGCCTTTACCATTCCAACGGAATTCCGCGGTAGCCAGCTTGCCACGATGGAAGCCGTTTATACGAATGGTGGCAATGCCGGTCCACAGGATTGGACACCTTATAAGGAATTTGGCAATACCTTTGCCCCTGCCTATGATGCCAATGGCATCAAGCTGCTGCCTGAATTTTTTAATAGTGTAAAAGATGGTGACGTCACGCTGAAGTTCCATTTCTGGAGTGGCGATGTGGTGACATACAAAATCACCAAGAGCGGAACCCGTGTGACGGGAACGACATCTTAATCTAAGGCGCAGCAGAAGATCGAAAAAAGGCGTTCCCGGAACTAAGCCGGTGAACGCCTTTTTATAGTTAAGCCTATAAGTTACCTTAGCCTTCCGGCTTATCTGTTAATTTTAATGTCACGGATTCTTCCTTGCCTGCCCGGTAAAAAGTAACCTTCAGCTCATCGCCAATCTTCTTGTTATCGTACAAGTAGCGACGTAAATCAAGCGTAGAGTTAATCGGTTCGCTATCAAACGCTGTAATGACATCGTTCAGCTTCAAGCCACCCTCCTTGGCAGGACCATGGGCCTCCAGAACGACTGCCCCATTTTTCACGCTGTCCGGCAACTTAAGCTCCTTGCGCTGAGTTTCATCCAGCGGTGCATATTCATTATTGAGGTCGACCGTGTATACCCCTAGATAAGGGCGGGTGATCTTGCCGTCCTCAACCAGTTCATTCACCGTCTTCATCACCTCATTGGCGGGAATGGCGAAACCAAGTCCCTCAACACCTGTATCAGCGATTTTCATCGTATTGATGCCAATCACACGTCCGTCCAGATCGACTAGCGCGCCGCCGCTGTTTCCCTCATTAATCGCCGCATCGGTCTGGATAACATGCTGCTCCCAGTCGTACACGCCATCCTGGTTAATAGAAATCGGAATGATGCGATTGGTATAACTCACAATACCGGAGGTAAGCGTGTCTCCCAGGCCGAGCGGATTGCCAATAGCAATGACCGTCTCACCCAGACGAAGTTTACTGGAGTCGCCAATATCCGCTACCGTGCTAATGCCCTTATCGTCCACTGCGAGTACAGCGATATCACTAATGCGATCCTTGCCGATCAGCTTTGCCTCTTTTCTGACACCGTCTACCGTTACAATATCCAGATCATCCGATCCTTCGACCACATGGTTATTTGTCATAATGAAGGCTTTGCCCGAACTCACTCGGAAAATGACACCCGATCCAAGCGCGGATTGTTCCGTGCTTTTACCATCTTCCTCTTTTAGATTCACAATGCTGACGACGGCTGGGCGCACCTTGGCTGCCGCCTGCACAATCCGGTCATACGGATCACCCGCTGCTTGCCGCAAGGGATAGTGACTGGCTCCGGTTACCGCCGTAGTGGAGGGCAGACCTGTAATAAAGCTGAACAGAAGCACGGCAATCACTGCACTGACTGCACCGCTAATGACAGCAGCTTGCACCGGACTTACTCCACGCTTCCTGTGTGGCCAACGTCCCCGTTCTCCACGGCGCGCCTTAAATGCCATTTTTTTAGCCGCACGTGTGGATACCTTCGTTGAATAAAAATCGTCCTCAAACAAGCCCATGCTAATCCTCTCCCCTTCGTTGTCATGCACCGACACTCACTAAAAAATTAGGGCTATTCGGGCTTGCGCCAACCTATGCTACAGAGAACCTGCTCCGTTGAACATCTCAAATGGATTGAATATCCCTTATCATCGGAATCCAGCAACCAATCGTTCCGGCCTACTTATTAATCACCACAAATGGTGCCTTCCTAAGCAACCGAATCTCATAAATTAGCATACACGCCGAATCTGACTCCGAATAGAGGAAAAAAGAGGAATGATTTCCAAACCAATGGACTACAATAGTAACAAGTCTTCTATTCTATTATAAAATGATCGTCTCATAGAGACGTTCTGGCCTGTTCCCGTCCGCTTAAAGCTGCCTATACTTTCGTTGAGAGCCTTCCTTCAGAAAGCTTTCCGTTGTTAGCTTTATTGTATCACAGCACCCAGCAAAACCACAGGCAGAACCAAGCTCATTGCACGCCATTTCTAAAATATTTTTACAGGAGGAATATATGATGAATTCACATCGTTCGGCTATGGATGAAGTTCGCATGGCTGCCAAGCTTGCGGATTTGAAAGACGAGCATTACCGCAATACACTGGCGCTAAGTACATTGATTGAACTACTGGTGGACAAAGGCGTCGTGACCCGTGAAGAGGTAGAACGCAAAGCCGCCGAGCTGGACAGCTTTATGGCTCACTTACCTTATCCCAAGGTGTAGGACGATCATAGTACGTATCGCACAATCGAAACTCACTGTCCTTGTAAAAACAGCCGCGGTCTTCCATCGCCCCACGTACAGTCAGCTTCGCAAGTTCCATCATATTGTGGTCGCGGCTCAAATGTGCCAAATACGTTCGCTTCGTACGACCTGTCAGCAGCTCGCTAAGAATCGCGCCCGCCATCTCATTGGATAAATGACCGATATCGCTGAGAATACGGCGCTTGATGTTCCACGGATAACGCCCCATACGCAGCATTTCCACATCATGATTAGACTCCAGTACCAATACGTCCGCGTCTGATATCGCCTGTTTCACTTTGTCGCTGACATAGCCGAGATCGGTCGCTACACTGAGTTTCTCTGCCCCATCATAAAAGCTATACCCTACAGGCTCAGCCGCATCATGGGATATGCCAAAAGACTCCACGCGTAATGACTCAAATTCCCGCGTTGCGCCTGTCTCCAATATTCTGCGGTTATCGTCTGCGATTTGCCCAACAGCATTGCTGATGGCAAACCATGTCTTCTCGTTAGCATATATAGGTAAATTATATTTACGCGCCATGGCGCCTAGTCCTTTAACATGATCTGAATGCTCATGCGTGACCAAAATACCATCCAACTCTTCTCCGCTCAGATCGCGTTCTTTCAGCAATTCGTCAATACGCTTCGCGCTGAGACCTGCGTCGATGAGCAATGTCGTGTCTTCGTTCCGCACAACGGTAGCGTTGCCGGTCGAACCGCTCGACAGCACGGTAAATGAAATCCCCATATCTGTTCAAGACCCTTCTGTATGTTCTGTCTTTGGACTAATGACATCTCCGTTCATCTGCACATAATACACACCTTTCCCGTTGTCCAGCATAAACCGCCACACGGGGGCAGCCACCTGGCTATCGGAGTTAAAGGTCTGTCCGTAATAACCGAGCCGGATATCCTTCACAATCGTATCACGCGGCAAATAGCCATCGATCAGCCTTGCCAGTGCTTTGGACGCAGGCAGCATTTTCTTTGCCTCATCCGAAGGCTGGAGATCGACCTTAATTTTGCGATACCCTGTAATCTTCTGATTGCTGTAAAACAGAGCCAGCTTCACATTAAATAGCGGCCATTTGCCCTGAACCAGCGGATGAAGTACAAAAGCATCTGCTTGTCCGGATGCCAATTCCTCCTGAACATCCAGCGGATCGTACTGAAAGTTATCGATATCCTTGATTTGTGGCTCCAATGCCTCAACTAGCGCGTCATGGGTGAATACCAGTTTGCTGTCCACCGGCTTCACCAGCTGCACACGATCATCCTTTTCTCCACTATGAACGTATGTGTAGGAAAGTTTAGGCAGCTGCGGGGTATCGCCGGGAATCGGAGCCAGCACCTGAATGCTTTTCTCTTCCATTAAACGCTGCGTATTTTCATCCAATGAAGTAAAATCCAGATTCGGCCCTGCCGTTTCCTGTGCATCATGCCACAATTGGTAACCCAATACCACATTGAGCAGCAAAAATGTACAAATCAATACGTTCTTGGCGCGGCTCCAATCCATTCCCGTTCCCCCTTCCTGTCACCTCTTTGTCTCCCGGTCTGGCTTCGTTTGTGTTGTGTTGGATGCTGTCGTTACAGGAACAGCATGAATTTCTGCAACAGAACCGTCACTGAGCGTAACGCGCCATTCAGGAGCAAGCTTCAATCCATCATTGGTCAGCTCCGGTTGATATACAGGAGTCAGATCACGAATTGTCTTCCCTTTTGCTACAGTCTCCAGTTGCTTCTTCAAGGGCTCGCCACCCAGCAGCATAACCTTCTTCGAGGATTGCTCTCCTCCCTTGAGATACAGTAGCGAACGTTCATAGACAGAAGCCGTTTCCTGCTGGATTTGCAGCGAAATAGTACCAAAGCGGAACGATGGTGTATCCAGCACCGGATAAGCACCATAATACTGCTGAAACATCACAGTCGTACGGTTTTCATCGCTGCTTCTTAATTTCATTTGGTACGAAGCATCCCAACCGCCATGCTGATTCACAAAATCAACTGCGGCCAGCACATCCCTAATTGGACTGCTTCCACTTGCCCCTGGCGCACTGGGATCGGTATAGCTCATCCATCGTTGCTCCTGCTTGATTTGCAGACTACGCTTGCTGTCCGTGTAAATTTGTGAGCCGTCCTTCTCCTGAATATTGCGCGTAATCCCCGGATCGAAGAACAAGTTCCGCTGCATTTGCTCCGTCGTAAACAACCCGGCATACACCACAGGCTGCACAGTTTCCAGGTCATTCACGGGAATGTAGTACTGATTATCCACCAGCTCGTACAACGGGGCATTTTCACCGAAATTCACATGCTGCCGAATGTCCTCTACCGTCATGTCGAACTGGTTCGCCTCATACACGACATCGCCTCTGGCACTGAAAAAGAGCGCATGTGGCTTGGCATTCTTTTCGTCTATATAGATCCAAATGCGGTTAATCGTCTCTCCCTGAAACACCGAATCCGGCGTCAGACGCATGACCCGTTCCAGTAATGAAACCGGGACTCCGCCTGAAAAAGATAATTCGATGCCTTCATTTTCGCTGCGAATCTGCGTCCAGTCTGCCGATTGGATACTTCGACGTTGGAAGTTGTTAAAGCTCCGGCTTTCCAGCCGTGTATAAATTAAATCGTAAAAAGTAACACCCGGATAAAAAACGGTATGCTTCTTCTCACCTTGGTGAATGAGCATTTTATCAGGAAACACGAGGTTCTCAATTTTTTTCTCCTGCCCCATGCTTTCGGTTTTGACATAGTTCGTTTCTGAAGTGAGTACAGAATCACTGCCTGGAAGGCGGTAAATCAAAAAATAAGTCTGTACCAGGCTGGAAGCAACCAGCAAAATAAGCGTCCAGGACTTCAAACGTTCCTTCACTGTGCTTCCCTCCCTTCACTCGACATGGGTAGCGTAAAGGTCGTACAGGTTCCCTGACCGTATTCCGATTCCAGAAAAATCTGGCCCCCATGCGCCTTTACAATTTCCCGGGCAATCGACAGCCCCAGTCCCGTGCCACCCATATTGCGCGATCTCGCCTTGTCTACACGATAAAACCGTTCAAAAATCCGGTCCAGATCTTTTTTGGGAATACCAATTCCGGTGTCCTGTACCGAAATGGACAGCATTCCCTCACTGTTGCGGCGAGCTTCAATCCGAATACTCCCGCCATCTGGCGTATATTTCAACGCATTGGACATCAGGTTGTCCAGCACCTGCTCAATTTGGTCCCGGTCGATCACGACCTTACCGATTCCCTGCTCTACGAACATCCCTGAGCGAATGTGCTTTTGCTTCATTTGAAAAGAAAACCGATCTGCGACTTCGTCCAGCATCTCCATCACATCCGCAGGCTGCATCCGCAAAGGTGCCTCATTGGAATCAAGCCGTGACAGATGCAGCAAATCCGTAACCAACCGGATCATACGCTCTGTCTCGTTGCGGATCACACCTACAAAACGCTCCGCGAGTTGCGGTTCAGCCATCGCGCCGTCATCCAGCGCTTCAGCATAGCTGCGGATGGTCGTCAACGGAGTACGCAGCTCATGTGATACATTCGCTACGAATTCCCGGCGTGTCGTCTCCATTTCCTCCTGCTCCGTCACGTCCTGGAGCACGGCAATCGTTCCCGTAATGCCAATTTCCCGCCGATGAATTGGCGTGAATGTCACACGGATGACGATGGGTTCATCCTGACCGGCTGGCTCCAGCTGCAAGAGCGTGGAGGCCGAAGATCCGCTATACAGGGCCTCGGTTTCCTCCGGGTCGATCCCCAGCAGTACCGCGATATGCCTGCCGGTCATTTCGTTTTCGTTCACGCCCAGCATGGCGCTGGCCCGACGGTTGACCAGAATGACCCGGCCGTTGTCATCAGTAGCGACCACACCGTCGCTCATATTGGTCAAGATGGAGGAGAGCTTCTCCTTCTCCTCTTCATTTTGGGATAGCGCTTCACGCAAACGGCCTGTCATATAGTTAAAGGCCACGCTGAGCCTGCCGATCTCATCATCCCCAAATACAGGCATCTGCTGGTCAAATTTTCCTTCGGCAACCTCTGTTGCATGACGTGTCATCACCTTAATCGGATGCGTAATCGTGTGGGCCAATACCACGCCCAGCACAGCCGTTAGCGCCAGAGCAATGAGCATACCTGAGAGAAACACATTGTTAATGCGTTTCATCGTATCGTAGAGCTCGGTCATCGAAGCGGCGATGTACACCGCGCCGACAATCTTGCCTTGGCTGATAACAGGCTTGGCGACTACCTTCTTGCGGACATTATCCTCGTCCACCATGTATTCCTCGTTATCACGGATACCTTGGAGTGCGCGGCTGACCACTGTCTGCGTATTTTTGCGTCCAACATAATCGGCGTGTGAGCCTTGGGAAGTAATCAACACTTTGCCGCTGGCATCCAGCACCTGAATTTCCGCGCCGCTGAAATCGAACAAATTATTCACGCGTGCACGCAGGCTTTCCACGCTGTCTTCTTCCATTTTGCCGTCACTGCCACTCAGATCCTGCTCCGCCAGCACGGACAGCATCTCCGCCCGTGCTTGCAAATCCTGCGTAAAATTACTCGTGAGAGAGTTCTTCATCGAGCTGACAAAATAAACCCCAATCAGCTGCATAGCCACCAAGATAAGCAACACATAGATAATAATCAGCTTTGCATGAATGGTACGAAAGAAAGACAGCCATCTCATGCCCGCAGGCCACCTTTGCCCCCGCTCACGATATATCCAAGGCCACGGCGCGTCAGGATGGTCTCCGGCTTGCTCGGGTTCTCCTCAATCTTCTCGCGCAACCTCCGAATGGTCACATCTACTGTCCGTACATCCCCGTAGTATTCGAAGCCCCATACCGCCTGGAGCAAATGCTCCCGCGTCATGACTTTTCCGGCATTTTTCGCCATATAGTGCAATAGCTCATATTCGCGGTGCGTCAGATCAAGCGGTGTTCCGTTTTTGTAAGCTGTATACATGTCCGTATCAAAGAAGAGATCGCCCACGCGCAGCCCCTGCTTATCCTCCTGCGGCCGGCTTTCCGACTGGCCTGCCCCGCCGCGTTGCTGTCTGCGCATCTGTGCCTTCACTCGTGCCAGCAATTCCCGCGTGCTGAACGGCTTTGTCACATAATCGTCCGCGCCCAGCTCCAGCCCCAACACTTTGTCGATTTCGCCGTCCTTAGCAGTCAGCATAATAATCGGCGTCTGGAGCTGATGCCCACGTACCTCGCGGCATACGTCCATGCCATCCATGCCTGGCAGCATTAGATCTAGCAGAATCAGGTCAGGCTGCTGCTTGACCGCGATATCCACTGCGCTGATTCCATCGAAGGCGCAAATCACCTGGTAGCCCTCTTTTTCCAAGTTAAATTTTAAAATATCAGCGATGGGCTGTTCATCATCCACTACCAGAATCGTTCCCTGCATACAGCGTTCACCTCTCTTCACGGATCATAATCTATAATTAACTTTCGTTTGTCAGTACCTATAAGATGTTTATTCTATTCTATCATACCCATGCGCCATTCCCTTACTTCTCCAGACCCTTTTCTTTACGCAGAAAAAAACCATGCCTGCACCTACTGTTAAGCATGCAGAAAAACATGGCCTTTCCCCTTGATCCTCATAAATCATGTAACTCTCGATATAAACATCCAGCCTATCTTAAATACGTCATTGGATTGCGTGGCGTATTATCTTTACGAATTTCAAAATGCAAATGCGTTCCGGTCGAGCGTCCTGTGTTCCCCATGACCCCGATCGACTCGCCTTGCTGAACCACCTGTCCTACATGAACGCCAATGCTGCTCAAATGCCCGTACACGGTTTGGTAGCCGTTGCGATGATCGATCATAATGACATTGCCGTATCCATTCTGCTGACCTGCAAATGTTACCACGCCTTCATCTGATGCGTGAATGTCAGCACTACCGACCAAATCGACACCCTCATGCATACGTCCCCAGCGTGCGCCAAAGCTACTCGACATCGATGCGCCGGACACCGGCCAAGCGAACTGTCCTGAGCCTTCTCCCACGACCTTCGTTCCTCTAAGAACCACCTCAGTAACAGACGGCTGCAGCACCTTTTGACCGAGCCATTCCTCTTGCACAACCTCACCGTTCTCCTTGGTCAAACGATAGTCCATCTCTTTAAGACCTACTTGTCCTGGTCTGACTACTTTGGTAACCCCTGCCTTCAGTTCATCGCTCTGGCGAATCTCAACCTCAGGCTCGATGGCAATCTGTTCGACGACCTTCTCTACTGTTCGCACTGTAACTGGAGCCTTCGGAGCAGTGAGCTTCAATTCGTCTCCAATTTGCAAATACAGCTCACGCGAGCCGGGATTGTTCTGCTTAATCTCCCAAGCGGTCATATTAAATTTAGTTGCAATCGACGACAAAGAATCGCCTTCTTGCACTGTATACGTGATAGGAGCCTCACGCCCCTCAGTCAACACTTTGACTGCTTCAGCCTCTGTCAGCACCTTGTTCGGGTCTGCTTTCACAGGCTCATACGCGATTTTCTCACGGATACTGGCAGACTCCAGCCATGCCTTAGGGGTTTTAGTACTAGCACTCGCATGACTACTGCCCACAGATGTTTTGCGAACCAGCCCCTTGATACCTGTAGATGTACCCTCACCCACAGGTGTGTACTTCTTCTGTACTTGCTTTAAAGCCGCCTGTGCAGTCGCTTTATCCTTTACAATGCCAACCGTCTGTCCGTTGACCTTCACTTCTACCCCTTTGGCATACGCTGTCAGCATACCATCCAGCTTCTTCAGCGTAGCTGCGCTGTCGATATCCGCTTTATATGCCTTCTCAATGTCTGTCGTTACCGCGCTCGTATTGAGCACCATATCGACGCCGGGATACTTATCCTTATACTGCTTGCTCTTCGTTGCGTACAGCTGTTTAAGTTGTTGCTCATTCAAGATATTTCCGACCTCGACGCCTTTTACATACACTTTATAATAAGGAACTGTGTTAGCTCCGACATACTGATTACTCGCAAAAATAAGACTGCCTGCAATCACCACACCGCCTGCCGTCCAGCTCAACCATTTTCTCCGACCGCTCAACCACTTTGCTATTTTCCCCGCTTTCACAGCAGACTTATCTGCAACGTCGGAAGCTGCATTCCTGCTGTCTGGTGAATCCTGCTCCTTCAAATCCAAAATGACTCTCTCCTTTTCAGCATATCTTATCTCTATATAAATGCGTTCGTTATTGGTCTTTCACACTATGGATCTAGCCTGTATTCACAAGCATCTATGATATTAGTCGCTATCTACCATTGCATAGTTGCGTAAAAGGTTTCAAAAATTTAACCTTTTCACAACACTGTTTACTTTAACATAGCCTTTACAAAGAATTCAACTACACTCCAATTCCTTCCTGGAACGCAAAAAAATCCGCGCATGGCGCGGATTCTACAGTCCTATTTTGAGCATACACATTGCCCCTGAATTCATCGTTATTTATTCAGGATTTTGCAAAATACTCATTTAAGCAAATCCATCAGCTTGTTATATTCCTCTTTGGTCAAATACTTCGCTAGCACCTGTTGAATATCCTGAAGCTCCTGCTCGGTGAGACCGCCTTCCATCGCAGCTGATATCTTCTGCATCTCCTCCGGCGGCAGCTTATTCATCAGAATCGCAAAAATCTCCTGCTTCTGTGCCGCCGGTAAATTGTTCTTCTTTTCCGTCAAATGGTCGGGCGTAATAACCAAATCGTGGCCTTCAATACTTGTTTCAGGTGTAGCTGTTGTACCTTCTGCCTGCTTCCGAGACTCATTGCCTGATGTTCCCGCCGACGTGGCACCCTCCTGAGATGCCTTGCCATTGGCTGCGCCACCAGCCTCACTTCCGCTTTCTTCTAAGCCCTGTCCCATGACAGGCAACGCATCATCAGGCGGTGTTACACTTCCCGAGTTGCTCCCTGTCGTCTTGTTCTTCCCCGTGTCTGTGCTTTGGTCCGTACCCGCATTGCCCTTTAGCCAACCCAATCCCCATATGGGCTGATGATCAAGCTGAATGTTAAACTGCCGCAGCAGCGATTGAACATAAGCATTAACGACTACACCTGTCACTGCCAGCGTCAGTGCGCTAACCAACACGACTGTCATTCCTTTTTTGAGCAGCCATCCAAGCCACCTCATATCCCGTTACCTCCTTATACGCATCCTGCCATGTGTGTATCATCATGAAGTGCATATAGATCAGTATTGACGAGATATGACGATTTTTAACCCATGGAATATGTAAAACTAGCACAATTCAATAGGAGATGCCACCTTCTGATCGAATCAGCGCGTACGACGCACCCAGAAACGGAAAATGTCACTGCGGACGTAATCCAGAGAATACAGCACCCGCCTGTTCATTTCATCATAGTGAAGCTGCTTCAATAGTAATACCGTAGCCTGCGGATGCTTCAGCAGACGTGTCATATGTGCGTCGTCATAGTTGGGAACGGTGAGCTCAGAATACGCTCCGACAATTCGTACCCCCGCCTTGAACTCAAGACTCTGAAAAAGCGAGCCTGAAAAAGAGTCACCTTCCAGAATGGGTCTGGCTAATTTCTCTGGCATCCAGTTGATAGAGTGGGCTACAGCCTCTCCGTTGGCAGTGCGTGTACGCTCTAGAGCAATCATGGGCTCATTCTCGGAAAATCTCATCTGTTCGGCAATATCAGGAGGACAAACCGAGATTCTCTGAATGGATTCTAGCTGCTCGTCTTCCCGTAACCCTGCCGAACGAATCATGTCCCCGATGCTGTACAGGCGGTCCAGCGAGCTTGGAATACTCGGCAGCGGGCAAGTCGCAAACGTGCCACTCCCGTGTTTTACAAGCAGCTTACCTTCCGATTCCAGTTGGCGAATAGCTCCCCGTAGCGTCGTACGCGAGACACGAAACGATTGGGAAAGTGCAGTTTCCGACGGCAGCCGATCCCCCGGACCCATTTCATTAACCTTCATATATTCTTCTATACGCTGCTTTATGTTCTCTTGTTTTGTTGACACCGTCCGAAGCCCAGCCTTTCTATTGTGTTAAGCCATATAAATCGGATTCGTAAAAGCAATCATCATCACGCAGTCTTCCATGCAGCCGTAAAGCTCAGCTCGTATCCAGCCCTTACCTAGCGGATCTTGCAATGATAGCGTATATTCTCCTGTGTGAGCAGGGATCTGAATCTCGGAGCATATTCCGTGACTACTTGTCAGCAGAAGACGAAGATTCTGAGGCTTGAGGTTGTAATGGGCTGCTCTTGCTTCCACATCCAATTGAACCGTCACCGATAGTGAATCTTCTACAGTCAGCTCTATGCATTCGCCGATGTGATAACGATGTTCTCTGCCCTTAATCTGTGCCCACATCGTCAGTAACGGTCCCATCGTAACTGACACTGAACCGTGGCGAATCGCCTCAACTGCCCGGTCTGCTAAGCCTTCTCGCTCTTCTGCTTCATCATGAACCCCCAGATACGTAACAGCCGGAAGCGCATCATCCGGTTTAGATACATGCCAGTCCCGACCGCTTACCGCAGTGATGCGATACCCCTGATTCAACAAATCGGTCCACATGGCAAACGCCCGCTGGCTATCCCGCTTAATAGATGGCATAAGCGTTGACCAGACTTCTATATAATCCACCTCATGCCAATCCTGAATCGTGTATTCCCAAAAACACCCCGTACAGATCGGACTTCCGATCCTAAACGGATGGGCAATCCCTGCAATGCCTCCCTGCTCATGCACCTGCCGAATCCCCTCATGGATGTCATCTGGTCCCAGCACACGCCAGTCGATAAAGCGGTCAACCCCAAGCGTCAGCATATGCCCGTAAAAGGTCGTCCACTCCATCCCTGAAATGATCGGGAGACCAAACTGCCGCTGAACCTGTTCCTGATCCGCGAGTGCCGATTGCGTGTTGTGATCCGTCATAGCGATGCACTCAAGTCCCAGATCCACTGCGCTTTGAACAAGCTCCTCCAGCGTTTGCTTTCCGTCGCTGTGAAGCGTATGGGTGTGAAGCTCAGCTGGAATCCATTTAAGCATATGCTGCTTCCTCCCCCAATACATGAATTTGGTAGGCAAGCGTCTCGGTTACAACGGCATGCAGACTGACCGTAATCCGCCACATGCCCGCCGGATTATCTCCTGCGAGGAATCCCGGCGAAGCCGCAGACGAACCGAGCCAATGCTCCTGCTGCATCTCGGGACGGTGCGCATTTCCACGGTGACGGAGAGAATCATCGACAGACAGCGTTAATAAATTTTGCAGCGGGATATACTTCTTCCACAGATCAGATGAATGCCCCGGCTCGTCGTATCCGTATTTGCACATGCTTTCCTCAATGATTCCTCGTGCTTGCTCTTGATCCTCCAATAACTTGGGCGTGTAAGAGAAGTGAATACGGATCGTTTCAGTCGGCTGTGGAATATGAAAAGAGTACGTAATATGGCTCTGAGTGCAGGTTCTGTCGACCGTTCCTTCCACATACAGTAGTCTGCTCATGGCTCCCCATCCTGGCTAGACAGTTCATCCACAACATGCTTTACCATATCATTCACAGGATGTTCTTCATCACCCGACATGTCTTTGTCTGCCGCCCATAAAACACCCACGGGTTGAAGCCGCGTCAGCTTAATCACCCGGTCTGTACGAATACCTGGAAACTGCGGGAGATTATCCTTGTTTAACGTAAAGGCACACAGTCCGGCTACTTCCATGCTGTCAGCACCGCCTTCCAGCAATACGGCTCTGATTTCAGCTATATCCTCAAGCACAGCCTCTCCAGACAGCTTGATTGTGGTAGAAAAATGTGACTCTGCCCCCTCATAAGCGGCTCTAAAATCCCCGAGTCTCAGATCATGATGGCACGATGAATACCACTGCTCCGAGCCATGAAGACGAAGCTGGATATCGACACAGGCATCTTCCTCACGCCGATTGAAGCCCGGCTTGGACCCTGGAGTCGATTCTCTGTCTGAATCCCGTAAGGGGCGTTTGGAAGTCTGGATAAACACATAGCTACGCTGGTGTGCAAGTGCAATGGAAGACGCTTGTGACGGTATTTCCAGCTCCTGCTGACGTTCCATCTCCCACCCAGTGACCTGATAGGCAAAAGGAAAACGGTTCATGACCGCCTCACGCGGCTCTTCCTCTGGTTTCCACTGGAAAGCAGGTGGCAGCATAAAACGATAGTCCGATGAAATGTCATCCTTAAAGTTTCCGTTAGTTGTTGCGGATTGGAGAACAGGATGCCCACCCAGATCATAATTGCCATTAAACGCAGTCGTAATATGATGTGCCCCCTGGAAAACAGCTTCCAGAACATTGTCCCCTGCATCTAGCTCGACGCGGTACATCCATTCGATATCGGTGGTTCTTCCCCATTTGCTCATAAGCAGCGGCGCGGGCGTTCCCTCATCTTCATGGCTGAACATCATCTGGTATTCGATGACTGTCTTCTCCTCATTCCCTTCCACGGAATAGAACAAAACAAGCGGTGTATCCGTAAAGCGATTCTCATAGGGATGTGACAGATTGCGGCCATATAAAAGCGGGGTATGGCGATAAATCAGCGATCTTGGAGAGGAATCAGCCACGCAGCGCAGTTCAACCCCGTCGATCCATGCTCGAGATACAAGCGGAGCCGATTCCAGTTCGCGAAATTCGGCATAGACCTCATAATCGCCTTCTTTTAAATATCCTAACAAACGGGTATACACTCCCTGACTGCTGCCATAGTACAAAATGACATCTTGATTATAGGCTTCATTCAGGTAGAGGCGTACGAAGGCAGATTCTCGATCTGTCGCAGCCCAGTCACTGTCTGATCTGGCGAACAGATCAAGCTCCGCGTATCCGTCTTCTGGCATGGAGAACCTAAACCGGAACCCGTTTCCCGGGCTGAGCTCAACCTCCGCTTTGTGTAATGCAATCCGATAACCGCAATCCAGCAGATCCTTTTCCCACACTCGCCCACTAAACCCGGTAATTTGCACCTCTGCTTGGCTGTTCATCCCTGTAACCTCCTTAGTGTATAACGGCGGTCTAGCTGGCATCCGCATCCTTCACCATTGTCCGAATATAAAAGTAGCCCATAAAAGAACACAGTAAAAACATAAACACTGCCATTGCGCTGGCCGTACGCGTCTCCTGATAGCTGGAAAATACCTGCTGCATCGCAACACCCAGCACCTGCGGCGAGTTGGCACCGATCAGGAAGGGAGCCGTAAAGCTACCCATGATCCCCATAAAAATGAAGGTCACCGCAACCCACATCGTTTTGTAGGAAAGGGGTAAAATAAAGCGCCCAAACAGCTGCATCGTACTGGCTCCGGCATCTCTGGCGCTTTCGACGACAGCGTTTGGAATGCTGGCAAGTGCCGAGCTGAGCAGCATGGTTGCGAACGGAATGTTGAACCACAAATTAGCCAGCACCAACCCTTTGTAGTCATAAATAATCCTCGGAATCGTCTCAATGCCGAGCGGCAGCAAAAGACGTGCAGCCCAACCGTGATTGCCATACATGGTAATGATCGCATACGTTGCAATTACACCGGGAACAAACATCGGAATAAAATACAAGCGGCCTATCCACTTCACGACAACTCCTTTGCCGAATCTCAGATAAATCGCCAAAGCATAGCTGATGACCAGAGTAAGGGCCGTCGAGACTAACGTGACATTAATCGTATACATGATATTTCTACGCATGGCAGGTTCCGTGAACAGCCGAATATAGTTAGCTAGACCGTAGCCCGTTCCATATTGATCAATCAAGCTTTCCTTCACGGCATAGAGAATCGGAATAATAACGACGACCAGCAAAATGAGAAAAGACGGGATGACCAGGGCAAGCCCCAGCATCCCCCTTTTGGACAATGAACTCATGCTCAACCGCCCGCTACTTCACTTTGCCAGCGTTTGTAGATTTCCTGCTGAAGCTCTCCGCTGTTAAAGCTGCGGTATCCAGAAGATACACTGTTGAATTTCTCTTGCAGTTCCGTTGGCATCAGATTCCACTTAATCCCCGGATAGCCGTACATTTTATTAATAACCACCGTTTGCGCTTCAGGCGTCAGTATATAATTCAAGAATTCCTGGGTTGCTTCTTTTTTGGAGGAAAGTGAAGGAACCATCAGATAAGAGGGGCCACCTGTAAAAGCAGGGTCGATCTGTGTCAGTTTCACCGTGTCTGGAAGCAGCCCTTTAGCCAGTTGTTCGAGCGCCATATCAGACCAGGCTGGAACCATGTCTACCTCTCCACTTGCTAAAATATCAAGCGTACCTTGGTTCTTCTTAGGATAGACTCCTTTTTGGTACATTGAAGGGCCCAGTTCCTTGAGCAGTGAGAAACCTTGATCCCATTTTTTCATATTTGCCGGATCATCACTGTTCATCGCCTCTGGCGGAAGGAAATTATAGATAACCGTGTTCACAAATGAGCTGCCTGATCCACCTGTGGACGGATCATTATAGGCGAACTTGCCCGGATGCTGGCGAATCCACGTGTACAGCTCTTCGGCTGTTTTGGGAGGTGTCGCTACTTTTGCACTGTTATAGGCAAGGACAACCGAAGAAGCACGGTATGGAATGGCCTGATTGTTGACTTGCTTGAGATACGTTTCATCCACATTCTTCAAATTTGGAACCTTGGCAGCGTCCACCGTTTCCCACAGTTTTTCGCCTACCCCTTTAGTGATGTCATCCAGACTGCCTTCGTACAGGTCGATATCTGTATCGGTTTGTCCGCTTTTCTTGGCTGCGATCAGACGGTCCAGTGTAGATGCACCTCCGGTTCCTGCTGGCAAATACACCAGTTTGACCTTAACATGATCATTTTTAGCTTCAAAGTCCTTGATTAACGTTTCCCACAGCTCTTTGACGTTCAGAGACCCTCCAGTGTACAGGGAGATTTCCGTCGTTCCGGTAGCGGCTCCCGCTTTTGTAGACTTGGCTTCCCCTGTAGCCGTGGCGGCATTACCGCCGTTTCCACAGCCAGCCAACAACGATAAACTAAGTACCCCTGCCAAAATCAGACTCATATTCTTTTTCCCAAACACGTTGTTGCCTCCTTTAGATAGTTGCACAAGTTCGCAGCATCACCAGATGATGCGTTCGTGATGGACATTGATGCGATATAGAGGTTGATCGTGAATCTTCACTGTGCTGCTGGAAAAGTAACAATTTTACTGAAGCTGAATCTGATATGCTCTCCACTGCGCAGCTCGGTCGCTCGTTCACGCGGCACAAACATTTTCAGATGATGGGTACCGCTATCCAGCGAAACTTCCGCATAATGCCCGAGAATCATCACTTGTCTGATCGTTCCGGCTAGAGAACCTTTTTCTTCCGTCGTCAGAACAATATCCTCTGGCCTTACACCAACCATGGATTCACCCGTGTATTCATGCTCTTGTGCAAACGGTATTCCGCTCACAGAGACACTGCGACCTGTACTCACCCCCTTTAATAAATTGATCCGGCCAATAAAACCTGCTACAAAAAGTGACTGTGGCTTGTCATAGATCTCCTGCGGTGAAGAGAGCTGCTCAATCCGGCCCGCATTCATAACGACGATGCGGTCGGAAATGGACAGCGCCTCCTCCTGATCATGGGTGACGAACACCATCGTCATCCCCGTCTGGGTCTGGATATCGCGCAGCTCCTCTCTCATCTCCATACGTAATTTGGCATCAAGCGCGGAAAAGGGCTCGTCCAGCAGCAATACATCAGGCTTTAGCAGCAAAGCCCGAGCGAGTGCTACCCGCTGCTGCTGACCGCCCGAGAGCTGTCCCGGCGTTTTACGCTCTGCGCTCTCTAGCCGAACCAGCGCTAGCGCTTCCTTCACCTGACGGTCGATCTCTGACTTCTTCACCTTTCGAATCTTCAACCCGAAAGCCAGGTTGTCATACACGGTCATATGCGGCCACAAATTATAGCTTTGGAACACCATAGCCGTCGGACGCTTTTCGGGCGGCAGCTTGAGTACGCTTTTACCCTGAATCTGAATGTCGCCACTGTCCGGGTCCAAAAAGCCGCCAATGGAGCGAAGCACGGTTGTTTTACCACAGCCGGAAGGTCCCAGCAGTGTCACCAGCTCTCCCTTCATCACGTCAAGTGAAATGCCTTTGACTCCGTCTCCTGTCTTGAAGCGCTTGGTTAACTCTTGAATGGATAATTGAATGGGCATTAGCTTAGGCTCCTTTTTCAGGATTTTACAAACTCCTCTTTTGACCAATTACGTTATTTCACCTGAAATCCGCCTGCCAGGACATCGGCACTCACAAAACGCTTGGCTGCCAATAGCAGAATGATCGTTGGCAGAGTAAGAATGACTGAGAAAACAGCGCCTGTTGTGCTCGGATAATCAGCAATGATGGAATACATGATGACCGGCATTGTTTTATAGTCCGGCGTTCCGACAAGGAGTGTCCCCTGTGCTTCATCCAGTGAAGCAAGAAAGGTAAAAATGGAGGCGACCACAATGCCGGGCAGCGCCATAGGAAAGGTGATTTTCCAAAACACCCGAAATGGTCCGGCTCCAGCATCCCGCGCTGACTCCTCCTGTGCACGATGTACGCTGCGGAAGGCAGAGGAAGGAATCCAGGTCATATACATGAGCGTGTTTACCATATGGATAAGCACAATGCCTGCAAAGGTGTTCATCAACCCGAATTGGTAGAATAGTACGGCAATAGACACATACAAACCCATCTTTGGAAAAGCATGCGTAAGTAGGAATGAGAAAAGGAACCACTTACTGAACGGGAAAGAAATTCGTGCAAAGGCATAAGCAGCAGGAATACATACGATAATGGAGCAGACCGTAACGGTAATCGCAATCAGGAAGGATAGAGAAATCGAGCTGAGTACATCATCCTGGGTAAGTACAAACTTCCACCATTCCAGTGACAAGCTCTGCGGGAGCGGTGCAGGATACTGCCATTTTCCCGAAACCGCCAAAAGGAGAAGATTGGTCAGTGGCCCCAGGAAAAAAATGACGAAGATGATAAGCACAATGAATTCTACAATTTTGCGTGTGCCGAGTGAGCGAAGATACCAGTTCATAATTCATCCCTCTCAAGACGTCTAGACGTCCGAATCTCTTTTCTATTTGGATTATAGAGAGGGTTTGTTATCACAAATCGACAAGGAAGATAAGATTATGTAAAGGGGAAGATACCATTTAACACTTCACAGAATAAAAAAAGAGAGAGGCTACTAACAGCCTCTCTCTTTGAACGTGTATCAATAGCTATATCATTCTTGTCCTACAAATAAATCGGAAGCACCTGATTCGTTTGATCGCGATTACGCCCAACCGAGAAAATAGCGATTGGGATACCTGTCAGATCAGACACGCGTTGTACGTAATTGCGTGTAGTTTCAGGCAGCTCCTCCAGCGTTTTCACACCAGTGATGTCTTCGCTCCAACCTGGCATTTCTTCATATACCGCTTCGCATTCCGCCAGCATTTTCAGGCTAGCCGGATAATGCGTAATCACCTCGCCGCGGTACTTGTAACCTGTGCAAATTTTCACCGTTTTCAGGCCAGTCAATACGTCCAGCGAGTTCAGGGAAAGACCCGTTAACCCACTGACACGACGGGCATGACGCACAACGACGCTGTCAAACCAGCCCACACGACGAGCACGACCTGTAACCGTACCGTACTCATGACCTGTTTCACGAATGTAATCGCCGACTTCATCGTTCAGCTCAGTTGGGAAGGGTCCATCACCTACACGAGTTGTGTACGATTTAGCTACACCGATGACTTGTTGAATCTTGGATGGTCCCACACCGGAACCAATACATACGCCGCCAGCCGACGGGTTAGAGGACGTAACGTATGGATACGTACCTTGGTCGATATCGAGCATAACGCCTTGCGCACCCTCGAACAGTACCTTTTGATTTGCGTCAATCGCATCATTCAACACGACAGACGTATCGCCTACATAAGGACGGATAAATTCAGCATATTCCAGATACTGTTTCAGTATTGCTTCTACATCCAATGGCTCGCCGCCATATACTTGTTCAATCACTTGATTTTTTTCTTTCGTTTGGTGGCGCAGCTTCTTTTCGAATTCCTCTGCATCCAGCAAATCAGCAATACGAATACCGTTACGTGCAGCCTTATCCATATAAGCAGGGCCAATCCCTTTACGGGTAGTACCAATTTTGTTAGGACCTTTGCGGTCTTCTTCCAGCACATCCAGCGTCATATGGTACGGCATAATCACATGTGCACGGTCACTAATGACCAGATTTTTCGTGGAAAATCCATTATCATGAATGTAAGTAATTTCTTCAATAAGAGCGGCTGGATTTACTACCATGCCGTTGCCAATAACACACTTTTTATCTTCATAAAAAACGCCGGATGGAATCAGGCTCAGCTTGTACTTTTTACCGTCAATGAGAATCGTATGACCAGCATTGTTTCCGCCTTGGTAACGGGCTACCACTTCAGCGCTTTCCGCCAGATAGTCCGTGATTTTACCTTTGCCTTCGTCTCCCCATTGTGTTCCCACAACGACTACAGTTGACATGTTTCATTCCTCCGTGGAGTGCCCACAGACACTCTGATTTTGAGCTGACACACTACGCATATCCAACCTCAACCGCCTGAGCGAGCAGATATGGAGCGTTCTCGGACAGCAGGAAAAAACGTCCGTCGCAGACATTCCGTAGGTTCGGAAAGCCCCGGGCGTAATGATCTCCCCACTGCGTTGAAGCAGCACTATAAGTGTAACAGCACCATTTTTTAAAGTCAAATAAAAAGCGAACATTATATTACATGAAAATAGTATTGTTCGTAATTGAGAGTTTCATTCCTTATATGAAAATACGTGAATCCTATAAAAAAAACCCTTTCGAGATCGCGAAATCCGCGTCGAAAGAGCCTTTTCTAATGATACTAATATGTTATCCGGCGAACGCATCCGAATGGGCACGCTCGTAATTAGCGAATTTATTATAATTTTTGAGAAAGACCAACTCTACCGTACCGACCGGGCCGTTACGCTGCTTGGCAATGATAATCTCAATAATATTCTTCTTTTCTGTTTCCTGATTATAGTAATCATCCCGGTACAGAAACGCCACGATATCAGCATCCTGCTCGATAGAACCCGATTCCCGCAAGTCACTCATCATCGGCCGCTTGTCTTGACGCTGCTCCACACCCCGACTCAGCTGGGAGAGGGCAATTACAGGCACTTCAAGCTCACGAGCGATTTGTTTCAATGTCCGTGAAATTTCAGATACCTCCTGCTGCCGGTTCTCGCCTGCTTTACCTCGTCCGTGGATCAGCTGCAAGTAGTCAATTACGATCATACCCAGTCCCTTTTCCGCTTTAAGACGACGGCATTTGGCACGGATATCAGCCACAGTGATGCCGGGTGTATCATCGATATAGATTTCCGCCTCTGACAAGGCTGCAATGCCCATCGTCAGCTTCGCCCAATCGTCGTCACCTTTAAATTCACCTGTCCGCATGACGTTCGCGTCCAGATTGGCCTCGGCGCAAATCATCCGCTGCACGAGCTGAGCGGCCGACATCTCCAGACTGAAGATGGCTACTGTCTCTTTTGCCCGAACTGCAACGTTTTGCGCAATATTCAGAGCGAACGCTGTTTTACCTACGGATGGACGGGCGGCCACAATGATCAAGTCATTGCGCTGGAAACCCGCCGTCATCTTGTCCAAATCAACAAATCCAGACGGAATTCCGGTCGTATTGCCCTTATTCTGATGCAGCAATTCAACGCGGTCAAACACTTCCATCACGACATCGCGGATGGCAATAAAGCCACTACCTGAGCGCCCGTTGGATATCTCCATAATCTTGCGCTCAGCATCGCTCAGCATACCAGCGACATCCTCGCCACTGCTATAGCCTTCGCTCACAATCTGTGTAGCTGCACGAATCAAGCGACGAAGCATCGCTTTTTCTTCAATGATCTGGGCATAGTAATCCACGTTAGCCGCTGTTGGCACCCCGTGAGCCAGCTTCGCCAGATAACTGACACCGCCGATATCCTCTAGCTGTCCCTTGTCCTGAATTTTCGAGGTCAGCGTAACCAAGTCAATCGGCTGTCCGGATTCACCCAGCTCAATCATTGCTTCGTAAATCATCTGATGAGCCTTATCATAAAAGTCCTCGGTCTGCACCCGCTCCATTGCGGTAATCAGTGCTTCAGACTGGAGCAAAATAGACCCGATAACCGCCTGTTCAGCCTCCAGATTTTGCGGAGGAATCCGATCAAAAAATTCGCCGCCCATAATTATTCTTCTGTCACCTGTACTTTCAGCGTAGCTTTGACCTCAGGATGAAGCTTAACGGTCATTTGAGTCACGCCCAACGTACGAATCGGTTCTTCCAGCTCAATTTTGCGTTTGTCCAGCTTGATGCCAGTTTTAGCTACTGCCTCCGCGATTTGCTTGCTTGTAATCGCGCCGAACAGCCGTCCACCTTCACCAGCCTTCGCCTTGAGCTGAACCGTTGTCTCTTCCAGCTTTTTGCCGAGCGCTTGCGCCTCTTCCTTTTCCTCTTGCTTACGCTTTTCCTCCGCAGCATTCTGATTTTCCAGCGTCTTCATATTTCCTTCTGTCGCTGGACGGGCAACACCACGCGGCAACAGGAAATTCGCTGCATAACCGTCCGAAACTTCCTTAATTTGCCCCTTCTTGCCTTGGCCCTTCATATCTTTAATGAATATCACTTTCATTCAAATAACCCCTCTTCCCCATCAATTTCGGCCAGCACGTCGACCACTCTGCGCTTGGCTTCCTCCAGCGGGCAATCCAGCTGAACCGCCGCATTCGTCAGATGTCCTCCGCCGCCTAGCCGTTCCATGACGACCTGTACGTTCATGCGTCCGAGTGAACGGGCGCTGATCCCCACCAGGCCGTCAGGACGTTCACTGACCACAAAGGAGGCCAGTACATCCGTCATATTGAGTAATGAATCCGCCACCTGAGCAATCAGGAGCTGCGGTATTTTCTGTCCGGGCTCTGTCACCGCAATTGCGATATGCCCATATATCATTTTAGCATGCTTAATAATTTCCGCCTTAGCAATATATTCATCCAGGTCCTCTTTTAACATGCGCTGGATCATAACTGTATCTGCCCCGCTACGCCGTAAAAAGCCGGCTGCCTCGAATGTACGCGAGCCTGTATGCAGGGAAAAATGCTTGGTATCCACCGTAATCCCTGCCAACAGTGATGTTGCCTCCAGCGGTGTCAGTTGGACCTTCTCATGGATATATTGCAGCAGCTCGGTCACCAGCTCACAGGCCGATGACGCATAGGGCTCCAAATAGATCAGAACCGAATCGTTAATAAATTCCTCGCCCCGACGATGATGGTCGACAACCACCACCCGGCTGGCCGTCTGCACTAGACGCGGCTCAATCGTCATGGAGGCCTTATGCGTGTCCACCACGACCAGCAGACTATGCTCAGTCATTAGCTGAAGCGACTGCTCTGGCGTCAGGAGCGCTTGCGATAACTTCTCATCCTTGTTTACCTGCTCCATCATTCGGTCGATAGACGGATTGGATTTATCCAGTACGATATGTGCCTCTACATTGTAAAGTGCCGCAGCCTTCCACACACCAATGGCCGCTCCCACTGCATCCATGTCCGGTATTTTGTGTCCCATAATCAGCACACGGTCGCTCTCCTGCATCAGATCACGTAGCGCATGTGCAATGACTCGGGCACGTACCCTGGTCCGCTTCTCGACAGCATTGGACTTGCCTCCGTAGAAGGACAGGCGTTGTCCCGCCTTCACTGCTGCCTGATCGCCCCCACGTCCAAGCGCCATATCCAGACTGGATTGGGCCAGCTCGCCTAGCTCCTTGATGCTATCTGCACCGAAGGACAAGCCAATACTCAGTGTCATCGGTACTTTCAAATCCGCCGTCATTTCCCTTACGGTATCCAGAATGACGAATCGACTTTGCTCTAGCTCCTGAAGCGCTTTATGATTTAGCATAATGAGATAACGCTCAGAAGATAATCGACGTAAATAAATATTGTACTGATTAGCCCAGGATGTAATCTCGCTTGACACCTTCGCAATAAGCGCGGTGCGCTGCTGATCGTCCATCCCCTGAGCAGCCTCGTCCATATTATCGAGCATGACGATACCGAGCGCCAACCGCTCGTTTTCATACTGCTTGCGTAGCACCGCCAACTCCGTTACTTCATACAAATATATCAGACGCTCATCGGGCACAATCAGAAACTGATAATGACGCTCATCATGCTGTAGCTCCACCTTCAGCTCGCGAGCAGGCTCCTTTGTTTCCTTTTTGGTGCTTAGAGCACCTGCGAGTTGAGGAAACAAATCCTGAAGAGACTCACCAATCAGTGATTGCTCCTCGAACATCTCCCCGGCAAACCGATTGTGCCATTCTACCGTTCGATTTTCACTGTATAAAATGATGCCGAACGGCAATGCACTAATCGCTTCCCCTTCCACCCGCTTGATCCGGAAGGAAAGACCGCTGATATATTGATTCAGTTCCCGACGAAAATCCAATTCCGTCTTCAGCATCAGCCCGCCGAGCAAGAATGACAGCAGCAGTCCTATCACACCCAGTTCCCAGTTGTACATGGAAATACATATGACAAGCACCAGCAGCAGTAAAAACGCCCAGACCGTCTGATAGCCGTGCCAGCGTTTTTGTAGAAATTTAGGCATGACTGTTCACCCTATTTCTTTGATCTTGTAATAGCTTCACGCAGCGGAAAGGCCAAATCAATAATACCTATAATGCGGAGCGGCTGGAACACCAGAACGACGAGCGACAGCAGCAACGCAATCACCGGGCTCATTTTACGGCTATGCGTCCAGAAGTATACAAAACCAATCGTCTGGATAATAAAACATGCATGAATCAGCGGTAGCATACTAATGGAAACCATTTGAATCCAGCTGCTATCGGAAGACCCTGCTATCCATTCAATTACAATTGCCAGCAGATAATACCAGATCAGCGCGCGCGGTAGCCTCCACTCGCGGGCAGGCTTCATTTTGCGTACCGGTACGTCGAGACTGCTCAATGCCGGACGTGCCAAAGCATGCGTAATCACCGCCAATATGAACGAGGTCACGATCAGCACATACGGAATTTTTCCAATCAGCATTGTGCCGAGTTTCTGCGTATCCTCTGCCGTCCAATTCATGTTTGAAAACATCGGATTAGCACTCAAAACCTGCTGTACAATACTTGCCGATATCGCAGCCTGATCACGAAGGTACTGCGAAAGATCAAATCCAAAGGAATACGTAGCGATAAACAGAACAACCAACAACTCGGCTAAAATAATGCCCATTCCGGTCATCAACGCTTGAAAAGCAGGTCCTCCCTTTTTATAAATCCGTCCCATCATTATTGAAGGAATCAGAAAATAAATCGCAGGGAGCAGCGAATACACATCGAGTAGCGCTATAATTAACAGCACCGGTATGACGTGGACCAGAAATCCTTTGAAAGGCAGCGATGAAAACAATACAGCGCCAGGCACAATCAGCAAAAATACGGTAATGATTCTTAATGGTGTCAATAGAGTCAGCAGCAGAAGCAAATAAATGACGCTCCATGCTACAGTTGCCAAGCGGAATTTCAACGTTTTCACCTCTTACGCATATGTTCTTCCAGTGCGGAAATGTCCTGATACCAATCCTCCAGCTGGTGTCCTTCTTTTCTGTGCTTTCTTAGCTTGTCGATGAGTAGATCATCCAATTCACGGTAAGACACTCCAAGGCGCCTCCCCAAAATATAACTGCTCATCACCAAACTCGCCAAACAATCACCGATGCGGGCTGTACTGCCTTCCCACATCGCCTTAAACAGACGGGAGACTTGGTCAAGCACCTCTGTTTTAAGCCATTCAATAACCTTGGCTCGTTTAACTACATCCATTTCTTTAGGCATATGATGAAGAGTCACACCCCTCTGAAAAAGCTTTATTCTCCATTATAGCATATCCTATTCTGAAAATAACTGTTACCCCATAGGGTAAATCGTTATTTTCGGAGCAGCTTTTCTGCTTATTTTAGCTTGAAGTATTAAGCGATTCCCTGGATACAAATTTTTCACAATACTCAATAATCTGGCTGCGACGTACAATGCCAATAAACCGTTCCATATCATCTACGACGGGCACAAAATTCTGTACCTTAGCCAAATTAATTAAATCCTCCATGTTCGCGTCAATGGATACGGGCTTCATCGTAACCCGCAACGGAACGTCCTTAAGCATGAACTTAGAAGCGTTTTCAAAGGTGATTTTCCCCTCGGACTCTTTCATATGCCACAACAGATCACCTTCTGTAACCGTACCTGTATATCTACCTTCTTTATCCAAAATAGGAACCGCTGTAAAACGGTGATATTCCATCCGTTCCAACGTTTGCCGTAAAGTAGCATCCGCCGTTACACAAGCAACTTCCTGTTTGGGAAGCAAGAAAAAAGCGATATTCATGAGAAACGAATCCCCCTCAAAATCAAATATAAATCCATTGATTATTCACTGAATGTCCTGCTTGTCGGGAAGCCTCAGCGTCTGCGGGGTTGTATCGGAATCTAGCCAGTTGGCAATCATGAGTCTGGCATATTCAAGTTCCTGTTCATTAGCCCGGTCATAATACAGGCCCTTCTTCTTGAACCCTTCCCCCGTAATCGTAAAACTTGAAATTTGTGGATTCCCCTGCGAAATAGCTTGCTTGCCAAGCCCAGTAATAAAAGTAGGTTCCATATCGGTTTTGAAATTGGCTCCCATAATATCGAGCAGCTCCGGGATCTTGGTAATTCCATTGATATTCAACAGCTTATCCGCCATAGCGTTCAAAAATATTTGCTGCCGTTTTGTACGGTTGAAGTCACTATCTTCCCGATATCTAACATAATACATGGCTTCCTCACCATTATAAAGCGGCTTGCCCGCCTCAATACGGAACTTGATATGCAGCGGGTTCTTATTCTCAATGGGCTTGTCGATTGGAAGCACAACTCCACCTACTGCATTCACCGCCTCCTGAATACCCTGGAAATTAATCGTAGCATAATAATCGGCCTTATGCTCCATCAACTTCTCTACTGTAGCCATGGACATATCTTCGCCTCCGAACGCATAAGCATGCCCCAACTTATCAAAATCATCCTCGCCATCGCGATTCGGATCATGTCCGGCAATCTGTACGTACGTATCCCTTGGAATGGAAACCAAAAGCACACGCGATTCCGCGGGCCGTACTACTGCATACATAACCGTATCCGAACGACCACGCGCCTTTTCATTTGGCCTTTGATCCGTACCCAGTAACAGCACCGAAAAGGGTTCCTTACGGTAAGCTACTGTCTCTTGCTGCTGCTGTTCCCCGGATCGTCGCGGCTGATAGGATTTCTCCAGCTTGCTTTCCAACGTCGGTGATACAAACCAATCAAAAGCCACCAGTGTCAGCTGTTTGCGGAACAGGTAGCCTCCCACTGCAATCAAAAATAAAACAATACATGAAATATATAGAGCGGTAAACCTCTTTTTCTTTTTGGGCTTTCCACTGGTCCTTCTCTTATGTCTTCTCTCCATAACAGGTACCTTCCTTCTTTCCGTCACAAATCCCATCTCTTCATTAAACCAAATTGGTCCCACATGAAGCTGAAACTTCCCCTCAAAGCATAAAAGGTCTACTACCTTGTTGTCAAAAGTGTCATGGCGTGGTCAGCTCCTCGAATTCATACCAAAAAAGGCTTCGACCTCACGGTCAAAGCCCCAATTCATGTTTATATCCGTATCCTATGTAGCTTTCAAAGTCATTTTTCGCCTTAATGTGGAGCCAGTTTCACCAAATTTTGCAGTCTCACCGGGAAAGAAGTCGACAGGGAAAAACCATAATCGAACAACTTCCGTGTCTGCTCAAAACGCTCTTCCTTGCTCGGTGCACCCAGCACCACAGCAACTAGCCGTCTTCCATGCTGCTCAGCTGTGCCCGTGAAGCAGTATCCAGCATCGCTTGTGTACCCTGCTTTCAGTCCGTCCGTTCCTGCGTAAGAGTACGGTCCAGCCAAGGAAGGCAGCATCCAGTTCGTATTACTAATGTAGATGCCTTTATCCTTCAACTCCATCTGCGTACGGCTGGAAGTTCTCAAAATCTCCGGGTGTGACGTAATCAAATAGGAGGCCAACTTTGCCGTGTCGCTTGCTGTCATTTTCGTTTCTCCCTGAATATCCTCAGGGTGATTCGGCCCCAGTTCACTCTGACCTGCCCCAGAGGCATTGCTAAAGCGACTATCGGACGACAACCCAATTTGGGCAGCCTTTCCATTCATGCGCTTCACAAAAGCTGATTCGTTCCCTGCTGAACGCTCCGCTAACGCGACAGCGGCATCATTCGCTGAATACACAACCATACTCTGGAACAATTCGGATACGGTCATCCTTTCACCATACCGGAGGGAGAGATTTACACCGCCCACTGTACTGGCGTAACGGCTAATTCGCACTTCATCATTCCAGCCTAACCGTCCGGCCCGAATATCCTCCAGCACCAATAGCTCAGTCATGAGCTTGGACATATTTGCGGAAGGCATAGGCGTATCACCATTCACATCCATCAGCAATTCCCCAGTATGCATGTCCATCAGCACCGCAGCCTCTGCATCCACATTCGGCTTTCCGATCAACAGGCGGGGTCCAAGCGTAATAAAAATCAATATAATAAGTACCGGGACGACAATAGCCCAACGTAACCAATGTTTTTTCATCATCGTAATAACCTCCATACTTTATTAGACGATGAAAAATCCATTTTGTCTGCAATTTTTCGAAAAAAAGATACAATTTTTTTACCTTTTTTATTCCACGCCAAAATATCCGTCAATTCTGCTTTCAGGATGACGGATATTTTGCTTCCTAATTATTATATTTTAGGCAAAGTGACAGGCTACAAAATGCTGATCGCCCGCATCGCGGTATACCGGAGTCTCTGTTTTACAACGTGCTTCTGCCATAGGACAACGTGTATGAAACTTGCATCCTGAAGGCGGATTGGCCGGAGATGGGATGTCTCCTTTCAACACAATCCGTTGTCTCTTGATCGTGGGATCGGGAATCGGTACAGCCGATAGCAGCGCCTTCGTGTACGGATGAAGCGGATTACTGAACAGTTCCTCCTTGGAGGAAAGCTCTACCATTGAACCCAGATACATCACACCAATCCGGCTACACAGATGCTCGACTACACTTAGATCATGCGAGATGAACAGATAGGTCAATTGGCGTTCCTGCTGCAAATCACTTAACAAGTTAATGATCTGGGCCTGAATAGACACATCCAGAGCAGATACCGGCTCGTCAGCCACAATAAAATCAGGATTCAAAATCAAAGCCCGTGCAATCCCGATCCGCTGGCGCTGACCGCCAGAGAACTCATGCGGATACCGATCATAATGATACGAGGACAGCCCGCAAATGTTCAGCGTTTCATTGACCTTCTTCCGCAGCTCACTACGATCAATCAACCCGTGATCCAGCAACGCCTCTCCAATGGCTTCACCGACCTTAATTCTCGGATTCAGTGAGCTAAAAGGGTCCTGAAAGACGATTTGCAACTTCGGACGAAGCGCACGGATCTGCTCTTTGTTTAACGCGTGCAAGTCTTCGCCTTTATATCGTACCGATCCCTCTGTCTTATCCATCAATCTGAGAATCGTACGTCCAATCGTACTTTTGCCGCAACCCGATTCTCCTACCAGACCGAAGGATTCACCCTTATGAATGTTAAAGGATACGTCATCGACTGCTTTCACATGTCCGACAGTACGCTGAAAAATTCCGCCTGTGATCGGGAAATACTTTTTTAGCCCTTCCACTTGAATCAAAGGCTCGCTCATATCCGTTGCCCTCCTTCTTTCTCATATAGCCAGCAGGCAACCTTATGACCATTCTCCTTTTCATTCAAGGGAGGAGCCTGATCCTTGCAAATTTGCATACAATGGGAGCACCGATCATGAAAATGACAATTTTCTCCCAGCTCAATTGGGTTTGGAACCTGTCCTGGGATGGAATAGAGTCGGTCCATTTTCTGATTAATGACGGGCTTCGCCTTTAATAAGCCTTGGGTATATGGATGTTGCGGATTTTTAAACAGCTCAATGACAGGCGCCTCTTCAATGACGTTTCCAGCATACATAACAACTACATAATCAGCCATTTCTGCCACGACGCCCAAGTCGTGCGTGATGAGCATAATGGACGTTTTAAGCTTATCCTTCAAATCCCGCATTAAATCCAGAATCTGAGCCTGAATCGTAACATCCAGTGCCGTTGTCGGTTCATCCGCAATCAATAGCTTCGGATTACAGCTTAATGCGATGGCAATCATGATCCGCTGGCGCATACCGCCACTCAATTCATGAGGATAGGAATGAAATATTTCCTCTGAACGTGAAATCCCCACCAAATTAATCAGCTCAATTGCCCGAGCATGTGCTTCTTTTTTACTCATTAATGTGTGCATCAGCAATGGCTCCGTGATCTGTTCCCCAATCGTAAGCACGGGATTCAGAGAAGACATGGGTTCCTGAAAAATAATCGAGATGTCATTGCCGCGAATTTGCTGCATTTGACCTTTATTGAGTTTTAGGAGGTCCTTGCCCTCAAACCAGATTTGTCCGTCTGAGGTGTGGGGAGAATCAATCAACCGCATCATCGTCATCGCTGTTACACTCTTACCGCAGCCTGATTCTCCTACCACACAGAGCGTTTCACCCTCACGAATTTTAAAACTGACGTCATTGACCGCTTTGACAGTTCCGTTAGAGGTATGAAAGTGGGTTTTCAGGTTACGAAATTCAATCAAAGCATTTTCCATAAACGTTCGTCTCCTACTTCTTCATTTTAGGGTCCAGCGCGTCACGCAAACCGTCGCCAATCAGGTTAATCGCTACAACGGTAATGAGAATACACATTCCCGGTGGGACCCATATCCAAGGCCGTTTGCGGAAGTCAATCAGGTTATTCGCAGCTGATATCATGTTTCCCCACGAAGGTGTGGGCGGCACAACGCCAATCCCCAAGTAACTGAGCGCAGATTCTGTAATAATCGCACCCGCTACTCCAAGCGTAGCCGTAACAATAATGGTAGGAATCGTGTTCGGCAGCAAATGTCGGAATATTTTGCGGCGGTCTCTCAAACCTAGCGCTTCCGTCGCCTGCATAAACTCCTGTTCACGCAGCGTGAGAATCTGCCCTCTGACCAGACGGGACAAGCTCGTCCAGCTCAGAATCCCGATAATGAGCATCAGAAAATAAATGCGATTCGACGGATCGACCTTCAAATCCGACAGAACAGCACCTAAAATAATAAGCAGCGGTAATGTAGGGAGTGCCATGAAAATATCGGCAATCCGCATAATAACCGTATCCACGCCTTTACGATAAAATCCCGCCAACGCACCCAACGTCGCTCCGATCATGACCGAAATAAACGTGGCAACTAGCCCCACCGTCAAGGAAATACGGCCGGCCAGCATCGTACGCAGCAAAATATCTCTACCAAACTTATCCGTCCCAAGCCAGTACTTAGCATTAGGCGATAAATTTTTGTCAGCTAGCTTGTAATCATCTAAATGATAAGGTGAAATCATCGGTCCAAATATACAAATGGTAACCATCAGAATTAATATAACGAGACCAGCCAAAGCCAGACGGTTTTGGTTAAAACGGCGAACGGCGATTCTCCATGGAGACGCTTCAGGACGGATCGCCGCCTTTTGATTCGTTTCAATCGTGACTGTTTCTGCGGACAATAGTATCCCTCCTACTTCAAGCGAATTCTTGGATCTGCCATGCCATACAATACATCAGAGAGCAAATTACCGATAAGCGTAAGTACCGCTAGGAAAATCGTGAAGCCCAACATAAACGGATAATCTCGCATACTGATCGACTCCAGATAGACCTGACCCACACCCGGCCACACAAATACCTTCTCCAGAATCATCGCTCCACCAAATAAGGCCGGAAGCTCGAAGCCGAGTAGTGTGATGGCTGGAATCAGTGCATTGCGCAGTGCGTGCTTGAAAATAACCGTACGTTCCTTCAGGCCTTTGGCGCGTGCGGTACGAATGTAATCCTGACGAATGACCTCCAACATGCCTGTACGGAAATACCGGGTCAGACTTCCTGTGCTCAGCATCGTAAGTACGAGTGTCGGCAGGAACATATGCTTGAGAACATCCACCATATAAGCCCATGAGCCTGGCTCCATCCCTGCTGTGGTCATGCCCCCAACCGGGAGAATCCCCCACTCCAGGGCAAATATTTTGATGACCAATAGACCAATAAAAAATGAAGGCAGCGACATACATAAGAAAATGAATAATGTGACAAACTTATCGAATAACGAATATTGGAACTTGGCTGAAAATACCCCTGCAATAACCGCAATCAACCAGCTAAAAATAAGACTAAAAAAAGCGATAATAAATGAGTTCCATACATAATTGCCAATGACCTTCGTTACCGGCTGCTTATGCTGTAATGAATCCCCCATATTCCCCTTTAACATATTACCGGCCCATATAAAATAGCGTTGGTATTCCGGTTTATCCAGCCCGTAGATATGTCGTAGCTGCTGCGCCTTTTCGGCCGTCATATTCGGGTTCTGCTTGGCTGTAATATAATCACCCGGCACCATGGCTGAAATCGCAAATACGATAATGGATATGCCAATAAGTGTGGGGATGAGTTGCAGCAGTCTTCGAATAATGTACTGCTTCATATTCATTCCTCCAGACGAATAAAGTGATATGCCCAGCTCGTGAGAGCTGAGCATACGATTGGCAACCCTTATTGAGCGATCTGAGCGTTATGCAGAGTGAACTCAAAATCTTTGTATGGTGTAATTTCCAAGCCGGTTACACGTCCATTAACTGGCCACATATCTCTGCGTTGGTACATAAAAATAGTTGGCAGGTCTTTGTTTAGCTCCTGGTAGAGCTGTTTGTAAATCTGTTTGCGTTTCTCTTGATCCAGCTCATGCTTACCAGCAAGCGTTAGTTCATCGACCTTCTTATTGGAATAGCCGATATCATTTTGTGCACCATTCGTAATAAAAGTCGTTGTATCCGGGTCTGGAGTTAAGCCCCAAGCCGCGAAGAACATATCAAACTTGCCTGTGTCCTTTTTATCCATAATGGCGTTAAAATCTAAAGTTTCGGAAGTCAGCTTGATGCCTAGCTCCTTATAGTTATTGGACATGATCGGTAGCAAGGCCTCTACTACTGGATTATCAGCAGTCGCAGAGAAGTTAATGGTCAGCTTTTCGCCGTCCTTTTCACGGATTCCGTCAGTACCAACCTTCCAGCCTGCCTCATCCAGCAAAGCCTTCGCCTTAGCTGTATCAAATTCATATTTGTTGATACCTTCATCCGTATAAGACCAAGATTCTGTAGATTGTGGAATGTTAATAACATTCGCATATGGACCATATACACCCTGCACAATCTCCTTGCGGTTTAAGCCAATCGTTAGAGCCTGACGTACTTTAGGGTCCTGAAATTTCTTTTCCTTGTGATTAAACGCTATATATCCATAGCCATTTGTCGGCATAATATTCACGTCCAAGAAGCCTAGAGCCTTTAATTCCTCTACATTGTCTTCCGTAACTGTGATGTTGTCCATGTCCGTTTCGCCTGTTTGCAGCATAGACAGGTTCGTTTCTTCTGTTGTTGTTTTGAAAATAACCGATTTCACCTTAGGTGCGCCTTTAAAGTAGTTTGGATTCGCATCCAATACGACTTGTTGACCTGGGGAGAAGCTCTTCAGTACATACTGACCAGAGCCGATCGGCTTATTATTAAGCGCCTTGATGCTGTCCAGGCTACCTTTTTTAAATCCTTTTCCGTAATAAGCTTCTGGCATGAAGTATTGCTCACCCAGAAAATCCTTTGTATAGGCTGTTGCTTCTGTAACGGTGACCTCTACTGTATTATCATCAATGACCTTGATCCCCGAGATATCATTTGCTTTGCCATCGTGATATTCTTTACCGCCTTTAATTTTAAAAGACAATACATCGGTTTCTCCATCATAATTCGGATCATGCAGCACTTTGAGTACAAAAGCATAATCCTTCACGGTTACTGGAGTGCCGTCACTATACTTCACACCTGGTTTCAGATGGAATGTGTATTTTAGACCATCCGGCGATACATCAACCTTTTCAGCCAAACTATTTTCATATGTACCATCCGCCTTCACCTGTAAGAAGGAATCAAATACTGTTCTGACTACATATAAATCGTAAGTCGTTTGCCAGAATAGCGGGTTGAATACCCCTTTTGGTGATGTCATACCTACTACAATATTATCTTTCCGATTAGTCGCTCCCGAAGGGTTTTGCGACAGATCAGTTGCTTTAATAACGCCCTCCGTAACAGGTGCACTTGCTTCATTTCCCTCTGTTTTATTGCCCGCATTGCCTTGCTGTGGCTGTGCCTCATTGGCACCTCCGCTACATCCTGCAAACAGAACACCAACGATCGTAAGCATCATAAGCAAAGAAACCCATTTCTTCGTCTGCATCATCCTGTTAATCCCCCTTAGTCGGTTCTTTATTTAACAGCCTGTCTCATTCCTGCGGTGATTCGTTAAAGCTTGAGGTTTGAAAATGAAGTTTGCACATCCTCCTTACTGTCTTTAATAGCGTAAACACGTGTTTTAGACCTCTGGTCAATTTTGTGCATTAACAACCATTACATTTTTATTAAGGTTTATCTTAAGTGTAAAATAATATCACGTCAATATCTTTTTTTATGTAATATAAAAATGCAAAATATCTATTTATGTAAACTTTATGAATTTTACTTGTGGAAAATGACAAAAAATAAGATTACATGTAATATAAAATAACATTCCAGAAGGCCGAAATGTTTACTCTGGCGAGTTGAGGAGCTTGTAATTTCACAAGCCATTAAAAGGTATACTATAGTTTATGGGTAAACATGGATTGTATTATTAGTAAGTTACAATAGATGGCACTTGTTGTCAATATAAAAGATCACAAAAAAAGACATTCCCGGAATCGGGAATGTCTCTTTTTTCCACCCACTACTATTCAGTAGTGTAAGGAAGCAATGCGATTTGACGGGAACGTTTAACAGCGATTGTCAACATACGTTGATATTTCGCGCTTGTTCCAGTCACACGACGAGGAAGAATTTTTCCACGTTCGCTGATGAATTTTTTAAGCAGGTCTGTATCTTTATAGTCAATGTGAGTAATTTTGTTCACAGTGAAGAAACATACTTTACGACGTTTGTTGCGACCACCACGACGAGCTGGTCTTTTGTTATCGTCTCCGCCTTCTCTTTGTCTGAAGCCCATTCTTTGTCAGTCCTTTCCCAATTAAAATGGTAAATCATCATCCGAAATATCGATCGGTTTTCCGTCATCGGAAAAAGGATCCTGATTGTTTCGCGAGTTATTATTCCCGCGTCCACTATTGCTGTTACCGCCTCCGAAAGGAGACTCCTCACGCGCAGCTCCACCGCTATTGCCGCCACCGTTACCGCCATCGCGGTTAGATTCCAAGAAACGCACATTATCAGCTACAATTTCAGTCACGTATACACGTTTTCCTTCATTGTTCTCATAATTACGCACCTGAACACGGCCTTCAACAGCCGTTAAACGACCTTTGCGAAGATAGTTAGCGCATGTTTCAGCAAGCTGACGCCAGGTTACGATCGGCAAGAAATCCGCTTCCCGTTCGCCGCCTTGACTCGTAAACGGACGGTCTACAGCCAGGGTGAACTGGGTTACTGCTACACCAGACGGTGTATAGCGCAGCTCTGGATCTTTGGTCAAACGACCGATCAAAATGACACGGTTCAACAATCCAATCCCCTCCTTTGAGCGTTGTTCATTACATAATCACGTACAATAATTAAGCTACGTCGTTCGTAATGAGATAACGAATTACTTCGTCAGAAATTTTCATGATACGCTCAAGCTCAGTAACAACAGCAGGTTCTGCTGTGAAGTTTACCAGAACAAAAGAACCATCACGGAATTTCTTGATCTCATACGCAAGACGGCGTTTAGTTACATCGTGACTCGTAATTTCGCCACCGCCGTTAGAGATGATACCTTGGAATTTATCGACTGTCGCTTGAACAGCTTCTTGTTCAATGTCAGGACGAATAATATACATCGCTTCATATTTGCGCATTCTTTACACCTCCTTATGGACATAAGGCCCTCAATCTCAGTTGAGAGCAAGGAACGAGCCTAAGCTCGCACTAAAACAGTTTACCAAATTGAGCAACTGAATGCAACCTACAAATTCAATACACAAGCCTAACACTGCATATCATTAGCTTTATACAATTTTATAGAACATCAAAAATTTCGCATATATAAAGGAAATCATTTGATTCACTCACTATCTGTATACCTTCATTTCGCATGTTTCTGTTCAAGACAGCGCACAATAACCGTTGCAGTTCAAATTCATTTATCTAAGGAGGCACCACTGTATGGGTGAAAAGACTGAGTTCGAACCAGGGGATAAGGTCCCAAACGACGGCGTATACATGGAGGTCGGAGAAAAGAGCTTCCATACTGAAATCCAAAACCCACAGCAAGTAACGCTTGAAAGAGGCGATTCTTTTCCCGAGACCGCCAACCATAATCGCAAATGGAAGAAAAAAACGAAAGCTCGTGTCCACTAATGTATATTTCCTCGGAATCCTGGCCATATTATGATTAGGCGATACAACAGAGAGGTGTGGTTCCGTTGGATGACGTAGCCGGACAAACTGTTAGGAGATCCATTCCGGGCATTAGAAGCGTTAGGTTTGTGTAAAAGGACACTGTCTTTTCAACACGGTATTGCTTGTCAGTACACCGAGTTTCATGATGTGATTGGACAGATCGTATCCTGTTAAAAATGTATCGCCTACGATGGAGGACCTTTGTGGTCCTCCTTTGTTGCATTATCGGACTTTTTGCATATCCTGGTAAAATGCAGATTAATTCAGCTCCTTCTGCTAGAATATATCCAAGTACAAAGACCTACTATCTACGGAGGTTTAAAGATGAGCTATTCTCGAATATTAAAGTGGATATCAGGTATATTCGAATTGGTGCTTGCCGTACCGATTGTGGGGGGAGCTATTGTCATGGGGACCGGCTACTCGGCTCTGGGATTTATGCTTGTCCTACACGCAGTAACACTTATCCTGTCGTTACGCAATCAGGAAGCGATCTACGGCTCCGTATGGGGAGTACTCACTTCTTTGCTGGCCTGGATACCCTTTGTAGGCTGGGTTCTCCATTTGATTGCAGCGATCCTTCTGATGATCTCTGGCTCAAAAAAAACAAAACGCTATCATTACCCGCCTAACCAGCTATAACAAAAAAGTGCTCCTAACGGCAATGTTTCTCTGCTGTCAGGAGCATTTTTTTGCTATAACGCCTTATTCATTCCCCAATAGATTTGTAATCGTTTCTTCCATCTTACCCTCATGGTTTATCTTAGTGCCTTTCACTTTATCACAGTCTGTTGACCTTTTATACCACAAACAAAAAATCCCCTACGTCACAGACGTAAGAGATTGGTTTATTTAATGAAGTTAGTGGCGGAAAGAGTGGGAGTCGAACCCACGCACGCCTTGCGACGCCTAACTGATTTCGAGTCAGCCCCCTTAGACCTCTTGGGTACCTTTCCGCAGCAAGGATAATTATATCATCATTGCAACTGTGACGCAAGCTGATTCTGGTTCATCGCCATTCATCTTTCTTGGCTCAATTTGCTTCTGTGTTTTGCTCGTCGGCATTAGCCTTTGATCGCAGCACTTTCTTCATATTCTTTTCGAACTTGGCACGCGGAATCAGCACACTATGCTGGCAACCGACACATTTGATTCGAATATCCATCCCCATGCGGATAATTTCCATTTCATTCGTTCCACACGGATGAGGCTTCTTCATCTGTACAATGTCCCCTAGTTCAAATGACTTACGCTCCACCCTTCTCTCCCCCTTTTCTTCCTTGTTCATCTTCTTTTTCTAGGGTTATCGCTGTCTCCAAAGCGGCTTGACGATGTTCCTCATCCTCTAGGGCCTTCTTGATGTTATTCTGAATATCACGCTCTACCACGGCCCCTGTATTCGGCATACATTCTGCCACAACACGCACAATATACTCTGAGGTAGTCATGGACTGAACCCCTAACACATCCGGTATATTAAGTATTTGTACATTGGACTCTTCAATGCCGTGGATTGCCTGTTTTACCAAACCTACCGCTTCCTCCAGGCTACGCTCTGCCTTCATTGGCACATCCACTACCGCTAACGCGTTGGACATAGAGAAGTTCGTTACCGTTGTAATTGAGCCGTTTGGTAAAATGTACACCTCACCCTTCCAGCTCACCAGTCTGGTTGTACGCAGCCCGATCATTTCCACTGTACCCTTGAAAGTACCTGTCTGAATGACATCTCCTACGGCAAATTGATCTTCAAAAATAATAAAGAATCCGGTAATTACATCCTTAACCAAACTCTGTGCCCCAAAACCAACAGCCAATCCAAGCACTCCAGCTCCAGCAATCAGAGGGCCGAGATTAATACCCATTTGCGATAGCACCAGCATAATCAAAATGAAATTAAATACAATATTGGTTACATTTTTCAGCAGTTCCCCAACAGTCGTTAAGCGTCTTGTATTCAATCGGAACCTGCCGTTATCTCCTTTTTGTTGCATCGACTTATCTATAATTTTATTAATAACTCGAATAAAGATACGTGTGATGATAAAAATAATCCCAATTTTCAAAATCACAAACAAAAAGGTTGACCACATCGTACTATCAGTGAGCCATTTCCATACAGCATCCTTCCATTGAATCGCATCTTTCACTACGTCATCCGTACCTACATTACCGGCCAACCAATGTATTAAGGTCATGCTGTACTCCTCCTTAAACAAGGGAACTACTCTTCCTGCTTCCCGAATTCTATTTTCTACTATATAAGCTTATCTACTGACTTTAAACATATGGCTATGAATAATCTACTTCCTTCGAGTATAAAAGCACAAGTTTATCCATATACTAGCTACTATCTTGAGCATAAATGTTACCCGCAGGCTAATTGTTATTCTCCAAGGTACAGCGAGCGTAACCCGCACACTCCATTACAGAGCGAAAGGAAGATTCCATGACTCATCCATCTGACTTTATTCCGGGGCAAGAACCCCTAAGCCTAAAAATATCACACACAGACCCCGGGATCCAATCAGCCATCATCCATCGTCTGCTGTTCCATCTGCACCAGGCGCCGAGTCTGCAAAATATCGTCATTATTTGCATCGGCACCGACCGTTCCACTGGAGATTGCCTGGGTCCGCTCGTAGGTACGCATTTAGCACGCTACAAAAGCCCTCTGTTTAACCTATACGGTACATTAGAAGAGCCTGTACATGCCATGAACCTGCAAACGACGCTGAACGGCATACAAGACCGGTATGAACAGCCTTATATCATTGGTATAGATGCATGTCTTGGACAAACCTCCAGTGTTGGATGCATTCAGGTTTCAGAAGGCCCTCTCAAGCCGGGAGCAGGTGTAAATAAAGAATTACCGCCGGTCGGCGATATCCATTTGACTGGTATCGTTAACGTCGGCGGCTTCATGGAATACTTCGTGCTACAAAATACAAGACTAAATTTGGTAATGAAATTATCAGATATCATTGCTGGTAGCCTATACTCCGCGATTAAGGAGTGGCATTACCGTTCTGTCCTGCTTGCTGCGCAAGAGTAACGGCTTCTTTTTCTTCAGGTGATAAGGAATAGGTGGATTGTCCCGCTTCTAGAGGCTTGGCATACACATATGAACCATCTCGGTTATAAATGCCGGTTAATACCATACCATCCTGATTGTCGTCTACAATAGCCAGAGAGAAGCTTAAATCACTTCCTCTCTCACCAAAGGCATTATAGCGTTTAATGCCTATATGTCCCTTCAAGCCAGTCAGTTTGCTGCGTAGTGATTTCATACTTGCACGATGGGTTTCCTGCTCATCCTCAATCGAATCCATCTGTACCTTCAAATCAATCAGCAGCGTTTCCAAATTCTCGACACCGCTGCCTGCCATCATGGTTTCATACTTTCGCCGCATCTTCTTCAGCTTTGCACCCTGCACGATAATAACAATCAACAGGATGAGCAAAATAAGCACGATCCCTGCAACGATTCCGGCAAGCTGTTCCATGATTAGTCCATTCAATTCAGCCATATGCTTGCTTCTACTCCTCTACCTCAAAAATCATGTACCTGCATACTTATATTTTATACGTTTGAGAACAGCGAAACAAATAACACAAGGCTATTAGTTTATCCATCAAAACCATTCTAATTCCTGCAATTCCAGACAAAGCAAAGACATATCTCACTTTCCATTTTGCTCAAGGAGACATGTCCATATTTCAACAAACTACTGTAATAGCTCCAGTAATCTTTCCAAATCCTGCTGGCTGTAATAATTCAATTCAATTTTGCCTTTATCCTTATTGTGCTTGATCTTTACAGTTGTTTTAAAGCGTTCACGCAGGGACTCTTCCATATGGTCAATATAGGGGTCCTTTTTTCGTACCTTTGCTTTGGCTTTCGCCTCACCAGGTTTATGATCCAACTGCTGTACAGCTTCCTCCAGTTCGCGAACACTCCACTGCTGTTCAATACATTGCTGTGCTAACTGTTTTACCATGTCTGGATCTTTGAGCCCAACAATAGCTCTAGCGTGTCCCATAGACAATGTTCCACGTGAAACATGATCTTTAACTTCTTCAGGCAATGCGAGCAAACGAAGGAAATTGGCAATATGAGAACGTGATTTTCCCACTTTCATGGACAACTCTTCCTGAGTTAAAGAAAATTGATCCATCAATCCCTGATAAGCCACTGCCACTTCCATTGCATTCAAATTCTCACGCTGCAAATTCTCAATCAGGGCAATCTCCATCACTTGCTGATCCGTAAAATTGCGAACAACTACAGGTATAGTCGGATTCCCACAAAATTGAGACGCCCGAAACCGCCTTTCCCCGGCTATGATTTCATATCCTCGCAATACACTACGTGCAATAATAGGTTGGATAACACCGTGTTGACGAATGGATTCGGCTAATTCTTTAATGGACTCTTCATCAAACGTTTTTCGAGGCTGGTACGGGTTTGCACGCAACTGGCTGAGCGGAATGTCAACTACCTTATCTTCTTCATTGACCATAAGGGAGGGAATGAGTGCATCAAGTCCTTTTCCCAACCGTTTACTCATAAGATACCACTTCCTTTGCCAACTCAATATATACCTCTGCCCCACGGGAACGGGGATCATACGTAATAATGGACTGGCCATGTGATGGTGCTTCGCTGAGTCTCACATTGCGTGGAATAATCGTCTGATAAACCTTGCTTTGAAAATACTTTTTCACTTCTTCAATCACCTGAATACCCAAGTTCGTGCGGGCATCAAACATGGTTAACAATACACCTTCAATTTGCAGTGAGGTGTTCAGATGTTTTTGCACTAATCGCACGGTATTCAACAATTGACTTAATCCTTCTAATGCGTAATATTCACACTGGATTGGAATAATGACTGAATCGGAAGCCGTCAATGAATTAAGCGTCAAAATACCCAGCGATGGCGGGCAATCAATTAATATATAATCATAATTATGCTTAACGAGTTGAAGCGATCTTTTTAATCTCAATTCGCGAGAAATGGTCGGCACCAGTTCAATTTCCGCGCCTGCTAACTGAATGGTTGCCGGAATAATATCTAATCCCTCAACCTGTGTACTCATAATAGCTTCGCTAGGATCAACCTCGTTAATGAGTACATCATAAATGCAATTTGCCACGTCCGCCTTATTGATACCCACACCGCTGGTTGTATTACCTTGCGGGTCGATATCCACGAGCAATACCCTTTTGCCGAGGGAAGCAAGTCCGGCGCCCAAATTAACGGAAGTAGTTGTTTTGCCTACTCCGCCCTTTTGATTGGCTACGGCTATTATTTTTGACACTTCATTCACCTCATAATTTAATCGGAATCCTGCTACACTCCATAACTACAAAACGCTCTATGGAGACGTTACTTAGTCCTTAACTTACGGATAACGGCAATTTTAGAATAGAATTGAGTATGCTGCGGTTTTATTCGGCGTTAGACAGAAAAAGCGGCAATTGCTGCCGCCTGAACGCTTCATCCCTTACTTACGTTTGGGAATTTGAATGACAATCTCATAGTGATCCTCATGATCAGATTCCTTGGTCTTGATATCCAAGCCTGAGCCAGACACCATATCAATGGATTGACGAATCGTATTCAGCGCAAGCCGGACATCCTTGGTAAAGGAAATCCGCTTCGATTTCTTATTGGTGGATACTTGTTTATAAAAGGCAACTCGTGCCTCTGTCTGCTTCACATTGAGTTCCTTGGCAATGACTTCATCTAAAACCTTGTACTGTAGTTCTTCAGTCTCTAATGACAATAATGCACGAGCATGACGCTCGGACACCTTCCGTTCCATTAGAGCCTCTTTCACTCTCTCCGGCAGATGAAGCAGCCGTATCTTGTTAGCAATAGTGGATTGGCTTTTGCCAAGTCGTTGAGCGAGGCTTTCCTGGGTGAGCTGATGTAGATCAATCAGCTTTTGGTAAGCTACAGCCTCTTCAATCGCAGTTAACCCTTCCCGTTGAAGATTTTCAATCAACGCGATGGATGCAGCTTGTGAATCATTAAACTCACGAACAATGGCTGGAATAGTTTCCATACCCAGCTTGGTGACAGCTCTCCAACGACGTTCCCCTGCTATAATCTCATATTGTCCATTACGGAAACGAACGACAATCGGTTGAATTACACCATGCGTCTTAATGGTCTGGCATAGCTCATCAATCTTCTCGTCGTCAAATATGGTACGGGGCTGATAAGGACTGCTGACAATATCCCGAACTGGAATTTGTTTTATTTCGTCCCCAGTAGATCGCTCCGTCAAACCAAATAGCTTGGAAAATTGTTCTTTCATTCCGTATAATACCACCTAATTTCATAATAGCACCATACTAACAGCGCTTCGTGAAAAACAGTTCCTTACGCGGATCGTAGACCCTTTTATATGAAACAGCGCCGTAAGCGGGTACACTCCACGTACACCCCTGACATTTGTTGTCCCACTGCCCTATATGTATATCTGAATTCATGGGTACGGGAGCAGTCAACTTACATTAAAACGATTATCTCTATTCTATCACTTTTCCAGCCATAATCCTATCGTCTCTATCAGCTTTTCGGAAGGATCAGATAATAAATTATGCATCCTCTTTGACAACTATCTATCCATCTTCTTCCCCCATGTAAACAAGAACACATGTTAGCAAAGTGTCTTTTATGTAAAGAGTTTGTCAGCCATAAAAAAAGTGAATGTTTCACGTGAAACATTCACTTTCTTTCAAACAATTACACTAACGGCGTCTTCAAAGGAGTACCCGGCTTACGTGGATATTTCCGTGGTGTAGCCGCTTTTTTCTCAATAATAATCATATGTCTGGCTGCATCTTCAACAGGTAGCTGGAAAGCCTGAACATGTTTGATTTTTCCCTTTAGCTCTTTCAAACTGTAGGAAGCTTCCTTGATTTCCTCCGTAGGATCACTACCCTTCATCGCGGCAAAGTGTCCCCCTTCACGGACAAACGGCAAACAAAATTCATTCAATACGGCGAGACGAGCAACCGCTCTGGCTGTCACTAGATCATAGCTATCGCGGTATCCTGGTTTACGCCCCAATTCCTCTGCCCTGCTGTGAACCAGTTCAACATTTTCCAAACCCAACTGCTCTACTACATGGGCCAAGAATTGTATACGTTTGTTCAATGAATCTACAATAGTCAACTGAATCTGCGGAAAGCATATTTTCAAAGGAATGCCTGGAAAACCTGCACCTGATCCAATATCAGCCAAGCTTCCCACATCATTTAACGGAACATAAAAGGCCAGGGAAAGAGAATCATAAAAATGCTTGGTGTACACTGCATCGCGCTCAGTAATACCCGTCAGGTTCATTTTTTCATTCCACTCAACCAGCACACGGTAATATGTTTCAAACTGATCTAACTGACTGTCATTAATCACAATACTATGCTCTGCCAGCCGCTGCTTAAATTGCTGTTGTATCGCGTCCATTATAATCCCCTTGCTGCCGTTACGCGGTTATAATGCTCCAGATAAACCAGCAAAATGGAAATATCCGCAGGAGTTACACCCGAAATACGGGATGCTTGACCAATCGACATCGGACGGATCTTTTCAAGCTTCTGCTTGGCTTCAATGGCCAGTCCTTGAACTTCATTGTATACAATATCCTCTGGGAGCTTCTTCTTCTCCATCTTTTGCAGACGCTCCACATGCATCAATTGCTTTTCAATGTAGCCCGCATACTTAATCTGGATTTCCACCTGCTCCTGTTCTTCCTCAGTAAGAGCTATAGGTGAAGGTGAGATTTGTGCTACTTGCGCATAACTGATCTCTGGTCGACGTAGCACCGTTAACAAATTACTGCCATCCTGTATTGGTGCAGATCCGCCTTGCTCCAGCATCTCATTTATATCAACCGGACGAACCTTCGCCAAGCGCAAACGCTCAATCTCTTGCTCTACCTTTTGCTTTTTATCCAAAAAGCGCTCGTATCGTTCATTCGTAATTAGACCAATATCATGCCCGATCGGAGTCAATCGCAGGTCCGCGTTATCATGACGCAATAACAGACGGTATTCTGCACGCGACGTCAGCAGACGATAAGGCTCATTCGTCCCCTTCGTCACCAAATCATCGATCAGAACCCCAATGTAGCCTTGCGAACGGTCCAATACGACGGGCTCTTTGCCCTGCACCTTACGAGCTGCGTTAATCCCTGCCATAATTCCTTGGCCCGCAGCTTCTTCATAACCAGAGGTACCGTTAATCTGACCTGCTGTGAACAAGCCAGGAACTTTCTTCGTTTCCAAAGTAGGCCATAACTGCGTAGGTACCATTGCATCATATTCAATAGCATAGCCATTGCGCATCATCTCTACCTTTTCCATCCCCGGAATCGAACGCAGCACAGCTAATTGCACATCCTCTGGTAAGCTGGTCGACAAGCCTTGAACATAGTATTCAGATGTGTTTTTACCTTCAGGCTCCAAAAAGATTTGGTGCTTAGGCTTATCACTGAAACGTACCACTTTATCTTCAATAGATGGGCAATAACGTGGTCCCGTTCCTTCAATCAGACCAGAGAACATGGGCGCACGGTGCAAGTTATCATTAATAATCTGATGCGTTTCTACTGAAGTATATGTCAGCCAGCAAGGAAGCTGTTCATTATCCGAAGACTTCGTTTCATAGGAGAAGAACTTCGGTTGATCATCACCCGGTTGTATTTCCGTTTTGCTAAAATCAATCGTGTCCTTGTGCACACGTGGTGGCGTTCCTGTCTTAAATCGAACCAGATCAAAACCCAGCTCTCTCAAATGCTCAGACAATCTCAACGAAGGCTGTTGATTGTTCGGACCACTCTCATACATCAGCTCGCCCATAATGATTTTTCCGCGCAGATAAGTGCCTGTGGTTAGGACAACTGCTTTACTTCGATACTCTGTGCCCGTCTTCGTAATTACACCTACGCAATGGCCGTCTTCCATAATCAGCTCTTCAACCATACCTTGGCGTAAGGTGAGATTCGGTTCCTTTTCCATCGTTTCCTTCATCGCATGCTGATAAGAGAACTTGTCTGCTTGTGCACGCAATGCATGAACCGCCGGACCTTTACCAGTATTTAACATTCTCATTTGAATAAATGTCTTATCGATATTCCGACCCATTTCGCCGCCCAGTGCATCAATTTCTCGCACCACGTGCCCTTTTGCAGGACCGCCAATAGACGGGTTGCAGGGCATGAACGCGACCATATCCAGGTTAATTGTGATCATCAACGTGCGACAGCCCATCCGTGCTGCTGCCAAGGCTGATTCTACACCCGCATGGCCCGCGCCTACGACAATTACGTCATAGTCGCCTCCTTGGTAACCCATACCTTTCTTACCTCCTTATACATTCCGGTCTTCACTCCGAATATGCTCTTGTATATCTATAACGATAGCAGGCTTATACCAGCCATACTTGAATGTTCTATTTGCCCAGACAAAATTGTGAAAATATTTGATCTATCAACGCATCATGCGCAGTATCGCCTACAATCTCACCCAAATGCTCCCATGCCAGTCTTACATCAATCTGGATCATGTCGATCGGTACAAATTGATCAGCGGCTTCATAGGCATCTACCAGCGATTGGCGCGCCTTCTTCAACAAAGCAATATGCCGTACGTTGCTGACATATGTCATATCCGCTGATTCCAGCTTGCCACTAAAGAATAACTTGGATATCGCCTGCTCCAGTCGGTCCGCTCCCTCATTTTCCTTCACAGACATCGGTACGATAAGCTCTTCGGGAACATAACGCAGCAACAAATCCCGGTCTACTTGGGCCGGTAAGTCCATTTTATTCATAATGACGATCGCTTGTCTACCGCGGATTTGTTCCATTAATGCCATTTCATCCTCATGCAGTGGTTCGTTGGCGTTAATAACGATGAGCAGCAGATCCGCTTCACTAACCGCCGTTCTCGAACGTTCTACTCCGATCCGTTCCACTACATCCATCGTTTCACGAATCCCTGCTGTATCCAGCAACTTGAGCGGAATACTATTAATCGTCACATATTCCTCAATAACGTCACGAGTTGTGCCCGGAATATCGGTCACAATGGCCCGCTCGCCCTGAGCCAATGTGTTCAGCAGTGACGATTTGCCCACATTTGGCCTTCCAACAATCGCTGTAGTCAGCCCTTCGCGCAAAATCTTTCCCTGCTCCGCCGTATGCAGCAGCCGATCAATTTCCGTCATAACCTGACTGCTTTTATCCTTGATTAAGTCAGATGTAAAAGATTCAACATCATGCTCAGGATAATCAATGTTCACTTCAATATGAGCAAGTGTCTCCACCAAGACATGACGCAGACGACGAATATTCTGGGACAGTTGTCCATCTACCTGCTTCAAAGCCACCGAAAAAGCTTTATCTGATTTGGAGCGGATTAAGTCAATGACACCCTCCGCCTGACTCAGATCAATACGACCATTCAGAAAAGCACGTTTCGTAAATTCACCTGGCTCAGCCAGACGTATATTTTGCAGTAATAGTAAATCCATCACCCGTTTGACGGCTACGACCCCGCCATGAGTGCTGATTTCTACGACATCTTCTGTCGTAAAAGAGCGTGGCGCCCGCATCACTGTAACTAAAACTTCCTCCACCTTTTCCTGGCTTTGAGGATCTATAATATGTCCATAATGTACTGTGTGAGTTGGAGCCTTGCTTAGAGGTGTTTTACTACGGAACAAAGCCTCCACTTCTGTGACCGCTTCTGGACCGCTGACTCGTACAACCGCAATGCCGCCCTCGCCGACAGCCGTTGCAATGGCAGCTATAGTATCACTCAGCATAAAGTTTCTACCTCCTATCAAGTAGAAACGACATTGCCGTCCTTCATCAAGGACGGCAGCCGTTTCAGCGAGAAATATAAGAAAAAAAGCAATGGCTTCTGCATCTTGCAGAGAGCCATTGCGTCGGATTATTTTTTAGCAATGATGACGCGCCGATTGGGCTCGTCCCCCTTGCTGTATGTTCTAACCAGCGCATGCTGTTGGAGCTTGGCATGAATCAGCTTCCGCTCCTGTGACGGCATTGGCTCCAGTACCACTTCCTTGCCATAACGAATAGCCTGGTTCGCCAACCGATCTGCCAAATCCTCCAGCGTTTTTTGCCGACGTGCACGAAATTGCTCGGCATCCAGCACAATTCGGATGAACTTGTCAGAATGACGGTTGGCAACGATATTCGTCAGGTATTGCAATGCATCCAACGTCTGTCCTCTGCGGCCGATCAACATACCGAGCGACGGACCGGAGATATCCAGTGTACTTTCATCCTTGCGGTGGCGGACATCGACTTTAACGTCCAGTCCCATTCCTGCTGCTGTTTCACGGATGAAACGCACCGCCTCTTCATAAGCATCTATATGTCCCGAGGGTGCTTCCGTGTTCATCTGTGCTTCCTGTGCAACAGGCCTAGTTTCTTTTGATAAAGCCTGTCCCACGCTAGAAGGTGCTTGAGCCGATACATGAAGTTCAGCCGCGTGTGTGGTTTCAGGAGACGGCTCAGAGAGCAGCGTAAGCTCCACCTTCGCCTTCTTGACCCCGAGCCACCCCAGGAATCCTTTTGACGGCTGTTCCAACACGCTTACGGTTACCCGTTCACGGCTTACTCCCAGCTGGGAGAGTCCTTGTCTTACAGCATCTTCAACGGTTTTTCCTGATGTCACGACTTTGGTCATCTCGACTTTTTAGCCCCCTTCGTGTTTTTACCACCTTTTTTCTTACTATTGGAGGAACCAGTTTTCGCGAGACTGCCTGTTTTCACATTCGCCAGCGCTGCTTCTTTATCCTTATTCCGATAAAGGAAATAGTTTTGAATGATCGTGTAAATATTACTGTAGAACCAGTACAACGGCAAAGCGGATGGGAAGTTGTACGACATGAACAGAATCAGCACCGGATAGACGTACAGCAAAAATTGCATCGGTCCCTGCTGCGGCGTCGGATTCATTTTCATCATCATCCAAGTTTGGACAAATGTCGTAATCGCTGCCAAAATCGGCAGGATAAACAAGTGATCCGGTTTACCTAACTGGAGCCACAAGAAGTCATGATCCCGCAATGCCGAATTATAATAAATGGCATTATAAAGCGCGATGAAAATTGGCATCTGTACTACCAAAGGAAGACAGCCAGCCATCGGGTTGACTTTATTTTCCTGGAACAACTTCATCGTCTCTTGCTGGACTTTTTCAGGCGTATCCTTGTACTTCGCTTGGATTTCTTTTAATTGCGGCTGAATGGCCTGCATAGCTTTGGAACTACGTACTTGCTTGAGTGTAAGCGGCAAAATAATGGTTCGCACGATAATCACCAGAACCAGTACGGCCAGGCCATACTCTCCAGAGAACCATTGGGCAAATGTATCTAGCGCATACGAAAACCAGTAAACGACATATCTTTGCCAAACTGATCCATTGGCCAAGTCTGCCGTCGTGTAAGAATTGTGGGCCGTCTGGGCACATCCGGACAGCACAGCAACAAGTGCCAATAAGGCAATCAGGAGGAACCATTTTCCCCGTTGAGTCTTCAAACGCGACACTTCATAACCCCTTTCTTAACCAATCCATTCCAACGTAAATCATACCATATCCTGTAGGACAAAGATACTGACTATCGGCGTGAAGACTTGAGCAGCGAGGCTTTGCGTAGAACGTGCAGCACGCTTTTCTCCAGCTCTTGATACGACATTGTAACCGCACCTTTACGAACGATAAAAATCAGGTCAATCTGCTCCACCAATTCATGTTCATGATGGCGCACAATTTCCTTAACGATTCTACGCATCCGGTTGCGAACTACTGCATTGCCGATCTTCTTGCTGGCCGAAATTCCGACGCGGAACTGCTCTACCTCTCTGCGGCGGAACCAGTACACCACAAACTGATGGTTGGCAAAAGATTTGCCATGGCGGTATACGCGCCCAAAGTCCGCCCGGTTTCGTAGACGCAATTTTTTTTGCACGGCGCTTCTCCTTGCTCATCTCTTTTACACATGTCGGTAAGCTTACCTTCACCTTTTATATAGTAAGAAGTATGGACAACATTCCAACATGGTAATCTCGCTTATTTTATATCCGTTTTCAAAAGCTTCATCTAATATAGGACAGGATGCTGGACTTCTTCCTCTTCTTTCACTACATTTCCACAACAATAGAAGAAGGGATCCGATCCCTGAATACCTCAATTATGAAAAAAAAGACCACCGTAGTGGTCTTTATGCACGCATTACGCACTCAATACTTTTCTACCTTTTTGGCGACGAGCTGCCAAAACTTTACGGCCATTCTTCGTGCTCATTCTTTTACGGAAGCCGTGAACTTTTTTACGTTTGCTGACATTCGGTCTGAAAGTCGGTCTCATTGTGCTGCACCTCCTTACAAGGAATACGTTTTATATGGAATATACCTAACGTAGCAATCTCCACAAAAAACACCTTTGTACATTTAACCACAAATAGCGGCAAAAGTCAATGTACTTGTGAATCCTCTCCCTCTTTTTCGAATCAGGAAGCCTCCTCCCCTTCCCCCGCTCACTCACTTCGCTCTTTTATCCCTTATTCCAAAAAAATTCTTTCGCCTCTCCTCCATCATCAGCATTCTATTTGTAGTTTTCACTCCTCCAAAAACTGCTCTTTTTACATTCCTTCATTCTTTGACTTGAATCCATCCTATTTTCAGATCGACGTTATCGGGTTCGTTCAAAAATAATGTCGGAAACGTTACCGGAAATTTTCAACAGAAAATTAAGCCTCTGTTACCAAAAGGCAACGGCTGTTATACACAGATCCACAAAAAGAACTGAATTGTGATTTAAATGGTCATAACCTGTGCATAACATTTTAGAGTAAAAAAGAGTTATTGTCGAAAACTGAACAAATTATAAACAATATCTTGTGTTGTGAATAAAAATTGTACACAACAGATTGAATTTGTGGATAAATAACCACCAGTCATTGAAATACAAGGCTTCTTTTGCTATGATGATATTACTTTTGAATGTGAATATGTTGTTTTACCCTCCATATTATCAACACCCTGTGGATAAAGTTGTGAACAAGTTCAATTTATCCATCTTTTTATTTTTGTGCGGATTTGGGATTCTGGGGATATATTCTACATTTTTCATTTGATTTCGACATATTGCAGTCCCGTTTTGGCCTGCGGGATCAAGAGAACGGATCGTGCCGCACATTCCCTCCTGAGAAATATCGCCTCTCTTCTGCTGATCAGCAGCGGAATTTCCATTAGCTATTTTTCAGGGTCATTTTGTGCTGCGTTCTCTCACCACACTGCCGCATGATTTAGGCGGCGGTATGTCTTTTTATGGCCTTCAACAACATTTTTGGGATTTTAGGCGTTTTGCCGAAGCGCCGAGAGCAGCTCTCTGCAGCTTAATTCGGTAAAATGTCAGGATTTAAAAGGAGTGACGTCTGTGGACAGCCATACCTCTGAACTATGGCAGCAAATTCTATCCATTATACAAACCAAGCTGAGTAAGCCGAGTTACGACACTTGGTTTAAGGCTACCAAGGCAGCGAAACTAAATGACCACTCCATTGTGATTTCTGCACCGACAACTTTTGCCGTGGAATGGCTTGAAAGCCGCTATACCAAGCTAGTCGGAGCAACGGTTTATGAAATTTTGGGCAAACAGCTAGAGGTCAAGTTCGTTATTGAAGAGAACAAGCCCGCCGAGTTCGACCTTCAGCAACAACCTCAGCAGCAGCCGGTCGTTCATGAAGAAGCTGTGTCCCATATGCTGAATCCCAAATATACATTCGATACATTCGTCATCGGATCGGGGAACCGTTTTGCCCATGCGGCATCGCTGGCCGTCGCCGAGGCGCCGGCCAAAGCTTACAATCCGCTGTTTTTATACGGTGGTGTGGGGCTGGGGAAAACACATCTGATGCACGCTATCGGGCACTATATTTTGGAGCACAATCCGACCAGCAAGGTCGTTTATTTATCGTCGGAGAAGTTTACGAATGAATTCATTAATGCCATCCGGGACAACCGCGGGGAAAGTTTCCGGAATAAATATCGCAACATTGATATTTTGCTCATTGATGATATTCAATTCATTGCGGGCAAGGAATCGACGCAGGAGGAATTTTTCCACACGTTTAACGCGCTTCATGAGGAACGCAAGCAGATTATAATCTCAAGCGATCGGCCGCCTAAAGAAATTCCAACGCTGGAAGAACGGTTGCGCTCTCGCTTCGAATGGGGACTTATTACGGATATTCAACCGCCGGATCTGGAGACGAGAATTGCTATTCTTCGGAAAAAGGCGCGGGCGGAAAACCTGGATATTCCCAATGAGGCCATGATGTATATCGCTAATCAAATTGATACGAACATCCGTGAGCTGGAAGGGGCGCTAATACGCGTTGTCGCCTATTCTTCCTTAACAAATCAGGATGTAACAAGTCATCTTGCGGCTGAAGCGTTGAAGGACATTATCCCGTCCAGCCGTCCAAAAATGATCACGATTCAGGATATACAGCATCAAGTCGGGGAATTTTACAATCTACGGCTGGAGGATTTTAAAGCGCGTAAGCGGACGAAGGCTGTAGCTTTTCCACGACAAATTGCCATGTACCTGTCTCGTGAGCTAACCGACTATTCTTTGCCGAAAATCGGCGAAGCTTTCGGTGGGCGTGATCACACGACTGTCATTCATGCGCACGAAAAAATCTCCAAATCCATTCAAGTGGATCAGGATCTGTTTAAAGTTATCAACAACCTAATAGAAAAAATCAAAAATCCAACCTGAACAAGTTCAGAGCCTATACACAATTTATACACATGTGGATAGGCTTGATTTTATTAGGGTTACAGTGACTTATCCACATATTCAGTGCGCCTATTACTATTACTAATATATTTTAAAGATATACATCACCTAAATAAGGCCCGCGTCAACGCGTGCTTGAAGGATTAAAACCCGTAGGAGGAACTTATGAAGATCAGCATTCTGAAAAACGTTTTGAACGAGGCTATACAACATGTATCCAAAGCGATATCAAGTCGGACTACGATTCCAATTCTGAGCGGTATTAAGCTGGATGTGAATCACCAGGGAGTAACGCTGACCGCCAGCGATACAGACATCTCCATTCAATCCTTTATTCCGATGGAGGATGGTAACCAAACGGTTGTTCAGGTCGAACAACCCGGTAGTGTTGTACTGCCAGCCAAATTCTTTGTCGAAATTATCAAAAAGTTGCCGTCTCAGGAGATCCGTATGGAGGTAAAAGACCAATTCCAAACCTTTATCTCGTCGGGTGCAACTGAAATTCAGATTGTTGGCTTGGACCCTGAAGAATTCCCAGTGCTTCCCAACATTGAAGAAAATCAAGTCATCTCTGTGCCAGGAGATTTACTTAAAAATATGATTAAACAGACGGTGTTCTCCATTTCCACCCACGAAACGACACCGATTTTAACCGGCGTGTTATGGAATCTGGCTGAGGGGGAACTGAAGTTTGTGGCAACGGACCGCCACCGCCTTGCCACCCGCAGCGCTCATTTGGAGACGTCTGAAGGCTTGCGCTTTAGCAATGTTGTCATTGCGGGCAAAACGCTGAATGAGCTGAGCAGAATTATTCCAGACCAAAATATGCTTGTGGATATCGTAGTAGCGGACAATCAGGTATTATTCAAAGTAGATCGGGTGCTATTTTATTCCCGCATCTTGGACGGCACCTATCCTGATACTTCTAGAATTATTCCGACCTCCTACAAAACAGAACTGATTGTGGATACAAAAAGTTTAAGTGAGTCAATTGACCGTGCTTATTTGCTGTCCCGTGAGGAAAAAACGAATATTGTAAAAATGCAGTCGCTGGAAAATGGCGGCTTGGAAATTTCCTCTAGTTCCTCTGAGCTTGGCAAAGTGCGTGAGGAAGTAACTGTGTCCAAATTTGAGGGAGAGCCGCTCAAAATTTCGTTCAACTCCAAATACATGCTCGACGTGCTCAAGGTGATTGATAGCGAGCAGCTGACGATTGCTTTTACCGGCATTATGAGTCCCATTATTTTAAAACCGGCAGATTCCAGCAATGCGCTGTATATCATCCTGCCATATCGCACAACCAACTGACGTTTAGCTTTAACCCACCCGAGGACAAGCGAAAGGATGAACAAGCCTTGAAACAGATATCTATACAGACCGAATACATCAAGCTCGATCAATTTTTAAAATTAGCCGATTGTGTATCCACAGGAGGCATGGCTAAAGCCCTGCTGCAAGAGGGACAAGTCCGTGTGAATGGTGAACCGGAAGAACGTCGTGGAAGAAAACTGTACCCGGGTGATACCGTAGAAGTAGAGGACAACGGAAGTTTCGAAGTTACAGCAGGAGCATGATCGCCTGGGTGGCAAGGACTCCTTTTAGGTACGGAGTAACAAGGGGGACCCTATGTGTTTGTGAACAACATTGTTTTGCAGCAATATCGGAACTATGAGCAGCTGGAGCTGAATGAATTTGGGCCCGTTAATTTGCTAATCGGACAAAATGCTCAGGGCAAAACGAATCTGGTAGAGGCGATTTTTGTACTGGCTTTAACCAAAAGTCATCGAACGTCCCGCGACAAAGAGTTAATCTCCTTCGGGGCTACTTCCACTCACCTAGCTGCGGATGTGGATAAAAAATACGGGAAAATCAGACTGGATCTCGCGTTATCCACACAAGGCAAAAAAGCAAAGATCAACGGACTGGAGCAGCGAAAACTGAGCGATTTTATTGGTTCGTTAAATGTGGTCATGTTTGCACCTGAGGATCTCGAAATCGTCAAAGGAACACCGGGGGTTCGCCGCCGGTTTCTTGACATGGAAATTGGACAGGTTGCGCCAGGATATCTGTATCATTTGCAGCAATACCAGAAAGTATTGGTGCAGCGAAATAACCTGCTCAAGCAAGCTTGGGGTAAGGATATGGCTTCAGTGCAGCTGATGCTGGAGGTATGGAATGAGCAACTTGTTGAGCATGGTGTTAAAATTGTTAAAAAGCGGAAACAATTTATAACAAAGCTACAAAAGTGGGCTCAGGCCATTCATGAAGGGATTGCAGGTGGGACAGAAGAGTTAAAATTAACCTATGTTCCCTCCTTCAGTGAGCCAGAGGAAGAAGATGAAGCTGTCTTATTGGAGCGATTTATGATAAAGTTATCCCAAATGAGGGAACAGGAAATCCGCCGTGGCATGACTTTGGCGGGACCCCATCGTGATGATTTGGCCTTTGCCATTAACGGCAGAGAAGTGCATACGTATGGCTCGCAGGGGCAGCAGCGGACGACGGCCCTGTCCTTGAAGCTGGCCGAAATAGAGTTAATTCATGAAGAAATTGGTGAATATCCTGTCCTGCTGCTGGATGATGTTTTGTCCGAGCTGGACCCCTATCGTCAGACTCAGCTGATCGAGACTTTCCAAAGCAAGGTACAGACCTTTATCACGGCAACCGGGGTTGAGACTTTGAACGCAGAACGACTCAAGGATGCCAATATTTATCACGTCCACGACGGGCATGTGGAACACTAAGGAGTGAGTGACCGCTATGTATATTCATCTGGGTGGAGAAAAAATCATCCGCTCTTCAGAGCTTGTGGCTATTTTCGATATCTCGATTGAAAAATCCTCTAAAATCTCCAAGCAATACGTGAACCACGCCCAACAGCAGAAGCATGTCGAGATGATTGGCGAAGAGGAAGCCAAGTCCATCGTAGTGACTCAGAATACGGTGTATTATTCCCCCATCTCCTCAACAACACTCAAAAAGCGGGCAAACCAGTTTTTTGCCAATGCTTAACCATAGAATCTATAGAAGTAGGTGAAAGGCATGTCTATGAATCAACCGTCTTATGATGCGGGCGAGATTCAGGTCCTTGAGGGCCTGGAAGCGGTTCGGAAACGTCCCGGGATGTATATTGGCTCCACGAGCGCCAAAGGTCTCCATCATTTGGTCTGGGAAGTTGTGGACAACAGCATTGACGAAGCGCTGGCGGGTTACTGTGACAGCATTCAAGTTGTCGTTCACGAAGACAATAGCATTACCGTTACAGATAACGGTCGCGGTATTCCAGTAAGTGAACACGCCAAAATGAAAAAATCTGCGCTGGAAGTCGTTATGACCGTGCTTCACGCAGGTGGTAAATTTGGAGGCGGAGGGTACAAGGTATCCGGTGGTCTGCACGGGGTTGGTGTATCCGTAGTAAATGCCCTCTCCAGTAAAATGATCGTGCATGTTAAACGGGACGGACATCTGTATGAGCAGGAATATCATCGTGGTGCTCCGCAGTATGATGTCAGAGTCATCGGTGACACAGACGAGACGGGTACCCAAACGACTTTTTATCCTGACGATCAAATCTTTACAGAAACGACCGTATATGACTATGATACGCTCCAGACGCGGATTCGTGAGTTGGCTTTCCTGAACAAAGGTATTGCAATCAGCTTGACTGATGAACGGACGGGCGCCAGCGATACATTTCACTACGAGGGCGGAATCAGTGAATATGTGCAATTTTTGAATCAAAAAAGAGAAGCGCTGCATGAACAGCCGATTTATGTCGAAGGCTCGCGTGATATGATTCAAGTCGAAGTGGCATTGCAATATAACGACAGCTATACCGAGAATATTTATTCTTTTGCCAACAACATCAACACCCATGAGGGCGGAACTCACGAATCAGGTTTCAAGAGTGCATTAACCCGGATTATTAACGATTATGCACGTAAAAATGGCTTGATTAAGGACAACAACGCCAACTTGACTGGTGACGATGTGCGTGAAGGATTGACGGCGATTATCTCCGTCAAAATTCCAGAACCACAGTTTGAGGGTCAGACCAAGACAAAGCTGGGTAACAGTGAGGTGCGAGGGATTGTCGAATCCCTATTCGCAGAGAAACTCCAGGAATTCCTAGAGGAAAATCCGTCTGTTTCCCGCCGGGTGGTTGATAAATCCTTACAAGCAGCACGTGCCCGGGAAGCAGCGCGTAAAGCGCGTGAGCTTACACGTCGTAAAAGTGCGCTGGAAATCAGTTCGCTCCCAGGCAAACTGGCGGATTGCTCCTCTAAGGATGCTTCGATTAGTGAACTGTACATCGTCGAAGGTGACTCAGCAGGAGGATCGGCCAAGCAGGGTCGTGATCGTCACTTTCAAGCTATTTTGCCGATTCGCGGTAAAATCCTGAATGTTGAAAAGGCACGCTTGGACCGTATTTTGTCCAGTGATGAAATTCGGTCTATGGTAACAGCAATGGGTACAGGGATCGGAGACGACTTTGACATCGCCAAAGCCCGTTATCACAAGGTCATTATCATGACTGATGCGGATGTCGATGGTGCCCATATTCGTACGTTGTTGCTGACGTTCTTCTATCGGTACATGCGTAAAATCATTGATGCAGGCTATATTTATATAGCTCAGCCACCACTATTCAAAGTGGAGCGTAACAAAGTTGTACGTTATGCGAACTCCGAGGCGGAACGTGATGAGATCATCAGGGAATTTGGAGAAAACGCGAAATACAATGTACAGCGCTATAAAGGTTTGGGTGAGATGAATGCGACCCAACTTTGGGAAACTACAATGGACCCTGAGAGTCGTACTATGCTTCAGGTAACTGTCAGTGACGCGATGCTGGCTGATACACTGTTCAATACCTTGATGGGTGATAATGTAGAACCCCGTCGTGACTTTATCCAAGAACATGCAAAGTACGTGAAAAATCTTGATTTTTAATGTGTGATGTTCCTTCCTAGTGGCTGTTTTACGTGCTCATTAGGTAGTATTTTGTAGGAGTTCCAAGGGGCGCCCAAATGGGCGTCCCTTTTCTTCTCATTAACCAGCCCGGGTGTATTTGAATATTTGAACTCATTGTTTTAGGCTTTTTTCTTAGAGCGTATGGTTTTACCCGTGGATGAAGAGTACCGGCCGTAGCCTACTGCATATCTGAATATTTTATGATAGAGGCTTTTGTTTGGAAGGGAAGAGAACACCTTAATTGCTGGTCTCGTATTAACCTCCAGAATCCACGGATAATTTTGCTGATCCAGTCCCACATCTAATCCAATTTCCCTTAAACGTGGGTATCTTTTTTGCAACTGCCAGGCTACCCGTTCGCCCATTTTTGATAATTTTTTCTCCAGTCGTACAGCTTCCTTTACATCCATGTATGGAGCGACCAGCTCATTGAAAAAGCGCGTTGTTCCACCGCTGTGATGATTGGTGACGACTTTGTCAGGAGCAGCTACGCGTCCTACAATAAGCGTTGTTTCCCATTGGTGTCTCAAATTCATCTGGGTTAATACCCTCAGATCGAAAGGGCGTGCTTCATGCTGAAGAAGTGGAATTCCACGCTGGATCAGATATGGACGTTTTCGTATGCGGGAAGAAACCACTTTATGCAGATCTTCTAGACTTTCGAAGGTGAAGGTATCTACTTCATAGCGAAGCACATACCAAGTTCTCTCTTCGATAATTCCTTCTTCTGTCGGCGGAAGCGGCTCTGTCAGCCTCTCTGCCCGCATAACCCCTTTTCCATAAGTACCGTTATCCGGCTTAATATAGACAGTACCATACACGGCCAACATTTCGTTCAAGTGATCAAATGTGTACAACCGTGTTTCTGGTACATAAGCCGCCAATGTCGGATTGGGGAGAATGGCATTTGTTTTGGTCCACTTACTGGATACTCGCTGAATAGACAAGTAATCTCATCCCTTTCTTTTCGAAATATGAGTCATGTACTTGGAATCCGCAACAGTTTGACAAAACAAGGGAAACTAAAGGACAAGCGCGTAAAACAATGATATAATAGAGAAATACGGCGTTTTTCGGAATTTTGCTAAGTGAACCCTGACCGTATACGTATTGTATGTGGAAAAGGCCCTTAGGGTGGGGGCTAATCCCCAGCTCTGGGGAATTTGTTATAATCAGGGCTTGTGAGTTGTACAAGAGATAGCAATCTGCTACTCGCAGAAAGAGAATGACGAGGGATTTACGCTGTAAAGAGGACAGATGCGTTTAATTGTGCTCTTTTTGTGAAAGTAATATAATTACACAGATGAGGATTTCAGCCAAAATCCTGCGCAGAGAGCGGAGTGTATAGGCAGTATCTTGTTAGGCTTTTCACATAGAGAGCATTGTATTGAAGGATAAGAAGGAGGACCAGCATGGCGGATCAAAATAACTCGCAAATCATCAATAGGGATATCGGAGTGGAAATGCGCGAATCCTTTATGGATTATGCCATGAGTATTATTGTTAGCCGTGCCTTGCCTGATGTGCGGGACGGACTGAAGCCGGTACACCGTCGTATTTTGTATGCGATGTCCGAGCTAGGCATGTCGCCAGATAAGCCTTACAAAAAATCGGCAAGAATTGTCGGCGAAGTTATCGGTAAATATCACCCTCATGGTGATACGGCTGTATATGATACGATGGTGCGGATGGCGCAGGATTTTTCCTTGCGTTATATGTTGGTGGATGGACACGGTAACTTTGGCTCCGTGGATGGAGATATGGCGGCTGCGATGCGTTACACCGAAGCACGGTTGTCCAAGATTGCCATGGAAATGCTACGTGATTTGAACAAAGAGACCGTTGATTTTATGCCGAACTACGATGGTGAAGAGAGCGAGCCCGTTGTATTACCTGCACGTTATCCTAACTTGCTGGTGAATGGCGTCGGCGGAATTGCAGTCGGGATGGCTACCAATATTCCTCCGCATAACTTGGGAGAGGTTATCGATGGTGTACAAGCACTAATCGAAAATCCTGACATTACGCCGATGGAACTTATGGATTATATTCAAGGGCCGGATTTCCCGACAGCAGGTTATATTTTAGGACGCTCTGGTATTCGTCAGGCGTACCAGACTGGCCGCGGATCTGTGACCATGCGTGCGAAGACCACCATAGAAGAGATTGGCAATAAAGCACGGATTATCGTGCATGAGCTGCCTTACCAAGTGAATAAGGCTCGTCTGGTCGAGAAAATTGCCGAATTAGTACGTGACAAACGTATTGAAGGCATTACGGATCTTCGGGATGAATCGGACCGTACGGGTATGCGTGTCGTTATTGAGTTGCGTAGAGACGTGAACCCGAATGTCGTTCTGAATAATTTGTTTAAACATACGGCCATGCAGTCGAATTTTGGTATTAATATGCTTGCCATTGTAAACAACGAACCGAAGATTTTGAACCTGAAGGATGTCTTGTATCATTATCTCAAACATCAGGTCGAGGTTATTCGTCGCCGGACAGAATTTGATCTGAAAAAAGCCGAAGCTAGAGCACACATTCTGGAAGGCTTGCGCATTGCCCTTGACCATCTGGACGAAGTTATTGCCTTGATTCGTTCTTCCCAAACTGCAGAAGCAGCTCGTGAAGGACTGATTGAGCGTTTCTCGCTCACTCTTGAACAGTCTCAGGCTATTCTAGATATGCGTCTGCAACGCTTAACCGGTTTGGAACGTGAGAAGATCGAGAACGAATATAACGAGCTAATACAAAAGATTGCGGAATATCGTGAGATTTTGGCGAACGAGCATCTGGTACTCAATATTATTAGCGAAGAGCTGAATGAACTTAAAGAACGTTTCGCTGATGAACGTCGCACTGAAATTACAGTGGGTGAAGAGAGTATTCTGGATGAGGATCTCATTCCGCGTGAAGATGTTATTATTACTGTAACCCATACAGGATATATCAAACGCCTTCCTGTTACTACTTATCGCAGTCAAAAACGCGGTGGTCGTGGTGTAGTGGGTATGGATACCAAAGATGAGGATTTCGTAGAGCATCTGTTCATTACGAATTCACATCATCATTTGTTATTCTTTACCGACAAGGGTAAGGTATATCGGATTAAGGCCTATGAGATTCCTGATCTAAGCCGGACTGCCCGGGGGACACCGATTATTAACCTGATTCAGATTGAACAGGGTGAGTCGATCAATGCGGTAATTCCAATCGAGGAATTTGTGGAGGATAGCTATCTATTCTTTGCGACCCAGCATGGAATTATAAAGAAGACACCTCTTGACGACTATGCAAATATCCGCAAAGGTGGCTTGATTGCCATTAACTTGCGTGAAGATGACGCCCTGATCGAAGTGAAGCTGACGGACGGACAGCAGGAAATGATTATTGGTACAGCACAAGGCATGTCTATCCGTTTCCCTGAAAGTGATGTACGGTCTATGGGCCGTAGCGCTACAGGGGTTAAAGGGATCAACCTTGATGAGAGTGATGCTGTAATAGGTATGGATATCGTAGATACCAGCCTGGATATCCTGATTGTAACGGCCAAAGGTTATGGCAAGCGTACCCCTGTTGTGGATTATCGTATCCAAAGCCGTGGAGGTAAGGGGATCAAGACGATTAATGTTACGGATAAAAATGGTCCGGTTGTCGGTCTCAAGGTTGTAAAAACCGAAGAGGATCTGATGATCATTACAGCTAGTGGCACCTTGATTCGGACTAGCATGGGGGAAATCTCCACGATGGGTCGGAATACACAAGGGGTAAGGCTGATTAATATTCGCGATGATGATTCGGTTGCAACTGTTTGTCGAGCGAACAAGAATGAGGAGCAGGATGAACTGCTTGAAGAATTATTAGAGGATGGGGAAGCTGGAGAGGGCTCCTCTCTATCATCTGTTGAACCAACTCTCGAAATGAATACAGAAGATACGGAAGGTAACGACCCAGAATCTTCTGAGGGCGAATAAGAGCCTGCATATGGAAACAACATTAGTTATTAAATTTTAGATGGAAGAGACTCTCTGACTATTTGGTCGGGGAGCCTTTTTCTTTTTCTGGCTAACGAATTCAGACAAGTATGCTTTAAATGGCATAAAATGAATGTACAGGATCAATCCCAAGTAATATAATGACATCATAACTGGCAGCTGGAGCAGCTGTTGTGAGAACAGAGAGGTTGACCATGACAACTGTACCCGTATCCGAATTAAAAGCAGGACTTAGATTGCAAAGCGATGTATTTACAGAAATGGGCAGCTTGCTGCTACCGAAAGGGCGCATTCTGCTACCGCGTGACTTGGAGATTTTACAGGCGTTCCTGATCCAGCAAGTTGAGGTAGGAACGGATGATCTTACAAAATCCAGTGGCGAGTCTACGACTGTTCGATCTGGAATATCGGAATCGCAAGGACCTTCGTTAGATGGGCGAGATGAATCTGAACAATTTCAGGATGAGTATGACAAAATGGTGATGCTCGTTAAGAACGCATTTCAATCGGTACTCGTCTCTAATTTATCTATATATGAACTGCGAGGACAATTGGAGTCCTTACTGGTGCACATTCAGCGCTATAATGTAATGACCTATACTCCGCCTGCCATGATCGAAGTGGACTATATTTTTCACAACGCCGTGCTAGCCTCCCTTACTTCCTACTCCATTGCACAATGGATCGGATTACCTCAAAAGGATTGGATGCAGGTGGCTTTTGCTGGATTGCTTCATGACATAGGGAATGCTAAAATGGACCCGGCCATTCTGTACAAGCCCTCCAAACTAACGTGGGAAGAGCAAGAAGAAATACGTAGTCATACATCACTAGGATACCAGCTGCTTAAAAATGTGAAAGCTATTAACGAAGGTGTGCGTTTGGCAGCTCTTCAGCATCATGAGAAAGTGGACGGTACTGGATATCCACTGCGTCTTAAAGGGGAACAAATCCACATCTACGCTAAAATCGTTGGAGTGGCTGATGTATTCCATGCTATGACTCTAGAGAAAACATACCGGCCTGCCCAATCACCGTATCTGGTTCTAGAGCAAATCAAGTCAGAATCATTTGGAAAGCTGGACCCAAGTGTCGTACAAGTTTTTATTCATAAGCTAACCCAATTCAATAATGGAACCAAGGTGCGCCTCAATGATAACCGTACAGGGGAAATTATATTTGCTGATCGAGATCATCCGACTCGTCCGTTGATTCAAGTAGATGGGGAAATCATTAACTTAATGCTGCAAAGAGAGCTTTATATCGAGTATATTGTTACTTAACTAAGTATTTTTAAAAAAACAGTTGCACAATATAAAGAAAGTATGATATATTATTTCTTGTCGCTTCAAGTGTTATCAAAAAGAGTGAAAAACACTTTTGAGAAAAAAGTGTTGACATAACTCTAGGAAATATGATACACTATAAAAGTTGCTGAGGGGTTGAAAGAAACGCCGAGGCGGACAATGAATGTTTGATCTTTGAAAACTGAACAACGAGTGAGTAAAACGATTTTGTTCGTAAAATCAAGAGATATTTTATCTCGTCAGTTTCAAAATGAGCTTATCGCTCTTTCGATAAACCAACTTCGGTTGGTCTTTAATGGAGAGTTTGATCCTGGCTCAGGACGAACGCTGGCGGCGTGCCTAATACATGCAAGTCGAGCGGGGTTATGTAGAAGCTTGCTTCTACATAACCTAGCGGCGGACGGGTGAGTAACACGTAGGCAACCTGCCCACAAGACAGGGATAACTACCGGAAACGGTAGCTAATACCCGATACATCCTTTTCCTGCATGGGAGAAGGAGGAAAGATGGAGCAATCTGTCACTTGTGGATGGGCCTGCGGCGCATTAGCTAGTTGGTGGGGTAAAGGCCTACCAAGGCGACGATGCGTAGCCGACCTGAGAGGGTGATCGGCCACACTGGGACTGAGACACGGCCCAGACTCCTACGGGAGGCAGCAGTAGGGAATCTTCCGCAATGGGCGAAAGCCTGACGGAGCAACGCCGCGTGAGTGATGAAGGTTTTCGGATCGTAAAGCTCTGTTGCCAGGGAAGAACGTCTTGTAGAGTAACTGCTACAAGAGTGACGGTACCTGAGAAGAAAGCCCCGGCTAACTACGTGCCAGCAGCCGCGGTAATACGTAGGGGGCAAGCGTTGTCCGGAATTATTGGGCGTAAAGCGCGCGCAGGCGGCTCTTTAAGTCTGGTGTTTAATCCCGAGGCTCAACTTCGGGTCGCACTGGAAACTGGGGAGCTTGAGTGCAGAAGAGGAGAGTGGAATTCCACGTGTAGCGGTGAAATGCGTAGAGATGTGGAGGAACACCAGTGGCGAAGGCGACTCTCTGGGCTGTAACTGACGCTGAGGCGCGAAAGCGTGGGGAGCAAACAGGATTAGATACCCTGGTAGTCCACGCCGTAAACGATGAATGCTAGGTGTTAGGGGTTTCGATACCCTTGGTGCCGAAGTTAACACATTAAGCATTCCGCCTGGGGAGTACGGTCGCAAGACTGAAACTCAAAGGAATTGACGGGGACCCGCACAAGCAGTGGAGTATGTGGTTTAATTCGAAGCAACGCGAAGAACCTTACCAGGTCTTGACATCCCTCTGATCGGTCTAGAGATAGACCTTTCCTTCGGGACAGAGGAGACAGGTGGTGCATGGTTGTCGTCAGCTCGTGTCGTGAGATGTTGGGTTAAGTCCCGCAACGAGCGCAACCCTTATGCTTAGTTGCCAGCAGGTCAAGCTGGGCACTCTAAGCAGACTGCCGGTGACAAACCGGAGGAAGGTGGGGATGACGTCAAATCATCATGCCCCTTATGACCTGGGCTACACACGTACTACAATGGCCGGTACAACGGGAAGCGAAATCGCGAGGTGGAGCCAATCCTAGAAAAGCCGGTCTCAGTTCGGATTGTAGGCTGCAACTCGCCTACATGAAGTCGGAATTGCTAGTAATCGCGGATCAGCATGCCGCGGTGAATACGTTCCCGGGTCTTGTACACACCGCCCGTCACACCACGAGAGTTTACAACACCCGAAGTCGGTGGGGTAACCCGCAAGGGAGCCAGCCGCCGAAGGTGGGGTAGATGATTGGGGTGAAGTCGTAACAAGGTAGCCGTATCGGAAGGTGCGGCTGGATCACCTCCTTTCTATGGAGAATCGTTTCCTGCAACGGAAACATTCAAATATGAAGCGTAAGCTTCAAAAACTACTCACTCGTTGCTCAGTTTTGAGAGCTCAAACTCTCAGAAAAAGCTGGTTGTTTACAGCTTTGCACCTTGAAAACTGGATACCGAAACGAAATTGCGTTTTAGAATATTCCTTTAAGCTGATCTTGTGTAAACAAGTGAAATAAAGGTAGCTGTCTTGAATTTAATTCACACGTAAGTGTTGAACCGAAATTCAGAGCAAATCGTATTTACAATGTAAATACTAGGTTAAGCTACAAAGAGCACACGGAGGATGCCTAGGCGCCAGGAGCCGACGAAGGACGTGGCGAACAACGATAAGGCCTCGGGGAGCTGTAAGCAAGCTTTGATCCGGGGATGTCCGAATGGGGAAACCCGGCTGTCTTCATCGACAGTCACTTTCTGCTGAATACATAGGCAGAATAGAGGCAGACCAGGGGAACTGAAACATCTAAGTACCCTGAGGAAGAGAAAACAATAGTGATTCCGTCAGTAGCGGCGAGCGAACGCGGATTAGCCCAAACCAAGGAGCTTGCTCCTTGGGGTTGTGGGACGTCTCACATGGAGTTACAAAGGAACCGGTTAGATGAAGAGGTCTGGAAAGGCCCGCCAGAGAAGGTAAAAGCCCTGTAGTTCAAAACTTGTTCCCTCCGAGACGGATCCCGAGTAGTGCGGGGCACGTGAAACCCCGTATGAATCCGGCAGGACCATCTGCCAAGGCTAAATACTCCCTGGCGACCGATAGTGAAGCAGTACCGTGAGGGAAAGGTGAAAAGCACCCCGGAAGGGGAGTGAAATAGATCCTGAAACCGTGTGCTTACAAGAAGTCAGAGCCCGATCTATGGGTGATGGCGTGCCTTTTGTAGAATGAACCGGCGAGTTACGTTCCCGTGCAAGGTTAAGGTGAAGAGCTGAAGCCGCAGCGAAAGCGAGTCTGAATAGGGCGAATGAGTACGTGGACGTAGACCCGAAACCGGGTGATCTACCCCTGTCCAGGGTGAAGGTGCGGTAACACGCACTGGAGGCCCGAACCCACGCATGTTGAAAAATGCGGGGATGAGGTGGGGGTAGCGGAGAAATTCCAATCGAACCCGGAGATAGCTGGTTCTCCCCGAAATAGCTTTAGGGCTAGCCTCGGAAAGAAGAATCGTGGAGGTAGAGCACTGATTGGGTGCGGGGCCCGCAAGGGTTACCAAGCTCAGTCAAACTCCGAATGCCATAGATTTAGTTCCGGGAGTCAGACAGTGAGTGCTAAGATCCATTGTCGAAAGGGAAACAGCCCAGACCATCAGCTAAGGTCCCCAAGTGTGTGTTAAGTGGGAAAGGATGTGGAGTTGCACAGACAACCAGGATGTTGGCTTAGAAGCAGCCACCATTGAAAGAGTGCGTAATAGCTCACTGGTCGAGTGACTCTGCGCCGAAAATGTAACGGGGCTAAACACACCACCGAAGCTATGGCTTGATGCTTGCATCAGGGGTAGGGGAGCGTTGAATGCGGGTTGAAGGTGTACCGTAAGGAGCGCTGGACTGCATTCAAGTGAGAATGCCGGTATGAGTAACGAAAAGATCTGTGAGAATCAGATCCGCCGAAAGCCTAAGGGTTCCTGAGGAAGGTTCGTCCGCTCAGGGTAAGTCGGGACCTAAGGCGAGGCCGATAGGCGTAGTCGAAGGACAACAGGTCGAAATTCCTGTACCACCGTAATCCGTTATGAGCAATGGGGTGACGCAGTAGGGTAGTGACGCGGACTGATGGATGTCCGTCTAAGCAGTGAGGCTGATGTGTAGGCAAATCCGCACATCGTAAGGCTGGGCTGTGATGGGGAGCGAAAATTATAGTAGCGAAGGTCATGATCTCAGACTGCCAAGAAAAGCCTCTAGCCAGGAGAAGGTGCCCGTACCGCAAACCGACACAGGTAGGCGAGAAGAGAATTCTAAGGCGCGCGGAAGAACTCTCGTTAAGGAACTCGGCAAAATGACCCCGTAACTTCGGGAGAAGGGGTGCCTCGGTAGGGTGAATAGCCCGAGGGGGCCGCAGTGAAAAGGCCCAAGCGACTGTTTAGCAAAAACACAGGTCTGTGCGAAGCCGCAAGGCGAAGTATACGGGCTGACGCCTGCCCGGTGCTGGAAGGTTAAGGGGAGTGGTAAGCTCGCAAGAGCGAAGCTATGAACCGAAGCCCCAGTAAACGGCGGCCGTAACTATAACGGTCCTAAGGTAGCGAAATTCCTTGTCAGGTAAATTCTGACCCGCACGAATGGCGTAACGACTTGGGCGCTGTCTCAACGAGAGATCCGGTGAAATTTTAATACCTGTGAAGATGCAGGTTACCCGCGACAAGACGGAAAGACCCCATGGAGCTTTACTGCAGCTTGATATTGAATTTGGGTACGATCTGTACAGGATAGGTGGGAGCCGTTGAATCTTGAGCGCCAGCTTGAGAGGAGGCATCCTTGGGATACCACCCTGATCGTATCTAGGTTCTAACTTGGTACCGTGATCCGGTGCGAGGACAGTGTCAGGTGGGCAGTTTGACTGGGGCGGTCGCCTCCTAAAGAGTAACGGAGGCGCCCCAAGGTTCCCTCAGAATGGTTGGAAATCATTCGAAGAGTGCAAAGGCAGAAGGGAGCTTGACTGCGAGACCTACAAGTCGAGCAGGGACGAAAGTCGGGCTTAGTGATCCGGTGGTACCGCATGGAAGGGCCATCGCTCAACGGATAAAAGCTACCCTGGGGATAACAGGCTTATCTCCCCAAGAGTCCACATCGACGGGGAGGTTTGGCACCTCGATGTCGGCTCATCGCATCCTGGGGCTGAAGTAGGTCCCAAGGGTTGGGCTGTTCGCCCATTAAAGCGGTACGCGAGCTGGGTTCAGAACGTCGTGAGACAGTTCGGTCCCTATCTGTCGTGGGCGTAGGAAATTTGAGAGGAGCTGTCCTTAGTACGAGAGGACCGGGATGGACGTACCGCTGGTGTACCAGTTGTTCCGCCAGGAGCACCGCTGGGTAGCTATGTACGGAAGGGATAAGCGCTGAAAGCATCTAAGCGTGAAGCCCCCCTCAAGATGAGATTTCCCAGTATGTAAGACCCCTTGAAGACGACGAGGTAGATAGGTTGGGGGTGGAAGTGCAGTAATGCATGGAGCTGACCAATACTAATCGGTCGAGGGCTTATCCTAAGAATAAAATGCAAATGAGTTTCGGATCCAGTTTTCAGGGTGTAACCTTGAATGTAGAATTTACGATGTAAATTCATGTTTGGTGGCGATAGCGGAGGGGTTCCACACGTACCCATCCCGAACACGACCGTTAAGCCCTCCAGCGCCGATGGTACTTGGACCGCAGGGTCCTGGGAGAGTAGGACGTCGCCAAGCAATAAGTAAAGAGGATCATGATCTCGTTGAGATTATGATTCTTTTTTTGCATATACGTATATTTTAGAAATATCCTTACAAAAGGAAGGTAACATTTTTGTTACGGAATGTAGGAGTAAACCCTGTATAATATAGGTATTGAATCCCATACACACACGCTGCATTATTGCAGATTTATGCAAACTCCATCATAGGATTTTGTATAGTCAATCAGGCTGGTAAGGAGGGAAGATCATGCGGCGAAATAAATGGCTTGCTCTATTGGTGCTATTCAGTGTCGCTGTCGCGATTCTTACCGGGTGCGTGGAAGAGGAGCCTTCTTGGACATCGTTTGAGGGTGCTGCTAACGAGAAGACGTTTCCGGTTCCTAAAGAAGCTAGTAAAACCGATCGGGCCAGCAGTAATTCGGACATGGACTATGTTCGCTATGCACTGCCAGCGTTGAAGGAAAGTGATAGTCTACCTGCTCCTTATTTAGAAGAGATTGCAGCTTGGGGCTGGACTGAGGAACCGAATTTATCCACCTCGAATCAGAAGGTGTTTCAGAAAAATAAGCATATGGTGCATTTGTCTGTGCATGATGGTTCTTTTACTGTATTGGTTCCAAAAGACAGAAAGGCTGTTGTGAAGAGCAAAAGCGTGGATCTTAATTAGGGACACGGTTTTCAACCGAGTAAGTAGCATAGGATTTATTGTAGATCATATTTATAGTAAACTCAGCATATTGTATGCTGTGTATCATGATGAATGAAGAGATCGGATATGGGGAAGCACTCAGAACTGCCGTTGAGTAGGGAGTGGCTTCCTTTTATATATTTGCATGTTGATCAAATGCCCTACATGAATAACGAGGATAACGATGAGGAAAAGTTTACTTGATAAGAGAATAAAGCGATTTTAATTGTTAATCCACAAAAAAAGGAGTAACCGTTTGAGGTTGCTCCTTTTTTATTGCTTCAGTCTAGATCGTTGATAGGTTAGTTCAGACCTGAGTTTTCTATCTGTACGGATAATGAGTGGTTAAATTTACTGTAGATAATATGAGGCATCTTCATCGGTGAACTTTAACATGCCATCTTTTCTCTCGCCGGTAAGCCGACTGAGGATGTATAGACGCGGTGCAATAAGCCAAAGATGCCAGAAGAGTAAGGATACAGTAAAGGCTGGTGGAGACCAGAGAATGAATACGGCTGATAAGCAGATACCGATCCAGAGGGTATGTATGTGCACACGACGAAAGATGCTATAGCCTATGTACTGGTCTGTCATATAGCCTAGCCAAGGTAATTTACGGTGGAATGCCCAGCGTTTGCGGAAGGATGTTCCGCCACCGATATATAGGACAGATCGTGAGATTACGAAGTGTACCCATAAGGTTAGGAAAAAGGCAAGAGCAAACAAAAACACGCTAGTCCAGGAAAAGGCAAGAAGCAGAAAGAGAAGCATAATAACAGGCAGTGTGATATGACTCCATATTAGTTGACGCGGTATACTGATTTTTTTAATGAGCTTGTAGTGATAGTAGGTAGCTTTGGTTCCGGTTTCCTCTGTCATGCGAACAGTCCTTTCATTAATCTACTGCATCACAAGTGGCTTCCCGTCCACAGCCGGAAAAAGGGACGGTACTTCGCTCATGCCGCTTTAAATAAGCATTTAATCGTTTTTGTAGAAATACAGAATGATCGACATCCAGTGTTAGCTAGCCTACTCTATAATTACTGGAAAAGCTATCACTGATGAAGTGTTCAAGGGCTCCGATGAAAGGGTATCCATACATAAGAGCTTTTCTTATTATATCGGCATAGACGGCTGTTTTTTAAACATACGGGGTACAAACACCATAATGGCCCAGATGGAATATATATAGAGTATATCGTCGAACTGGGCTATGAAAAGGTTTAAAATAGTAGAAAGTGACCCATACTAATAGTAAAAGAAACAAGGTGGGATGGATATGCATGATCAAGGCGGCCACCGCTGTATTATATGCGGGCAGCACAAGCATGAAGGCATTTTTATCGTTTCCGAGTTTATCTGTGATACGTGTGAAGCTGAAATGGTGCACACGGATGCAACTGATGCCAAATATCATTTTTTTATTGATCAACTAAAGCAAATCTGGGTACAGAAAAATGCATAATATCCTTTGCTAATTAGTCTTTGAAGGATTGGCATTCCAAGGTCTGTCGATACGGGCCTTTTTTTCTGTGAGTAAAAGTAGGATTCCGCTTGATTTTACGATAAAATAAGGTAGATATAAAGCTTTGTTTGGAAGGATTGCAGAATGATGGGGAAAAAGGCGGTACATGCACCATTAATGGAAGCTCTAATACGTTACCGGACTCAGGGCAATGCTTCTTTCCATGTACCCGGTCATAAAAATGGACAAGTATATGAGCATGAAAATATTGCATCTCTGTTGCAAGAAGTGATGTCTATTGATGCGACAGAAATTACTGGACTGGATGATTTGCATCACCCAGAAGATGTGATTCGTGAAGGGCAAGAGCTGGCTGCAAAGTGCTTTGGTGCTGAAGAGAGCTTTTGGCTAATTGGAGGAAGCACGGTCGGTAATTTGGCTATGATTTTAACTGTATGTACGGAGCCGGGAGATCTACTGCTGGTACAGAGAAATGTACACAAATCTGTCCTGAACGGTCTCATGCTGTCAGGGGCTAATGCGGTATTCCTAGATCCGGAAATAGATACACTAAGCGGGCTGGCGGTTGCCCCAACGACGGATACAATAAAAGCTGCACTGAAGGCCTATCCTTCGGCTAAAGGGGTGTTACTTACACTACCTAATTACTATGGGATGGGGCATGACCTGAAGGCAACGGCTAAGGCCTGTCATGCAGCCCATGTGCCGCTATTGATAGATGAGGCACACGGTGCCCATTATGGGCTGCATCCTCGTTTGCCAGCCTCTGCGCTATCCTGCGGGGCTGATGTAGTCGTCCAGTCGACACATAAAATGCTTCCAGCCATGACCATGGGGGCCATGTTACATGTGCAGGGAGAGAGAATCCATCGGGAACTGCTTCGTCAGCGTTTGGCGATGGTGCAAAGCTCTAGCCCTTCTTATCCGTTAATGGCTTCACTGGATTTGGCAAGATGGTATATAGAGGCGTATGGAGCAGATGCTTTTACAGTGGGCTTAGCGGCGGCAGATGCTTTTAGAAAGGGCCTGGAGCAGCTCCCACGCTTTCGCTTGCTAGAACCTACACAGCAGGCACTAGAGGGAGAATATGCTCACAGGGGAATCTCTGAGGTCCTAGAAAGGGCTGATGAGGGAATAAGCGGATATTCAACCCAGGATCCTTTTAAATTGGTACTGTATGATACATGGGGTATACTGGATGGGTTTGGACTCAAGCATGAGTTGGAGACTTACGGATGTGTTCCAGAGATGAGCGACGAAAAACATGTTGTTTTATTGTTTACGTTAGGCTCTACGGCTAAGGATGCGAGTCACCTGTTGCAGGCTCTTGTGCATATAGATAATGATATAAGATTTAAGGAGACGGCTGGTGAGCCGGGGTCAACGGAAAAAGAGCAGCAAAGATTCGAATTAGATTTTTCCACGTGGAACAATGATAGAATGAAGGGATACTCTAGTCCGGTGCCGTTTGGGCTTCGACCGATTAGCCCGGATCAGATGGAGACCGTGCCTGTAGACGAATCCGCTGGCAGGGTAGCGGCTGAAATGATTATCCCGTATCCTCCAGGTATTCCACTGCTATATGCAGGAGAAACGATTACAGAAGCGATTGCATTGCGGATGAGTCGTCTACGTGAGCTGGGAGCCAAGTGGCACGGGGTAGCAGATGAAAGTATGCTTACAATTCGGGTATTCCGTTTACAATAAAGATTAGATACTAGAGACTTAACAAATACAGAAGACTGAATAAAAGAAGCATACGTAGCCTATGGGTGACTTTTATTTTTCAGGCAGGAAAGCAGGGAATAACATGAATCGGAAAGGCATTTTTATCACACTGGAGGGGGGAGACGGCTCCGGTAAAACAACTATGATTCAACGGCTGGCGAAGTTTATGGAGGAAGAAGGCTATCCAGTCATCACGACGAGGGAGCCGGGTGGCATCGAAATTTCCGAAAAGATTCGTTCTATCATTTTGGACCCTGCTCATACCAGTATGGATGCTCGAACAGAGGCACTTTTATACGCGGCGGCGCGGCGTCAGCATTTGGTGGAGAAGGTAAAGCCGGCTATTGAACAGGGAGCTATCGTATTATGTGATCGTTTTGTGGATAGTAGCTTGGTCTATCAAGGATTTGCAAGAGGGATCGGAATTGAAGAGGTGGCTTCAATTAATCGCTTTGCGGTGGATGATTGGGAGCCGGATGCCACATTTTATCTGGATATTGAGCCCGAATTGGGATTGGCAAGAATTAATGCGTCACGAGGAGCAGAAATGGACCGCCTCGACATGGAGAGTATATCGTTTCACCATAAGGTGCGAGAGGCATATTTGGAGTTGGCTCGCAAATTTCCGGAGCGAATTACAATTGTTGATGCATCTCCGGCGCCAGAGCAGGTGGAGCAAGTATTGAAGGATTTGCTGAAAAAGCGGTTTGTTCAGAATTTTAGCATATAATTGTCGAAGGATATACGGTAAAATTGAGCTAGGGACAAGGTTGTCTCTAATATGACTTGAAGGAGGAATACAGGATGAAGCTGATTATTGCGATTGTACAGGATAAGGACAGTAACAGATTATCCAGCGGACTGGTGAAAGCTAATTTCCGTGCTACTAAATTGGCGAGCACAGGAGGATTTCTGCGTGCTGGTAATACGACATTTATGATCGGTGTTGATGACAATCAGGTGGACTCATTAATGAACGTCATTCGCAGCAGTTGCAAGGTTCGTGAACAGCTGGTCACACCCGTTACCCCTATGAGCGGGACGACGGATTCCTATTTACCGTTGCCTGTTGAAGTCCAGGTGGGTGGAGCGACGGTATTCGTGATGCCTGTAGACCGTTTCGAGCATTTCTGAATCTACACAATAGGGCCTATTCTGCCGATATGATAGGGGAATCGCCTGTATCTTCTCACATGATGAGAGTGAGGGCAGATCCACTAAAACGGCAGCGCTACAGCGCAGTCCCCGGAAAGCCGAAGAAACCCTGAGTTCTAGATCGAACTGTTCATGAAGGGGGAAAGTGGAAGCATCCGGGGAGAAAGCAGGTTTATATGAAAATAAATCCGGGCTATCGCCCTTTACAAAGTACATTGTCTACGAATGAAATGAGTGCAAAGCCAATTCAGCCCAAGAGCTTCTCCGACGTTATGCAGCAAAATGGGGAGCAAGCTTCGCAGGAGGAATTGAATCGGCGCTTTAAGGAAATACAAATGCAGGGAGATCGTCTTGCACGTTCAATGACGATTCGTGAGCTGAAGGCCTATAAGATGCTGGTTAAACGGTTTTTGGAAGATACCGTTCGGCGAGGCGTGTCCATGAAGGACACAAAGGGCTGGGATCGCCGGGGACGCAGCAAACGTTATAAGCTGATTGATGAAGTGGATGAGCTGTTGCTCAAAATGGCGGATGAGCTGCTCGAAACCGAGCAAGGCAAGATTGAGCTTTTGCAAGGGGTCGGTGAGATCAGAGGATTGCTAATTAATCTCTCATTTTAATGCAGACTTATGTTATAAATGAATACAGACGGGCTGTTGCCACGAAGAAATAATCTGCTTGCTGATCATGCTGGCAGATTATTTTTGACTATGTACATGCCTGGAAGAACAACGATTTGCCGATGGATCACAGTTGTTTTCAGTGGAGAAAGTGAGGAAATATGTCTTTTCAACATATAATGGGCCAGGATGTAGCCAAAAAAATGCTGCAAAGTGCACTACGGAATCATACGGTCAACCATGCCTATGTTTTTAGCGGGCCGCCGGGAAGCGGGCAGATGAACATGGCGCAGATCTTTGCTAAGGCTTTATTTTGTGAGCGACAGACGGATGATGCATGCGGGGAGTGTTTGTCATGCCGCAAGGTAGAGCACGGGAATCATCCAGATTTGCATATTGTAGAGCCGGATGGAGCTACGATTAAAATTGATCAGATTCGTGGGCTTCAACGTATATTTTCTTACAAATCTGAAAGCTCCAATCCGAAGGTATATATCATTCGGCAGGCGGATACCATGACAGTGCAAGCTGCTAATAGCCTACTTAAATTTCTGGAGGAGCCCCAGATTCCAGTGGTCGGCATACTCATTTCTGAAAATGGACAGGCGTTGCTGCCTACGATTCAATCACGGACGCAGCAGGTTCCTTTCCACGCTTTACAGCCGGAGGTGATGATGCAGGCATTAATTGGGGAAGGCTATACGGCAGGGCTTGTCCGGTCGGTCGTTCATATTGCTTCAGGACTGGAATCATGTAGAGAAATTCTCCAGCAGAATTGGTTTGCAGAAATTAGAAACGTAGTGTTACAATTAGTGAAGGAGTCCATGAGTCGGGGGAGCTCGTCTATTATTCTGGCTCAACAGAAGATTTTTAAAACTGGACTTTCTGAACACCTGGATATTCTGTTTCATCTGTTTCATTTGTGGTTTAAGGATATGCTTCATTTCCGTTACGGAAGGCACGAAAGCATTGTTTTCATAGATCATTTGGAGTCCGTCTCCAAATTGGCAATCACCCGCAGCACGGAACAATGGGTCTCTTATATGGATTTGGCCGCGAATTGCAGGAAGAAGCTCCGTTTTCACGTCAACGGGCAATTATGCGTGGAGCAGCTTCTGATTGGGTTGTCCGATACAAGCGGTTCTATCACCGGCTAACAGGAAGGCGCGCTTGTTCCACTCTGCACAATCCGCGACGCCAGGTTCCCGGTTTGTGCGACAGTGAGACTTCAATTGCGGCCATTCGTACAATGTCGGCTTCAAATGAGGTTTAGTGGCATACAAGGGGGTTAATTTTTGTATAGTGTAGTGGGTGTCCGTTTCAAGAAGGCGGGCAAGACTTATTATTTTGATCCGTTGGATCTTCCAGTGGAGAAAGAAAACTGCGTCATTGTAGAGACCGCGCGCGGTATTGAATATGGCAAGGTTGTAGTGGGCAAAAAAGAGGTAAATGATTCGGATGTTGTCCTGCCCTTAAAAAAAGTCATTCGTATTGCTGGGGATGATGACGCTCTTGTTGTAGAAGAGAATAAATTGGCGGCAAAGGATGCATTCGGCACGTGTTTAAATAAAATTAAAGACCATGGCCTTAAAATGAAGCTGGTAGATGTAGAATTTACATTTGACCGAAATAAGATCATTTTTTATTTTACGGCAGAGGGTCGGGTAGATTTTCGAGAGCTTGTAAAGGACTTGGCCAGTATTTTTCGTACACGGATCGAGCTGCGGCAGATCGGCGTACGGGATGAGGCTAAAATGCTTGGCGGAATCGGACCTTGTGGACGTATTCTGTGTTGCTCCTCATGGCTGGGGGATTTTGAGCCGGTATCTATTAAGATGGCGAAGGATCAGAGTTTGTCGCTGAATCCGACGAAGATTTCCGGGTTGTGCGGGAGATTGATGTGCTGTCTCAAGTTTGAACATGATAACTACGAAAGCATGCGAGAAGAGCTACCTCAGGTGGGTAAGATGGTTATCACCTCTTTGGGAGAAGGTAAAGTCGTAGGTGTGAATGCAGGTCATCGCACGGTGCATGTTCAACTGTTTGAGATCAGTAAGGTCAAGGAACTTCCAATGGACGATGTAGTCGTCAAGTAAACCATTAGGTTGCTTCGGGGTGGAAACTTGGATAAATTAAATGTTTTTGCGCGTATTCACGAAATGGAAACCCAAATGGGACAGTTGCATAGCGATCTGGGTGAATTGAAACTGGCAGTAAAAGAGCTGCTGGAGGAAAATCAACGACTAACGATTGAAAACGAACAGGTGCGCAAGATGCTCAAACGTGAAACCTCTGGAGAAGAAAAAACGGCAAACAAGCCGAAGCTTCCTCCTCCGATCGTCATTAAAGATGAAGGGCAAACGGGTGAGGTCGTGGGCGAAGGCTACGACAATCTAGCGAGGCTGTATCATGAAGGATTTCATATATGCAACGTGTATTACGGACATTTGCGAACGGAAGGCGATTGCCTCTTCTGTCTGTCATTTTTGAATAAATAAAAACAAGCCGTAGGAGCAAGATGCCTACGGCTTTTTTGTAAGGAAGTATGAGTGAAAAGCGATTTTGGTTATAAAAGATGGGAGAGCACTATGTACGAAAATGAAAAGAAGTCGGAACGAATTGATGATCTGCTTTCACATAATTTGCGCATTATCCAAAGTGATGAAGTATTCAGCTTCTCGATGGACGCGGTCTTGCTGGCACGTTTTGCCGGTATTCCGCAGCGCGGGAAGATTCTGGATTTGTGTACTGGCAATGGGGTTGTCCCGCTGTTGCTAACGACACGAACAAAAGCGTCTATTGAAGGAATTGAGATTCAACCACGTTTGGCAGATATGGCTAGACGTAGTGTCAGCTTGAATGGATTAGAAGCAGCAATTCAGATTCGGGAAGGGGACCTACGTGAGCTGGTTCACATCACGGGACATGGTGTTTATGATGCGATTACCGTGAATCCCCCCTATATGCCGCTAAATGGTAGCGATATCAAGCTGAATCCTCACCAGGCAATTGCCCGTCATGAAGTGAACTGCACACTGGAAGAAGTCATTCAGGCATCCACCCGGCTTGTACGTAATGGGGGAAAGGTATCTATGGTTCATCGCCCGCAGCGGCTGGGTGAGATTATAACCTTGATGCGTAAACATAGTTTGGAACCCAAACGAATACGTTTTGTTCACCCACGAGTTCATATGGAAGCCAATATGGTCTTGGTTGAAGCATTACGTGACGGTAAACCGGAGGTTCGTTTGTTGCCTCCGCTCATTGTATATCAGGAAAATGGGAATTATACTCAGGAAATAAGAGATATCTATGGAGAAGTAAGCAAGGGGGATTCTGTGTGAAAGCAGCTGTACAAAAAAGCTTCAGTACCAGCGAAGAAGAACGGGGAAAGTTGTATCTTGTTGCAACACCCATTGGGAATCTGGACGATATGACCTTTAGGGCGATTAACACCTTAAAGTCATGTAGTATTATCGCTGCCGAAGATACACGGCAGACACGCAAACTGCTCACCCATTTCGAAATTACACCGGATATGCTCTTCAGTTATCATGAACATAATAAGGCTGCCAGTGGGCCTGAACTGATACGATATATAATAGAAGGAAAAAATTTGGCACTGGTTAGCGATGCAGGTCTACCAGCCATTTCTGACCCTGGTTCGGATCTGGTCAAACTGGCACTGGAAGCGGAAATTAGCGTCATTCCTATCCCAGGAGCAAATGCGGCACTATCGGCTTTAATTGCCTCAGGACTGGATACAGAAAGGTTCACCTTCGCTGGCTTTCCACCACGGGAGAAAAAGGACCTAGAGAAGCTGTTGCTATCGTTTCAGGTATCTCACGGCACAATTATTTTTTATGAATCGCCTCATCGTATTGTGAAGACATTGATGGTGTTGAAGGAAACATTAGGTTCACGCAAAGTGGTGCTTGCGCGTGAGCTGACCAAGCTGCATGAGGAATGGGTGCGGGGAACCGTGGAGCAATGCCTTGCTAAACTAGAGGAGAATCCGCCGATTGGTGAATATTGTCTGGTGGTTGAAGGGAAAGACAAAGAGGAAGAGGAACAGGAACGTCAGGCATGGTGGCAGTCTTTATCTTTGGAGTCCCACGTCGCACATTATGAGGCAGAGGGACTCACACGCAAGGATGCAATGAAGCGTACAGCCACAGATCGTTCAATCTCCAAGAGAGATGTTTACAACGCACTCTTATGAATATCTGCCTAAACAAAAAAGGGCCTTCCAACGGTTGGGTTCAAACCGTGGAAGGCAACAAGGAGTATATATGAAAAAGGTTAGAATTAACAATATCTGATAAGTCTATTATATACTAAAATTCTCAGTTTGTCACAGGTGTTGGGATTTCAGAAATGCAATCTTGGCAAACAATTTTTCCTTTGAAGTAAATTACGTTCTCAGCATTGCCGCAGAAGATACAAGCTGGCTCGTATTTTTTAAGCATGATGCGTTCGCCATCAACATAAATTTCCAAAGCGTCTTTCTCTCCGATTCCCAGGGTACGGCGCAATTCGATTGGAATAACAACACGTCCGAGCTCGTCAACTTTTCTTACAATACCAGTGGATTTCATCATAATAAATCAGGCTCCTCTCGCCGTTTAAAATAATATAAGTGTCATGATTCGACAAAATTTTCTCTTTTCTGATATTTACTATACCAACGATTCCCAAAACAGTCAACCTTAAAAATGTAGTAACAGTCTGATTATGCAAAAGTATTTAGATTAAAGAGCTTTACTTGTGTGTATTGCCTTATCTTATTGATGATTTATTCAGTTTGTCGATTTGGAAATGTCGAAAAACTATAATTCGACATATTACGACAAATAATGTCGAATGAGGGAAACCATTTAGGATTTTATTGTATTTTAATCCATTATTCCGAATATTAAAGGAGCTGATATCTTGCACCAGCCACTCAGTGAAGAAAAAGTTTTTAAAGACCCGGTACATAATTACATCCATGTTCAGGATACTGTGATATGGCGGTTGATCAACACGCCGGAGTTCCAACGTTTACGGCGCATACGGCAGTTAGGTACGTCGTATCTTACGTTTCATGGAGCGGAGCATAGCCGGTTTTCACACTCATTGGGCGTATATGAGATTACGAGAAGTATTATTTCTCAATTTGAACGTGGGGATTTCCCGGATTGGCCGAAGGAGGAAAGGCTGGTTGCTCTGTGTGCAGCTCTATTGCATGATGTGGGGCACGGCCCGTTTTCTCATTCAATTGAGGAAGCCTTTCATATGAACCATGAGGATTGGACATGCCGCATTGTACTGGGATACACGAAGATCAACGCCGTGCTACGGCAAGTCGACGAGAAGCTTCCACAAAGGGTGGCTGCGGTTATAGCCAAAACGTATGATAAACCGATTGTTGTCAACCTGGTAACCAGTCCACTAGATGCCGATCGTATGGATTATTTGTTGCGGGATGCTCACTCGACAGGCGTCAACTACGGCACGATTGATTTGGATCGTATTTTACGACTGCTGCGTCCTCATAATGGGAGAATTGTTGTGAAGGAATCAGGTATGCATGCAGTAGAAGATTATTTAATGTCACGCTACCAGATGTATTGGCAAATTTATTTTCATCCTGTAACACGCAGCTCGGAAATCCTTTTACGTAAAATTTTCAAGCGAGCAAAGGAATTGTTTAAAAACGGATATGAGTTTGGATTTCTGCTGGACCCGTTGCCGGATCTGTTGAAAGGAGATCTTACAGTAGAGCAATATCTGATGCTCGACGAGTCATTAATCCAGACCGTATTTAGCCAGTGGAAACGAGAAAAGGACGAGATTTTAAGTGATTTGAGCAGCCGGTTTATGGACCGTAGATTGTATAAATATGTAGAGATTGAAAATATGGATACAGATACCATTGACAGTATTCGAGAAGCTTTGAAAGAGGCTGGTTTGCACCCTGAATATGATTTTGAAATTGATTTTCCGACAGATCTTCCTTATGATGTGTTTCGGCAGGGTGGCTCGACGGACAACCAGATTTTACTGCTTGGACGTCAGGGCGAGGTGAGTGAAATATCCGAAGTTTCGGAAATTGTGCGCTCAATAAGTGGTATTCACCGAGGGAAATATCATATGTATTTTCCCCAGAATAAATTGAACGCGGTAAAAGACAGGCTTCCTGCCGAAATAAGGAATTATTTTGTCAAAGAATAGACAACTATATAGAAATGTAAGTAAAAAAAGGAGATGTAAACCTTGGATTTATTCGACACTCATACTCACTTGGATGCGCCACAATTTGACGAAGATCGTGAAGAAGTTATAGCACGTGCTGTCGAATCAGGAGTAACGCGGATGATCAATATCGGATTTAATCGTGAGACCATTCCATCCACCATGAAATTGGCCGAGACGTATGATTTTATTTATGCGGCAGTTGGATGGCACCCACAGGATGCTATTACAATGCAGGAGGGCGATCTAGAATGGATTGCATCGTTATGCGGTCATAAAAAGGTTGTAGCCATCGGGGAGATCGGTCTGGATTATTATTGGGATACATCACCGAAGGATGTGCAGCATCGGGTGTTTCGAAATCAAATTGGTCTGGCTCGTGAGCTCAAGATGCCCATTGTTATTCATAACCGGGATGCCCATGAAGATATTGTTAAGATTTTGCGTGAGGAAAAAGCGAGTGAGATTGGTGGAGTCATGCACTCCTTTTCGGGTAGCTGGGAGACAGCCAAAATGGTGCTGGATATGGGATTTCACCTTTCCTTCGGTGGTCCAATAACGTTCAAAAATGCCAAGCAGCCAAAAGAGGTGCTCGCACAGGTGCCGCTGGACCGTCTGCTCATTGAAACTGATGCTCCCTATCTGACACCTCATCCGTTTCGTGGGAAGCGAAATGAGTCTGCACATGTGAGACTGGTAGCAGAGGATGCAGCCCAAATCAAAGGGATTACAGTGGAGGAATTAGTGTCAATAACGACCCGAAATGCCCTGGAACGATTTGACATTCAATGAAAAAGTGAAGAAATCGATCAAAATAAAGAGATAGACGAAGCTAATCATGAATTTGTTGCAGGAAACTCGAGAATATTACAATATTTTAACCGAATATTTTAAAAAATGTACTTGAAACCTGCTTTACAACATGCATAGAAACAGGATATCATCTTTTCAGTGAATTGTTGTTTGAATGTAAACATCAACAAGTCATTTCATGAACCAGTCTCGCTGAGTCCCTTTTACAGGGAACGGGGGAACCGATATGGCTTACAGTACGTCCGGCGTATGTGCAAGAAGGGAACTTCTCTTCCGCCAGCCGGCTCGACCTAAATTCTTTTCCCGGTGGGATTGAACAGGTGGAGGAGCCGTATTTCGATTTCTTTCTGGGTCTTCGGGGTGAATGTGAAGGCGACCGCCATGAGCGGTTGACCCAAGCTAGGGCGACTCTCTACGTCCGAACCCGACAGCTAACCCCGTAAGCGTAACAAGAGAGAAGCCATCTCGTGCATGAGTTTTCCCGCATATTCACACATGCCGGAAGCCACGAAAGAGCTCTCTAGTCTCTTTCTCTGGCTTTTTTTGTTGTGAATAAAAGAAAATCTGTCATCATACTGTGGTTAAACAGGGGAGGACAGCATGCCGCGAAGACGGGTACATGGTGCAGGACAGTCGTAGTTTGGGCTTGTCTTGTAGAAAATCTGTTATAGTCACGTCAAATCTCAACTATGTCTTACTCCAGACGGCGGGCTATGTAAGGAGGACGGAGGAAATGGGCATTTTCCAGAAAAAGGATACCCATGAGTCACGCTCATCCAGCATGTCTTACGTATTGCGTTGGAAGCAAGAGAATGTGCGCCAGGCTGCTTTGGTTGCTATTTTTCTAATCGCGCTAACGATTATGATTTCAATTCTGATGTACACGCAATCTAAAAAACAAGTCTTTTTTGTCATCGATGGCAAGGCGTCTGCGGTAGAAACCCGGGAATCCAAGCTTCAAGATTTGCTGAGCGAGCATTCCATTTCACTTCAGCCGCATGATACAGTTTCCATGCCGCTAAATGGAGCAATACAGGATGGCGATCGCGTAGTCATTAAACGTGCCAATCAGGTTAAAGTATCTTCAGGCAATGAGACGAAAAAGTTGTACACAACAGAAAATACAGTAGAAGGTGCCATTCGTACCTCGGGCTATAAATTATCATCAACGGATAAAGTTTATCCTGCGTTGGATGCCTCTGTTTCGTCTAACATGGACATAAAAATCGTCCGTGTGAAGAAACAGCAGGTCGAACAGAAAAAACAGGTGCCTTATCAGGTCATCAAAACGGCCGATCCGAGTCTTTATAAAGGCGATAATCGGGTCATTCAAAGCGGCAAATCGGGTGTGGTCGTCCAGCACGTTCAAAAGGTATATCATGATGGAAAGTTGGTATCCAAACAGCTGGTTAACAAGGAAGTTGCACAGAACCGTGTGGATAAGGTCATTGCGGTAGGAACGAAGAAAAAACCGGTCGTTCTTGCTGCTTCCGTCGGTCCCAATGATGCGGTTAAGGCAACGACGGTTAGTTCGGGCAGTGCTGTCCGTAAAGCAGGCGTAAATTTTAAATATAGCAAAGTTTTACAAAACGTCTCCATGACGGCGTATTCCTCACAGGAGCCAGGTATCGGTACACGTACTGCATCCGGCGCACGTGTCACGGAAGGACGCACCATCGCGGTCGATCCGAGTATAATTCCAATCGGCTGGTGGGTGTATATCGAAGGGGTGGGCTTCCGTCGTGCGGAGGATACCGGTGGCGCGATTAAAGGCCACAAAATCGATGTGTATTATGAGAGTTTGAGCCGAGCCAACCAATTTGGTCGTAAGCACGGTAAAACCGTATATGTTATCGGACCGGTAAAGCCTGAAATCAACTAAAACAGGTTGTGTATGTTGAGGGCAATGCGATAGTATTAACAACATAGTTATGCCATGCTAAGAAGAGGATATCCTCTTCTTATTTTGTTTTCAAAAGCAGGGAAAGATAAATATAGCTTGCTGTGTAGCAGTGGAGGGAAACACAAATGATCAAGGAAGTGATCGTGGTAGAGGGCCGGGATGATACGGTGGCCATTCGCCGCGCTGTTGAAGCGGATACGATAGAAACTGGCGGCTCCGCCATTAATAAAATGACGCTGCGTAAAATTGCATTGGCGCAGGAGCGGCGGGGGGTCATTATTTTAACCGATCCCGATCATGCAGGGGAGCGCATCCGTAAGATTATCGCTTCCAAGGTACCCGGCTGCAAGCAGGCCTTTATACCCGAGGCAGAAGCGACGCGTAAAGGAGATATTGGCGTGGAGAATGCCTCACCAGAAGCGATCAGACACGCTCTTGCACGGGTCCATACGACAGTGGAAGGCGCCGACCCGCTGATTGAGTGGGCGGACCTGATTGATGCTGGACTCATCACCCATCCCAATGCTGCTGCACGCCGTATGGCCTTAGGGAATGTGCTGGGTATTGGTTATTGTAACGGAAAGCAGCTACATAAACGGCTGTCTGTATTTCAGATCAGCCGCGAGGAGTTTGCCGGGGCGCTGGCACAAATTGAAAGTGAAGGATTGTGATGTCCGTATGACAGGGATTCAAGATATAGCAACACCGCGGCGTACGAAGGAAATTATTCAACGGCACGGTTTTTCGTTCAAAAAGAGTTTGGGACAAAATTTCCTGATTGATCAAAATATTCTCAATAAGATTGTAAATGCTGCCGGATTGGATGAGACGAAGGGTGCACTTGAGATCGGTCCTGGGATTGGCGCTTTGACCGAGAAGCTGGCGCAATCGGCTAAGGCAGTTACCGCTGTCGAGATTGACCAGCGGCTGCTGCCAATTCTCGAAGAGGTGTTGGCCCCTTACGAGCATGTGAAGGTACGTCATGGAGACGTGCTGAAGCTGGATTTACGTGAGGTGTTCGCAGCCGATTTTGCAGACGTGAGTAAAGTAAGTGTCGTGGCTAATCTGCCGTACTATGTTACTACACCGATTCTGATGAGGCTGCTGGAGGACAAGCTCCCTCTGGAGAATATCGTCGTTATGATCCAAAAAGAAGTGGCTGAGCGCATGGCTGCGTCTCCTGGAACGAAGGATTACGGCAGTCTGAGCATTGCAGTGCAATATTACAGCGAACCTGAATTAGTCTGCATTGTGCCGAATACAGTATTTATTCCCCAGCCAAATGTGGAGTCTGCAGTCATCCGGCTGCGTGTACGGGAAGCCCCTCCGGTGGAAGTGGTGAATGAGAAGCACTTCTTTGAAGTGGTTCATGCTGCTTTTGCCCAGCGTCGTAAAACCATTTCCAATAACTTAAAAAGCCGTTTCTTCACCAAAGAGAACAGGGACACGCTGGAGCCGCTGTTGCAACAAGCTGGTATTGAACCCTCCCGTCGAGGAGAAACGCTAAGTATTGAGGAATTTGCGCGTCTCAGCGCTGTGCTGTTGGAGGCAGGTATATCCTAAGCTGGAACCAAACTGTGCATTCACCCATACGATATAGGAGGGGTGATACAGTGTGATGAGTTTAGGAGACTTGGTCGTTCGGAAATCGTACGGCGGAGATGTCACGTTTCGTGTTGAGGACATCCAGCGGGATAAAGCGATCATTAAGGGAATAGAATTTCGGCTGCTGGCCGATTCCCCGGTGAACGATCTGGTCAGAGTGCCTGCAGACCAGATTAGTGGTAAGACTCAGCAGGCCCACATTAAGGCTGGTGAGTCTCTTAATCTGTTGCAACGGGCACGCCAGCAGCAAGCTGCTCGTAGTCAGGCAGCTCTGGTAGGGGACTGGAGTGATCCGGTTGAGTCAACGTATTTTGAAATGCCGGGAAAGGTTCTTCACCTGGATGGAGATCCCAGCTATCTGAAAAAATGTCTCAGTTTATATGAACAGCTCCGTGTTCCTGCAGAGGGACATCACGTTCACGAATCGGCAATGGCGGACACGTTGTACCGACTGCTTCCTCGTATCCGCCCGGATATCGTAGTCATTACTGGACATGACGGTGTGCTGAAGCAGCCACAGCCTTACGATTTGTACAGCTTGAAAAGTTATAAAAATTCGCAAAATTTTGTGGCGGCAATTCAGGTAGCAAGACAATATGAACGTCATCTGGATTCGCTGACGATTGTAGCGGGAGCATGCCAGTCCCATTTTGAGGCGCTGCTACGTGCGGGAGCAAACTTCGCCAGCTCACCAGGGCGTATCCTGATTCACGCGCTGGACCCCGTTTACGTGGCTGCCAAGGCGGCCTTTACTTCGATCCGTGATACGGTCAACATGGGGGACCTGTTTCACCAGACAATCAGTGGCAGTCGCGGAGTGGGTGGAATTGAAACTAGGGGAAGCTATCGCATCGGCCTGCCGAAGCTTGAAAATTTATCAACGCTTAAAGTAACGCCTTCCGCAATCTAGGATTCAAATGTGCCAATAGGATTAACCTGAGCAAAAAGCCTCTGCTTTCAGAGGCTTTTTGTCATTTTTTATATAAATTATTCCTGTTCGCAAAAAATTAAATTGACAACTTATTTTTCGTGTTGTTATAATATTTAGCTTGATTTGACAATCCCTCTAAAATTCATTATAATGGACAAGGAAAGAGGTGGTCGTTAGGCAATGGCTAAAAATACGCTGTTGGAAATCAAACGCAGTCTCGACGCACATGTAGGGCAAAAAATTTTGCTGCGGGCTAACGGCGGACGCCGTAAGACCGTCGAACGAACTGGTGTCTTGGAAGAAACGTACCCTTCTGTTTTTATCGTCAAGCTGGATCAGGAGCAACAGACGTTTAAACGTGTCTCCTACAGCTATGCTGACATTCTTACCGAGTCGGTAGAAGTCAGCGTATATGATCCCGACTCCCATACAAGTGTAGTCGAATATTTTGAAACACCTTAATTAATTTCGTGATTTATACCAGCTTTGCAGGTTTAACGACGGCTTCGTCATTTCAAATGACGGGGCCGTTTTGTATATACAGAGCAGGATGAAGCAAGACATCTCTGCACATACTAAGCCGGGAATGATCTTCCTTATTCCATTGCCGAAGGAGGCGTATGTATGAGCCGAAGAAGACGGAGTGTCATGTCGGAGGAGCTAAAGTACGAGCTGGCCAAAGATCTTGGATTTTACGACACGGTCAAGGAAGAAGGCTGGGGAGGCATTAAAGCCAAGGATGCGGGCAATATGGTCAAGCGGGCTATCCAACTTGCCGAGCAGGCAGCTTCCCGCAAATCGTAGCTATCGGTGGTGCTGATGAAAAGCGGGGATATCCGGGATTAGACCGGGTCATCTTCGCTTTTTTGAACCTCATGACTTGACACGCTGAGTCTGATATAATATGTTAAGCTGTCTTGAGGGAAAAGTTGAAGGTGGGTGAACGCCTTGAAAATATATGAAAAAGCACCGGCGAAAATCAATTTAATGCTTGATGTTCTACGTAAGCGGGACGATGGTTATCACGAGGTCGAAATGATTATGACCATGGTCGATCTGTCTGACCGATTGACGATGTCTGAGTTACCGCGTGATACCATTATTATTTCAAGTCAAGCCGGGTACATACCATTGGATGAAAAGAACTTGGCTTTTCAGGCTGCTCGTCTGATCAAAGAACGTTATAACGTGTCTACGGGCGTCCACATTCATCTGGATAAGCATATCCCGGTGGCGGCAGGGTTGGCAGGTGGAAGTAGTGATGCTGCCGCAGCGCTGCGTGGACTGAACAAGCTATGGAAGCTTGGTATTTCGGATGCCGAATTAAGGGTGCTGGGTGCGGAACTGGGCTCAGATGTACCTTTCTGTATTACAGGGGGTACAGCTTTAGCAAGTGGACGCGGAGAACTGCTCAAGCCACTTCCGAATCCGCCACAATGCTGGGTGATCCTTGCGAAGCCACCGATTAATGTATCGACGGCTGAAGTGTATGGTCGTGTCAAAGCAGATCAGATTGCGCACCACCCGTCTGCCCGCCAGATGGAGCATGCGATCCATAACGCTTCTTTTACCGATGTATGCAACGCGCTGGGGAATGTACTTGAGGATGTAACACTAAAGCTGTATCCAGAGGTAGAGCATCTCAAAAACTCCATGATCCGCTTAGGAGCAGACGGTGTGCTGATGTCAGGTAGTGGACCTACAGTGTTCGGACTGGTATCGAAGGAAGCCAAAGTGCCACGGATTTACAATGGACTAAGAGGGTTTTGTAAAGATGTGTATGCAGTACGACTTTTGACCTGATTTTAGATATTTCTTTCATATTATAGTGGTAATTGTTGTACAAATACGTACGAAGATGATATATTTACTATTAAATATTCGGATTTTACTATATCACTTACATTCCGCCAGCAACCGGCCAGTCCGCCGGTGCTTTACTGTACAAAGCGGGCGGCAGGAGAATAGATCGCGAGGAATTGTTGTGAAAAAACTTAAAAGAAGCTCACGATTGGTGGAAATGACGCAATTTTTGTTGTCACGGCCGCATACGCTGGTGCCTCTTACTCATTTTGCGGATCGCTACGGGGCAGCTAAGTCCTCCATAAGCGAGGATCTGGCCATCATCAAGGAAGTTTTTGAGGATGAGGGCACTGGCGAGCTTCTGACACTGGCGGGAGCGGCAGGGGGCGTGAAACTGATCCCGAGGCTTTCCAAGCAACATGCGCTTGCGTTTGCGAACGACCTGTGTGCGCAACTGGAGCAGCCTGACCGCATATTACCGGGAGGATACCTGTATTTGTCCGATTTGCTGGGCCAACCTGCGATGATGAACGAAGCTGGTAAAATATTCGCCACCGCTTTTGCCAATCGTCAGATTGATGTGGTTATGACGGTGGAGACCAAGGGTATTCCACTTGCCTATGCAACCGGAGCACAGCTGAATTTGCCAGTCGTCCTCGTACGGCGTGATCATCAGGTGACAGAAGGCTCGGCTGTAAGTATTAATTATGTTTCAGGATCACAAAAGAGCCTGCATACAATGTCTTTATCCAGACGTGCGATGCGTGAGAAATCGCGTGTGCTCATCGTAGATGATTTTATGAAGGCCGGTGGCACGATTCAGGGGATGGTCGACTTGCTGGCTGAGTTTGATGCTGAGGTGGCCGGTGTAGGTGTGCTGGTAGAATCGGGCGAGGTGGAGAACGAAGAGCGCCTGCTGCACGATTATATTTCACTGGCGAATCTGACCGCAGTCGATTCTCGAAGCAAGCAAATTACGGTCAAGCTGGGCAATTATTTTGATGAGTGAACAGGGCAGTAAATTGTCACAATCCATCATAAAATACCTAAATATGTCGAAAAGAAATCTTTTCAAAAAAATTACCTGAATTTAGGATACGAATTACCGAAAAAAAGAAGGATTTCGAACTGCTGTGTGGAATGTATACACCAAGTCCTATTTGGAAAAAGGTGGTGAAACACACATGCAGATTACGGATGTTAGACTCCGCCGAGTGAACTCAGAAGGAAGAATGAAGGCGATTGCATCCATTACGATTGATAACGAGTTTGTTGTTCATGACATCCGAGTTATCGACGGTAATAACGGGATGTTCGTAGCTATGCCAAGCAAACGAACTCCAGACGGAGAGTTTCGCGATATCGCTCATCCGATATCTTCAGGAACCCGTGAGAAGATCCAAGCTGCTGTATTGACTGAGTACGAACGTGCAGCTGTGGATGAAGAAGTTGCTATTGAAGAAGGCGCTTAATTCGCCTAAAGCAGGATTGGGGTACAAAAGAAAAAGAGAGCCACTAACTGTGGCTCTCTTTTCTTTTTGTCTGGAATGAGATATATTCTTTAGTGAGTTAACAGTCAGTTTTAAGGCAACTTGGAGCCATCCGGGCTGCCGAAGCGGCTTTTTCATAAGACAGGGACTAGGCAGAGATGCGTCCCGGGGATGAATGTCCAGCACAAGCTGGCCTGAAAAAATAGCCATTAACCAAAGGTTCGCCGTTATTTTTCAGGAGGATTGTGAAAAGTTAAGCAAAATCTGATCTGGGAATTAACGTTTTAGCCAAGGGGTAACTGTTATTTTCAGGATAGGAGGTTGGACTTGTTGGAAAGGTTGGCAGTCATTCTTGCCGCAGGGCAGGGAAAACGTATGAAATCCAAATTATATAAAGTTCTGCATCCGGTGTGCGGAAAACCGATGGTCGGGCATGTGCTCGACACGGTTCGTGAAATCGGTGTGTCCCGAAGCGTAGTCGTCGTGGGTCATGGAGCAGAGGCGGTACAGTCTTATTTGGGACCGTCGGCAGAATATGCGCTTCAGGCTGAGCAGTTGGGAACGGGCCATGCTGTCAAGCAAGCCAAGGACTTGCTCGGTCAGGAAAAAGGTACAACCATTGTCATTTGTGGGGATACTCCTTTGATCACAGCGGAAACGCTGGAGGGCTTGGTGCAACTGCACGAGAGCCGTGGGGCAGCTGCGACGATTCTGACCGCTGAGTTGGACGACCCGAAAGGATATGGACGAGTTATTCGTGATGCTTCCGGGGCCGTGCTCAAGATCGTGGAACAGAAAGATTGTTCACCTGAGGAAGATGCTGTCCGGGAGATCAATACGGGAACGTACTGCTTTGACAATGCCAAGCTGTTTGCAGCGCTGGACAAGGTAACGAACACCAATGCACAGCAGGAATATTACCTGACAGATGTCATTGGTATTTTGCATGGTGAAGGTGAGCAGGTTGAGGCGTATTTGACAGATGATGTGTCTGAATCCATCGGTGTTAACGACAGAGTGGCTTTGTCGATAGCTGAGGGCTATATGCGTGAGCGCATTGTTCGCAAGCATATGCTGAATGGTGTCACTGTCATTGATCCGTCTTCTACCTATATCGGGAGCGAGGTTGTTATTGGTTCCGATACGGTACTGTACCCGAACACATGGCTGCATGGTCAAACACAAATCGGAGAAGATTGTGTGATTGGTCCACAGGCTGAGATTCAGAATACGATTATCCATTCAGGCGCAACGGTAAAACATTCGGTGTTGAACGAAGCGGAAGTGGGAAGCAGTACATCTGTGGGGCCGTTTGCTTATCTGCGTCCAGGCGCGAAGCTTGGCGAACATGTGAAAATTGGTGATTTTGTTGAGGTGAAAAATGCGACCATTGGAGATCATTCCAAGGTGTCTCATTTGAGCTATGTCGGTGATGCTAAGGTGGGTACAAACGTAAATATTGGCTGCGGGGCAATAACGGTCAATTATGATGGATATAATAAATCCATTACAGAAATTGAAGACGATGCCTTTATTGGCAGCAACGTGAATCTGATCGCCCCGATTAAGATTGGAAAAGGTGCTTATGTTGTAGCAGGCTCCACTGTAACACATGCTGTCCCTGATAACGATCTGGCCATTGCCAGACCACGTCAAGAGAACAAAGCCGGATATGCGGACAAGATCCGCGCACGTGCCAAAGCGAAGAAGAAAAGATCGGAATGACCTTAATCAGCAAGCTGTTGAATCTGTAATGAATGAACCAGCACGGAGGGTTTCTATTAATGACTTATTGCGATTCCAAACTCAAAATATTTACTTGTAACTCCAATCCGAAGTTAGCCCACCAGATTGCGGACTACATCGGCATCCCAATGGGGGAATCCCATACCACATCGTTTAGTGACGGTGAAATCCAAGTTAAGCTGTCGGAAAGCGTACGCGGCTGCCATGTGTATATTGTGCAGTCAACTTGTCTGCCGGTTAACGACAACTTGATGGAGTTATTGGTTATGATTGATGCACTTAAACGCGCTTCTGCCAAAAGTATCAATGTCGTTATGCCATATTACGGTTACGCTCGTCAGGATCGTAAAGCTCGTTCACGCGATCCGATTACAGCGAAACTTGTCGCTAACTTGATTGAAAAAGCGGGAGCTCACCGCGTAATCAGCATGGATTTGCATGCGATGCAGATTCAGGGATTCTTTGATATTCCAGTAGATCATATGTTGGGAGCGCCAATTCTTGCCCAATATTTCCGTTCCAAGCAAATTGAGAACCCGATTGTCGTTTCACCCGATCATGGCGGGGTCGTTCGTGCGCGTAAGCTGGCGGACTTCCTGAGTGCGCCGCTCGCTATTATTGATAAGCGTCGTCCAGAGCCAAATGTCAGTGAAGTGATGAACATCATCGGGAACATTGAGGGTAAAACGGCTATTTTAATTGATGATATCATTGATACAGCCGGAACGATTGTATTAGGTGCAAATGCGCTTAAAGAAGGCGGCGTAAAAGATGTGTATGCGTGTTGTACACATGCTGTGCTGTCCGGTCCTGCTATGGAAAGACTGGAGAATTCGCCATTAAAAGAGGTGGTTGTGACGGATACAATCCCGATCGTTCACCCGAATCCGACAAGCAAGCTGAAGGTATTGTCTGTGGCTCCATTAATGGGAGAAGCTATCATCCGTGTGCATGAAGAATTGTCGATCAGCAAACTGTTTGAAATCGAATAAGCGCTGGCTCATTAAAAAAAGGGGTTGCCTTTTCCATATGGAAAAGGTAACCCCTATCAGCATGTCAGGCTAAAAGCCTGGGCGAGATATGAATGTGAAACGTTGACGATTGTATAGTGTGTCCTCTATTTCGACGAAATGCTCATTAAAACGCGCAACGATGCCAATCTGAATATGTACATTCCCGTCATAGATCTGGACAGGAACGGAATGTTTTAAATGATATAGAAAATGGCTGTCATATAAGAGGATATCACCTTGATTGAGCATACCGGCACGCACCTTCCTATTCAATACAACTATTTTACCAAAAAATCAAGACTGCGAAAGAGGGTGTCAAAGTTATGAAGTGGATTGTAGGATTGGGCAACCCCGGTCCCCAATACGAGAAAACGAGACATAATGTCGGATTTATGGCATTGGATGCTCTTGCCTCGCGTCATAACATCCAGATTAACCAAAGCAAATGCAAGGCGTTAATTGGAGAGGGTCACATTGGTGGCGTAAAAACCGTACTGATTAAGCCAATGACCTATATGAATCTATCAGGCGAGTCTTTACGTGCTTATATGGACTATTATAAGGCCGATATGGAAGATCTGATTGTCGTGTACGATGATCTGGATACAGAAGTCGGTAAAATAAGATTGCGTTATCAAGGTAGCGCAGGCGGTCATAACGGCATTAAATCGATCATTCAGCATACCGGCACGCAGTCCTTCAATCGGATTCGTATGGGCATTTCCCGCCCGGAGCCTGGACATGCTATTGTCGATTATGTTCTGGGTACCTTTCCCAAGAAGGAAAAAGAATTACTGGCCGGAATGATCGAGGACACGTGCAACGCCTTAGAACACAGCTTGAGTCATCCGTTTGAACGGACGATGGCTGAATTCAACAAGTAAGTTCAGACGTAGGCAGACGGGCTTAAATGGAAGATTGTTGGACATACTGAAAGGTATAGAAAACTTTCAGGAGGCATATACATTACATGATTGTTAATTATGTATGCAGACATTGTCGAACTTTCTTGGGACGAATTGATTCCGCGGCAATAACCGAAGAAAGGTTGGGCTTCCATTCCTTGACCCCTGCCGAACGTAGAGATATAATAGCGTATAATTCGGGTGGTGAAGTGACCGTCAAAGTCATTTGCGAGCATTGCAGTCAGGCATTGGAGAATAATCCAGAGCTGAGTCTGCTCGTTAATCCGCTCCAATAACAGGTATTCAACTGGTAGGATGTACCAGCTTGAGAGGTGAAGCGGCAATTCCGCTTATGGAGCCTTGGCAGCATTGCTGAGGCTTCTTTTTCGGTTTACATGTAACTATTTATAAGCATAAAGGGGTGCCTTTTTTGTTACAAGCACTTATTCAGGCTTTTACGAAGGATGCTGATTATGCATCCATTGCAGCAGGTATTTCATCAGGGATGAAGGAACAACTGATATCAGGTTTATCAGGCTCTTCCCGACAGGTACTGATGGCCGCGCTTGCCGAAGATACCGGACGACCGTTAATGGTCATGACGCACAATATGTTTGCCGCTCAAAAAATAGCAGATGACTTACAGGAAGCGCTTTCTCCTGATCAGGTTTTATTGTATCCTGCTAATGAGCTGGTAGCTGCTGAAGCTGCAATATCCAGTCCAGAGACATTGTCCCAACGAATTGATGTATTGATACGCTGCGCCCAGGGTTTTCGTGGGATTGTTGTCGTGCCGTTTTCTGGTGTCCGACGTTTACTGCCAATCCCGGAAACATGGCGTGAGGCTCGTATTGAGCTGAAAGAAGGCGAAACGATTCAGCTGGAAGCGTTTTTGCTACATATGGTCGAGATGGGCTACCAGCGTGTAGAGCGTGTGGAATCACGTGGAGAGATGAGCGTACGCGGAGGAATTATTGATTTTTATCCAATGACAACCCGTTGGGGTTATCGTGTGGAGCTGTTTGACGATGAAATCGATTCGATCCGTAAGTTTGATCCGCAAGATCAGCGTTCGGTGGAAAAGGTTCAGGACGTTACCGTAACGCCGTGTAAGGAAGTTATTGCGAATAACCAGCGTATGGATCAGGCGGCGGATGCCGCTGCTATTTTGTTGGAGGAGCAGCTGGGCAAAATGACGGATCGTCAAGCTAAGCAGCACCTGAAAGAAGAGATTCATCGTGAAATTGAGTTGCTGCGAGAGCATGTGTATTTTGACGAAATCTATAAATATATCTCCCTGCTGTATCCTGAACGTAAAACCCTAGCAGACTATATGCCGGAAGATACGATTCTGATTATTGATGAACCGGCACGTATGCTGGAAACAGCCAAGCAACTGGAACGGGATGAGTCAGAATGGAATCTGCATTTGCTTCAAAACGGTAAAACGTTACCGCAGCTAGAACTGTCAGATGACGCGGACAATCTGCTGTACAACCGGAGATTTCAGACGTTGTTCCTGTCGATTTTTCTTCGTCAGGTTCCTCATACCCAGCCACAAAATATTTTGAATTTCATCTGCCGAGGCATGCAGGATTTCCATGGCCAAATGAATGTGCTCAAGGCGGAGATGGATCGTTGGCGCAAAGCCGGCACACAGGTTATGATGCTGGCAAGTGGAGATGAACGTCTGGACCGGATGCGCCGAGTGCTTGAAGATTACGGTATTGATGAACCGACGATGGCTATCGGCAATCTGCAAAGCGGTTTTGAAATGCCATCTATTCATCTGGCGGTCATTACCGAGGGCGAGATGTTTTCCCAGAAGCAGCGGAAAGCTCGTAAGCAGGGCCGGCATGTGGACAATGCAGAACGGATTAAGAGCTATAGCGAGCTGAAGGTGGGCGACTACGTCGTACACCAAAATCACGGGATCGGGAAGTACATGGGGATCGGCACGCTGGAGGTTGGCGGTATCCATAAGGATTACATGCATGTCCTCTACGCGGGTGGAGATAAGCTGTCAGTGCCGATTGAACAAATTGATTTGATTCAGAAATATGTCGGCTCAGAGGACAAGGAACCCAAGATTTATAAACTGGGTGGCAATGAGTGGACACGGGTTAAAAGTAAGGTGCGCAGCTCGGTTCAGGATATTGCGGATGACTTGATCAAGCTATATGCAGAACGACAGTCGGCACCAGGGTTTGCTTTTGAAAAGGATTCACCAGAGCAACAAGAGTTTGAGGATATGTTCCCGTATGATGAGACACGTGACCAGATTCGGGCCATCGAAGAGATTAAGAAGGACATGGAGCAGAGCCGCCCGATGGATCGTTTGCTATGCGGTGATGTAGGTTACGGCAAAACTGAAGTTGCCATTCGTGCTGCTTTTAAGTCTGCTATTGAAGGCAAACAAGTAGCGGTGCTGGTACCGACGACGATTTTGGCACAACAACACTATGAGACATTCCGTGAACGTTTTTCAGGGTATCCGTTCAATATTCAGGTATTGAGCCGTTTCCGCTCGCGCAAAGAGCAGAATGAGACGATTAAAGGGGTCCGGCAGGGCACGGTCGATATTGTCATTGGTACCCATCGTCTGTTGTCGCAGGATCTGGTGTTTAAGGACCTCGGAATGCTGATTGTCGATGAAGAACAGCGATTTGGCGTAACCCACAAGGAAAAGCTGAAGAAGCTGAAAACGAACGTAGATGTGCTGACGTTAACGGCAACACCTATTCCGCGTACGTTGCATATGTCCATGCTGGGTGTACGTGACTTGTCAGTCATTGAGACGCCACCGGAAAACCGTTTTCCAGTGCAAACGTATGTGGTTGAGCATAGCCAGACTCTAGTCCGTGAGGCCATTGAACGCGAGATGGCACGCGGAGGGCAGGTGTACTATCTGTATAATCGCGTGCAGGGCATTCAGGAGATGGCTGCCGAGATCAATGCGCTTGTACCGGAGGCCAAGGTGGGCGTGGGTCACGGACAGATGTCCGAAACCGAACTGGAGAAAACGATTTTGGATTTCCTGGATGGCGAATACGATGTGCTGGTCAGCACCAGCATTATCGAAACCGGCGTGGATATTCCAAATGTGAATACACTCATTGTGCATGATGCCGATAAAATGGGGCTATCTCAGCTTTATCAGCTGCGTGGGCGTGTAGGTCGTTCCAATCGGATTGCCTATGCTTATTTCACGTACCAGCGGGATAAGGTGCTCACGGAAGTGGCGGAGAAGCGCCTTCAGTCGATTAAAGAATTTACGGAGCTCGGCTCCGGGTTCAAGATTGCAATGCGCGATTTGTCCATCCGTGGAGCGGGTAACTTACTTGGCGCTGAGCAGCATGGTTTCATCGCATCCGTCGGTTTTGATCTCTACTCGCAGATGCTGGCTGAGGAAATTAATAAACGTAAAGTCAGTGTACTTGGAGAAGAGGATCAGTCCAATCGGAATTGGAGTACGTCGATTGATTTAGGCGTCGATGCTTACTTGCCGGGAGACTATATTTATGACAGCATCCAGAAGATTGAGATTTATAAAAAGGTTGCAGCGGTCAGCACCTTTGACGAGGCTTCCGAACTGGAGGATGAACTGGTCGACCGATTTGGCGATCTGCCAGAGGCTGTGCGTCATTTGCTAGCCGTGGCTCGCCTCAAGGTATATGGACGTATGTATGGCATCGAGTCCATGGTGCAACGGGATGACAATATAGTGCTGAAATTCCATGAAGGGCGCCAGCAGGCGGTACAGACCGCCAAACTTGCCGAGATTGGCAATCGCTTTGAAAGACGTGTACAATTTGAACAGGGCACTTCTATGAGCGCACGCATAAAGGGCAAAGGTCTAAATGATCCACAGTTGCTAGAACTGCTGGAACAATTTTTGAGTGCATTGAAAGAAGCATTCACATTGAAGGAGGAACTGCAAAATGCCACAACTAAATAAAAGAAAACCTTGGAGAATGCTCTCCTTGGGAATGGCAGCGCTGCTAGCTATATCTGTCCTGGCAGCATGTACGAAGCAAGCGGATGAGAACAAGGTCAAGGATGAACCGAAGGACAACAGCAAGGTTGTCGTGACCTATAAGGGTGGAACCATTACCGAAAATGAGTTCAACCAAGAAATCAGCATGATGAAATTCCTTTACCCGGAATATGAGGCTGCGTTAGCTTCGGATCAGGTACGGGAGCAAATTGTAAAGCAGGAAGTGGTGTACAAGCTTCTGGCGGCCAAAGCGGACGACAAAGCCAAGGAGCAGGGTGCCAAACAAGGGAACGAACAGCTGGAGCAGTATAAAAAGTCAGTCGGAGAAGATAAGTTCAAGACATTTCTGAGTGATAAAAAACTGACCGAACAAGGTGTGAAAGATTACTTCACGCGTGTAATGACGGTAATCAACAGCGAAACCAACAAAGTAACAGATGATCAGCTAAAACAGGAATTTGAGAAAAATAAAGATCAATTCACGACAGCAACTGTGCGCCATGTATTGATTAACTTCGAAGATCCTAAAACGAAGAAACAGCGCAAAAAAGAGGATACCCTCAAGCTGGCCAAAGAAGTGAAGGCGAAGCTGGATGGAGGAGCGGATTTTGCGACGATTGCTAAGAAATATTCAGAAGACCCAGGTTCTGCGTCTAACGGAGGTCTGTATGAGAATGCATCCGTAGCGCAATGGGTACCTGCTTTTAAAGAGGCCGCTGAGACTCAACCGATCAACAAAATTGGTGAGCCGGTGGAAACGGAATACGGATATCACGTGATCAAAGTGGAGTCCCGCAATGAGCCAACGTTTGATAAATTGAAAGACAACGAAAAGGCAGCCCTGAAAAATAAATTGGCCGGGGAAAGTATCCAAAACTTTACCGAAAATGATTTGGCAAAACTTGATTTGAAAATCAATCTGCCGAAGGTACCAGCTACGCAAGAGAAAAGCGGTGCAACTTCCGGTGCCGGTAGCACAACTACACCGGGCGCAACAACAAACGGTACGGGCGATGCCAAGGCAGGAACAGCCAAAGATGGAGCTACAAACGAAGGTAAATAACTGAACATGCATAAGGAATTGGGAACAGATGAATACTATGGTCAGATATCACCATAAACACCATGACCGTGACGTTCTTCGTGACCGCTTCTGGGGGAGTGGAAGCGTCTTTCGATACCGTCAGTAGTTTACTAAATTCTTCTTGAGAAAGTGGGGCAACATGTGAAATGAAAGCTACTGGTATAGTTCGCCGTATTGATGACCTTGGGCGGGTAGTTATTCCAAAGGAAATTCGCCGCACCTTGAGAATTCGTGAAGGAGATCCGCTTGAGATTTTTGTGGATCGTGACGGAGAAGTCATTTTGAAAAAGTATTCACCTATTGGTGAACTTGGTGATTTCGCCAAAGAATATGCTGAGTCCCTGTTTGAAAGCACGGGCCATATTACAATGATTACCGATCGGGACACCATTATTACGGTGGCTGGAGGCTCCAAAAAAGATTTTCTGGACAAGCCAATCGGTAGCATTATCGAAGGTAGTATGGATAATCGCAAAACTGTGCTGGAGACAGCCAGCGGCTCTTATGAGCTAACGCGAGACCACGAAGAAACACTCTCGTCCTTTGTGGCGGCTCCCATTGTTTCCGGTGGTGATCCCATTGGTTCCGTTGTATTGTTGAACAAGGACGAAAATGTAAAAATGTCCGAAATGGAAGTCAAAATGGCTGAAACAGCCGCTGGCTTCCTGGGCAAACAAATGGAACAGTAACATCCCGTTTCACCCCTGTATGACGTACAGAATGGCGAAAGCCGTCCTACGTTGTACAGGGTTTTTTTTCTTTCCGGGAGAAGAGGCGGTATAATAGGACTCGTGAAAGATGCATATTTCAGGTGGGAGTGAAGACGGAGAATGCAGGAAAATCGCGCCGCTTCGCGGCTGCTACGGGGTGCTGTCATTTTGACACTGGCAGCAGTAGCGAGCAAGCTGATCGGCACATTGCAAAAAATCCCGCTGCAGAATATCGGCGGCGACGGCGTGTTTGGCATTTATAATACGGTTTATCCTTTTTATACGCTATTCATTACCATTGCAGCTGCTGGATTTCCGGCAGCCATATCCAAATTTGTAGCTGAGTTTGAGGCAGTGGGAAACCGGGCAGCGGGGCAACGTGTTGCTCGGCTATCTTCGCTTGTCTTGGGTGTCTTTGGATTGATCCTGGGCGTGCTGATGTATACGTGTGCGCCGCTCATTGGTCAATGGATCGACAATGCTCACGTCATTCCGTCGGTGAGGGCGGCGGCGTTTGCCTTTTTGTTCGTGCCGGTTATGGCGGGATTGAGAGGATATTTTCAAGGTTTGCAAAATATGCTTCCGACTGCTATCTCCCAAGTGACGGAGCAGGCGATACGGGTAAGCGTGATGATTATGCTGTTGCTGCTCATGCTGTCACAAGGAGCGGGGGCGGATATGATTGCCGCCGGAGCAGTGTTTGGTTCAGCAGCAGGCGGAGCAGCGGGCTTGGTCGTCATGTTGCTCTATTGGCGAAATCACAGGAAGAGGCCTAGAAGGCAAGGGACGGACATGGCGACAGTGCAAGCACAAACTGGAGAGCTACACCCAGCGGAAAGCAACGGTGCCTTGCTAAAGGCGCTGCTGCGTTATGCCTTGCCTGTTTGCCTTGGAGCGCTAGCCGTTCCGTTAATTAGTCTGGTTGACACATTTACCGTACCTCGATTGTTAAAGCAGGAGGGTTTGGACGATACTGCGGTTATGGTGGCCTTTGGCGTGTATAACCGAGGTCTGCCGCTGGTACAGCTAGTCATGATGTTTGCCACCACCCTGTCGGCATTATTCATTCCATCGCTGGCTGAGGCGCGGGTGACCGGCGGTACGGAGCTGGCACGTCGCCAGTGCGAGCAATCGCTGCGCTGGTTTTGGTTACTGGGACTAGCCGCTGCGACAGGCTTGATCGTGCTGGCTGTGCCCGTCAATGTGATGCTGTATGCGGACGACACCGGCAGCGGGGTCATGCGCTGGATGGCGCTAACCGCCGTAGGCGGCACGCTCAGCATCATCTCGGCTGCGCTGCTGCAAGGGCTTGGCGCGGTTCGCGCGCCGGCTCTGGCGATGCTCGCGGCCGCAGTAGCCAAGGCGCTGCTAAACTGGCTGCTCGTGCCGCAGCTAGGCACGGCTGGAGCCGCCATTGCGGGGGCTGTCGCCTATCTGCTGGCGGCGGTGATCAACATCGTGCTGCTGGCTCGCTTGGTAGGCCTGCGTGGGAGCTGGTCCGCCAGCGTGCTCAAGCCGGCGGCACTGCTTATCGCCCTGGCTGGTGCGGCCGGGGCGGCGATGTGGGGCACCAGCGCTGTGCTGGGTGCTTTGGGGTGGGCTGCCGGAGGTCGTGCCACGGCAGCCGCGGAGAGCCTGCTGGGCGTAGCCGCAGGCGCCGTAGTGTTCGTGATCGGCCTCGCACGCTTGAGGCTGATCACGGAAGCCGAGCTTGTGGCGGTGCCCAAGCTCGGACGCCCGCTGGCAGCCGTGCTGCGCAGGCTGCGTGTACTGACGTAGCCCAGGCATAGGGCTTAGGGTACGAAAGCGGCACAGCCATTTTATGAGCCTATACAACTTTGTGGTATAGTAAATGCCAAAGCAAAGGAAGCGGAAGCGGGTTAGGCCGTGTATTTTTTCGAGCATGAACCTTGTTTCTGCGAAACGGAGGATTGAATATGAGCGTAACATTAACGGTCGTAGGTCTGGGCTCGGGAGATCCGGATCAGCTTACGATAGGGATATTGAACAAAATGCGGGGCGCTTCAGCGCTCTATCTGCGGACCAAGGAGCATCCTGCGGTTCAAGTGCTGAATGAGTTTGAAGTGGCTTTTGAGTCGTTTGACAAGGTATATGAGACAAAGGATTCCTTTCCAGAGGTATACGAGGAAATTACCAGCCAATTAATTACAACGGCTGCTAAGGCGGCAGACGGAAGCGAAATCGTCTATGCGGTTCCCGGTCACCCGATGGTGGCAGAAGCAGCGGTGCAGTTGCTTAAGGAGCGTTGTCCTGCGCAAGGGATTGATCTGAACATTCTGGGCGGCGAAAGTTTCCTGGATGAAGCTTTTGTGCGTCTTGGTTTTGATCCGATTGAGGGTTTCCAGCTGTTGGACGCAGGTACACTGGATGCCAGCTGGCTCCAGCCTCAGCTGCATACGCTGATCGGACAGGTGTATGACACCTTCACGGCATCTGATGTAAAGCTGTGCCTGATGGAGCGATATCCTGACGATTATGAGGTGTATGTCGGTCACGCTCTTGGGGTGGAAGGTGAGGAAGCGGTGCACAAGGTGCCGCTGTACGAGCTGGATCGAGTAGAGGGCTACGGGAACCTATCCTTGGTATACATACCTCGCAGTGAAGATGAGGCACTGAAACGGCGTTCTTTTGACCGTCTACACGAGATTGTCGATATTTTACGCAGCCCGGAGGGCTGTCCATGGGATCGTGAACAGACACATCAGTCGATTCGCAAAAATCTGATCGAAGAAACGTATGAAGTCATCGAAACGATAGATGAGGACGACCCTGAGCATATGAAGGAAGAACTAGGCGATCTGTTGTTGCAAATTTTGCTGCATGCCCAAATGGAAGAGGAAGTCGGAACCTTTAATGTGTATGATGTTATCCAGGGGCTGAATGATAAGCTTATTTTCCGTCATCCACATGTATTTGGTGACAATCAAGCGAATGATGCGGAAGAGGCGCTGCAAAACTGGGAGCAGATGAAGGCTGAGGAAAAACGGCTTAAAGGCACGACGGCAGCATACCCTTCCGTACTGGATGGGGTTCCACGTGATCTGCCTGCTCTTATGAAATCGTACAAGCTCCAGAAGAAAGCAGCTAAAGTAGGCTTTAACTGGGATAGCATTGAGGGCGTATTTGATAAATTAGACGAAGAAGTGGCTGAGTTGAAGGAAGCGGTTCGTGAAGGGCATGCCGTGGAAGCCCAGTTGCTGGAGTTAGGCGATGTGTTATTTGTTGCCGTGAATGCAGCCCGGTTCATGGGAGTAGATCCAGAAGAGGCATTGTCCGCCACCAATCGCAAATTTGTCGACCGTTTCCAGTATATTGAGCAGAAATTACGCGAGCAGGGGCGTCGTCCCGAAGAAAGCAGCGTAGATGAAATGGAGACTTACTGGCAGGAAGCCAAAAAGCTCCTTGGCAAAGCGTGATTCCACACATTCGCTTTTGGCTGCACAGACCAGTAAAATGAGACATATGCAGGGTTGAAAGAAGGCCCAGTTTGAGAAGACTTGCCAATGGACAGAGTTTTGTAGTAGGATGTTGGCTTAACTGGGGTCGAATAAAAAAACGCCTGTCATTGCAGGATTTTTACGGACAAGCCAGAATAACTTGTAGTAATTCTGAAAATAACTGTAGCTTATAGTTAAGCGTGTTACAGTGACATTCAGGAGGGCTTCGGCCACAGTTGGACCTCACGTCTGCTCCATAAATGGACATGCAGCGTGATGATTATTTTTTGACATTTGGGAGGCTTTTATCTTATGAACAAGACAGATCTGATCAACAATATTTCCAGCAAAAGCGGTTTGAGCAAACGTGACGTTGAAGCTGTATTGAATGGCGTTCTTGGTGAAATTACAGATGCACTTGCTAGCGGTGACAAAGTGCAACTGATCGGCTTTGGTACTTTCGAAACACGCAAGCGTTCCAGCCGTACAGGCCGCAATCCACAAACCGGTAACACGATTGAAATTCCAGAATCGACCGTTCCTGCTTTTAAAGCCGGTAATAAGCTTAAAGAAGCCGTTAACTAATGCGTCTTGATAAATTCTTGAAAGTCTCGCGGCTGATTAAGCGGCGTACGGTAGCCAAGGACGTCTCCGAACAAGGGAGAGTGCTGGTGAACGGACGCGAAGCCAAGCCGAGCAGTGCGGTCAAAGTAGGCGATGAAATTACCGTCCAGTTTGGCCAGAAGCTGGTGACCGTGCGAGTGGAACGGCTCGCCGACACTACACGCAAGGACGAGGCTGCAAGTATGTACACTTTGGTAAAGGAAGAGCCTATTGCCAGGGACAATGGTTTGAACTGGTAAGCAGACCTCTGATTTTCTCATAACTGTACATGAAAGCATTCCTTCATTATTTTATGAAGGAGTGCTTTTTTTCTTTAATGACGAGTTTTCGTCCATCATATGCTGATTAACAGCAAAAGCGGTTCTAAATCATACGGCCCCCTTCATAAGCTAAGAACAGAAGGAGGGGTACATGCCATGATTGAACAAGGGAAGTCCAAGCACCATGATCTGCGCATGCAAAGCCGCAAGCAACTCGATATTTCAGGCGTCAGCAATGTGGAGAGCTTTGACAGTGAAGAATTTTTGCTTCAGACCGAGCTGGGCCATCTCACCATTCGCGGACAACATTTACATATCAAAAACCTCAGTCTAGAAGAGGGGCTGTTGTCCATTGAAGGTCTGATTACTTCCCTCGTCTACCTGGAGCCCGGGGCCCCGGCCAAAAACGGAAAAAGCCTATTCGGCAAGATCTTCAAATGAACCCTTACACGCAATGGCTGACGTTGACGTGGATGCTGTTGTCGGGCATAGCCATGGGAGTGGTGTTTGACAGCTACCGGGTGCTGTCCATCCGCTTTCATTTTGCCCGCTGGAGCGTTCATATGTTGGACGTGCTGTACTGGGTGGCCTCGGCTTTGTTTATTTTCCGTGTGCTATACGCGAGTAATCGCGGTGAGCTGCGGTTTTATGTCTTTTTAGGACTACTTTTGGGGGTTTGGCTCTATTTTTGGGCCTTTAGTGTTACAACCCAACGTTTTGTGGTAATGTTATTAGAGATAGTTCGCAGACTGACGTTGATCGTGAACAGCATACTGCGCATCCTGATTGTTCTTCCGGTGTTAGCGCTGTATCGGCTGTTACGCAAGCTGGTCGGATGGACATGGGCACTAATTGTGTTCCTGGGAAGGATGCTGATATACATCCTGATGCCGGTTTGGAAGCCGATCCTATGGCTGATCGGTCCGCTTAAAGCGCGCTGGAAGACTCCAGAGTTGCTCGTAAAGCTGGGTATCAGACTGAAAAACACAGCGAAAAGATGGTTTGGAAGGAGGTAGTATCATGCGTAATTCGTCTGTAGATCGCCATTCATCTTCTACGTCCAAGTCCAACGCGGGCGGGCGCAGGCGAATCATGATTTGGTTGCTATCGCTTGCCGCCTTTGGTAGTTGGGCAATTTTTACCTTTTTTTCTCAAGGCATGATTATGGCCGATCGAAGTGAACAGCTCACCCAGAAGGAAAAGCAGAAGCAAGCTGCTACACAAACGGAACAACAGCTTCAAACCGAAGTGAATCGTCTGAAGGACCCTGAGTACATTGGCGAGATTGCCAGAAGCAAGTACGGTCTTTACAAACCGGAAGAGACGCCAATCATCGGAGATCAAAAATAGGAACATTATCGGGCCAATGCTTAGTTGACCTTGGTTCCGCCATTTTGTATAATCAAATCACCACAGCGGGATTTTTTTGCAAAAAAATCGGTTGTATATTTTAAGGGAGGATCATTTTATTCTATGGCAATTGAAGTGGGCACCAAGTTAGAGGGCAAAGTGACAGGCATCACGCATTTTGGAGCATTTGTGGATTTGTCTGGAGGTGTCACGGGTCTCGTTCACATCTCGGAAATCGCCGATAACTATGTTAAGGATGTTAACGACCACCTGAAGATTAATGATGTTGTGACGGTGAAAGTCATTAATGTTGACAAAGATGGCAAAATCGGACTTTCCATTAAGCAAACGATTGACAAGCCGGCAAGTGAAGCCCGTCCCCCAAGAGCTCCAAGACCGGAGCGTACAGGAGGACCAGGCGGAGGCGACCGTTTCGGCGGTGGAGGTTCAGGTCCAAGTCAAGGACGCGGTGGTGGTGGCGGTGGTTTCAACCGCGATCGTGGAGGCCGTTCTTTCAAGCCTGCACCGGGTAAACCTTCATTTGAGGATAAAATGTCACGCTTCCTGAAAGATAGTGAGGAACGCATTTCGTCGCTGAAAAAGAACACCGAAGGTAAACGCGGAGGACGCGGCGCGAAGCGTGTTTAATTCACTTTGACAACCGTATCAATCATACACGGAAAACCGTACAGTCGAGAGACTGCTACGGTTTTTTTTGCGTTCTACCGACAACGGATGCGATAAGCAGCGATTGTTGGCGCTGAATCCAGTGGTTAGTCGTACGGGCATTTATGAGATTCGCAATTTTGATGAAGAAGAAAAGAGCTTCGATGCTGGAAAGCGGATGTTTTTTTTGTCGTGAGGACATAATCGTCCGACAAACTCCAACGGTTTTCCGTCTATCTTCTGTGCAAATCGCTAGATTGGACATCAGGATGAACGACATCGAGAGGTCATATAAGGAGTAGCGGGACGTTTCTTCCATCGGCTTCCATACGGGCGTAGCTTGATGTTCAGAGTGATGCTCTGTCCTTTCGCGCAGAACGTTTTTTTGTCGGAAATTTCTTGGAATAAGACGTGGGGTTCTGACAAACTTTCTCAGTCGTTCCGGTTTAAGATAGGAACATCAAATTGATGAATGGGGTGCCTGACGCATGATGGAGAAATGGAACGTGGTACATTTTCCGGGGTTAAAATCTAGAAAGTCCAAATCCAAAGAGCGTACGGAAGGGTGGTCTTCCAGACTCAAGAAACGGCTGGATTCACATAAAGTGGTGCAATGGGTAACGGCGCAAAGATGGATGCTGCTATTGTCAGCTATGGGAGTTCTACTGGGACGCGCCACTATTTTGGACGAGCTTTCTCCGTTTGCCCTCGCTTATTTTGCGGTCATAACGTTTCTTCGGCGTGATCTGATGCTGCCTGTAGCTGTATCCGTTGTGTTAGGCAGCCTGTTAGCTCCTTACCCATCGTTATTTATGATTGGTGGCGAGCTACTGGTATTTTATCTCCTGTATCGCGGACTACGAACCTTCGACCGTCTGGAATTATCCTATGCCCCGCTTATGGTTTTCTTGTCGGTGTTTATGGTCAATTTATTTAACGCCGTGATGGCTCCAACTTTTACATGGTATGAGCTTATCATTGTGGGAACGGATGCGGTTCTCAGTTTTATGCTCACGCTGGTGTTCACGCAGGCCATACCGTTGTTTACGTACCGCAAGAAGACAAGCCAGCTCAAGAATGAGGAAATTTTATGTCTTATTATTTTATTAGCCTCTGTGATGACGGGAGCAGTAGGCTGGACTGTTCATTCATTGTCTGTCGATCATGTACTATCGCGATATTTGGTCTTGGTGTTTGCTCTGGTGGGAGGTGCCTCGCTGGGCGCATCGGTCGGTGTAATTACCGGTTTAATTTTAAGCTTGGCCAATATGTCTGCAATTGTGCAGATGAGTTTACTCGCTTTTGCAGGTTTGCTGGCAGGGATGCTGCGTGAAGGGAAAAAGGGTGCTGTTGCGCTTGGGATGCTGCTAGGCTCCTCAATTCTGACGATCTATTTGGACGGAACCGGAGACGTGCTGACGTCAACTTGGGAGAGTTGTGCGGCGATTCTATTATTCTTAATGACCCCAAAAAGTTTCTTTAAAGCGGTTTCTACCTATGTTCCCGGTACGCAGGACCACGCCAAATCTCAGCATGAATATGCCAAAAGGGTCCGCGATCTCACCGCAGAGCGGGTAACGAAGTTTTCCCGTGTATTCAGTCAGCTATCCCGCAGCTTTCACCAGATATCTGCGAGTGAGAGCACGAAGTCGGACGGAGAAATCGAACACTTTATGAATGCGGTGGCAGAAGGGACATGTGCCTCCTGCTTCAAGTGTGAGCAGTGCTGGGACGGCAAGTTTATGCAAACCCATCAGTATATGACGGAAATGATGAGCGCCATTGAGGATAACCCCGATTTGGAGCCGGAGCAGATCCCCCCGCAATGGAGCAAGGCATGTGCTAAAACGGGCGCTGTCCTGCAAGTGATGAAGCAGCAGTATAGCCTCTACCAACATAATATGCAGTGGAAGCGCCAAGTATACGATAGTCGTCAGCTTGTTGCTGACCAGCTATCGGGTGTATCACAAATTATGGAGGATTTAGCGCGAGAAATTCAGCGGGAAGGACAGACCATGCATCGGCAGGAGGAGCAAATACGAGAGGCTCTTGATAGACTGGGCTTGTCCATCCAATCTATTGAGATTATTAATCTGGATGCAGGTCAGGTAGAAATTGAGATTGTCCATGCCTATACAAGGGGATTTGATGAATGTCGGAAAATCATTGCTCCACTTCTGTCGGACATTCTGGACGAGCATATAGCTGTGATGCGCGAAACGGAGGCAGATCGCCGCCAAGGCTTGGCTACAGTCATGTTCGGCTCTGCTAAAACGTATGAGATTGCTACAGGGGTAGCTAGTGCCGCCAAAGGAGGCGATTTTTTCTCAGGAGACAGCTACAGCATGATGGAGCTAGGGAACGGGACTTTTGCAGTCTCATTAAGTGATGGTATGGGGAACGGAGAGCGCGCGCAGCAAGAAAGCAGTGCAGCACTTAACATTTTGGAGGAATTACTGCAATCGGGTATGGACGAAAAGTTGGCGATCAAGTCGGTTAACTCTGTCCTGATGCTGCGATCACCTGAGGAAATGTACGCTACGGTCGATATGGCGCTGATTGATCAGTACACGGCCCAGACAACTTTTATGAAGATTGGGTCTACGCCGAGCTTTATTAAAAGAGGGGAGGAGGTCATCCCTGTATCTGCCAGCAACTTGCCGATTGGCATTATACAGGATATTGAAATTGATTTGGTATCACTGCAGCTCCAGCCGGGCGATATTCTCATTATGATTACAGACGGTATATACGACTCACCCGGTTACGCGGTTAATAAGGAAATATGGATGAAACGCATGATTCAGGAAATTGAAAGCGAAGATCCTCAGCAGTTGGCCGACTGTTTGCTAGAACGGGTTATTCGATACCAACAAAATCAAATCTATGATGATATGACTGTAGTTGTTAGTAAAATCGACCACTTCCGCCCAGAATGGGCAACTCTCCATGTACCTGGCATGAGGTGGTTGGAACGTCCACGGACGGTGAGCTAAGCCGACATTGCCCGGGAAATTCCTTACCCATTTTTAAAAATCCGCATCCTTCGTTTGAATCGTTCCGGATTAGGCAAAGATAGAATCTATCGGGATAGATTAAGAGGAAGCGGAGGTCAAAAAACGATGAAGCAAATTTTGATCATTACAGACGGATGCTCAAATGTAGGTGTTAGTCCAGTCATGGCGGCTGCCCAGGCTTTACGGGAAGGTATTACAGTGAACGTCGCCGGAGTCATAGATTATGGAACTATTGGCGAGCTTGGCAGTGCGGAGATTCAAGAAATTGCTAAAGCAGGGGGAGGGTTTAGCCAAATCGTAGGGACAAAACAGTTGGCGCAGACCATGCAGATGATGACGCGCAAAACGGTGGTTCAAACCATTCAGCAGGCGGTTAATAGAGAGTTAACGCACATTCTGGGTGAGGGTGGCGCCAAACATATCGGTGAACTTCCTCCGGCCAAACGAGCCCAAGTGGTTGAGGTGATGGATGAACTGACAGAAACAAGCACCCTGGAGATTGCTTTGCTCATTGATGCAAGTGCGAGCATGAAGCCCAAGCTGCCTGCTGTAGAGGACAGCATCCGCGATTTGCTGCTCAGTTTACAGTCCAGAAGCGGACACAGCCGTATATCTGTATTTCATTTTCCGGGCGGCAAAATGGGAGAAGACGCAGTCATGGATATCGGTTGGACCTCTGAGCTTAACCAGATCAAATCGATATTTGGACGCTTGCGGATGAAAGGGGCAACACCGACAGGTCCTGCCATTTTACAAGTGATTGATTATTACCGATATGTTACACTAGGAGAACAGAAAGATCTGGAAGAATCCTATGGCAAAGGAGAAGGGATGCTCGGTGACTACGTCGTCTGATCCCGTTCTTGCACCCGGAACGGTCATCAAGGGCAAGTGGAAGCGGAGCAGCTATGTCATCCAGCGCTTGCTGGGCCGGGGAGCGAACGGAACTGTATATTTGGTAAAAGAAGCACAGGCCGATCGGCAATTTGCTCTGAAAATGGGGAAGAACACGCTTGATCTGCAATCAGAGATTAATGTGCTGACCACATTGCAGTCTCAGGGGACTCAGGCCGCCCTTCAGCGAAATGGAAATCCTTCCTTTTTGTTCGAGGTGGATGATGTAGTGTTACGCAGCGGAGAAATCCCCTTTTATGTTATGCGATATGTTAAGGGTGATCCGCTTCATCGTTTTGTGGCAGCCAAAGGGCCGGAATGGTATGGTGTGGCTGGAACTGGTATACTGAATCGTCTGGCGGATCTCCATCAGGCAGGATGGGTGTTTGGCGACCTGAAGCCGCAGAATATTTTGGTCAATGCCTATGGAGAGGCTGAATTAATTGACTACGGTGGGGTGTCTCTTGCTGGTCGGAGTGTTAAACAATTCACAGAGTGGTATGATAGGGGATTCTGGAATGCTGGCAGCCGAAATGCTGATTCCCAGTATGACCTGTTTGCCTTCGCTCTTCTAACGATTCATATATTGGAGAGCGAATCATTAAAGACCGCTGCGAGTAGGCTGCCACAGCTGCGGAATACGGCAGAATTGACGGTCATCATTCGCCGTAGCCGTGTATTGCGCCCCTATGCCGAATGGCTGCTGGGTGCAGTGCGTGGAGAATATTCCGATACTCGTGCAGCGGCCCGATCTTGGTCACGTTTGGCTTCCGCACATGTCAGGCAATCGTCGGTTAAAAAAGGGAACCCACGCTGGCTGGGATATGCTTTCACGGTATCGCTTTTGCTGCTTGCCGGAGCGCTCTGGATTGCGTTAAGGTAGCAGCAGACTTACATAAGATAACAGATGATCATCATTTTTACGGTCGGGAGAAAAGAGGGTCGTGAATGGGAACAACAAAACCGACCGGTGTTGTGCAGGAAGTGCTCGCCTTGGCGCGAGATCATTCACTGTGGAGCCCCGGAGACCGCATTGTGGTTGCTGTATCCGGTGGGCCGGATTCGGTGGCCCTTTTGCACATTTTACATGAAATATCCGTTATACATATGCCTTTACAACTCGTCTGCGCTCACGTTCATCATGGCTTCAGACCAGAGGAATCGGATGCGGAGGCTGAAGAGGTACGCAATATTGCCGGAAAGCTCGAACTACCATTTGAAATGACTCGGGTGGATGTACCCGCTTATATGAAGGAGAGCGGGAAGGGGCCACAGGAAGCAGCCCGCGAGCTGCGCTACAGCTTTTTACATGATATGGCTACAAAGTGGGAAGCACAGCATATTGCAATGGCTCACCACGGCGACGATCAAGCCGAAACGGTTCTCTTGCACTTGCTGCGTGGTAGCGGCCCAGCAGGTTTGGCAGGTATGCGTTTGGCGCGCAGGGAAAAAAATGTGCAACTCATTCGCCCGCTGCTACGTATGTACAAGGCTGACCTGATTGAGTTTTGTAACTTTTATGATCTTTCCTATGTGATAGACAGCACTAATTTATCATCCAAATACCGTCGTAACGCCATTCGCATGGATGTGCTTCCTTTTTTGGGGCAATATAATGAGCGACTGACACCGTCCCTAAACCGGCTGGCCGAAACGATGGCTGACGAAAATGACTTTATGGAGGCATCCACGCTGTCGGCATACGAGAAAATGGTGCGCTTGGATAATGGCAGGTACATGTTTCCCATCGCTTCATACCGTAAGCTATCCGTTGCTTTACAACGGAGGTTGATTAAACTAATATTAAATTATCTGCCTTCGGACAGTGAAAATTTTGATTTTCGTAAAATTGAGACCGTTCGACTAAGACTTCTCCAAGAGGCATCGTCTACATGGAGTTTGGACTTGGGAGGCGGTGCGGTTGGAGTCCGCGAATATGACCAGGCGGTTTTGTTTGACCGTACGCAAGTCGTTATGGGCGAATGGTGCTATGGACTAAGTGTATTGCCTTTTTCCGGTGAGCTAGAGTTGCCTGAGGCAGGTGGTATACTTCGGTGGCGAAGGGCTTCCTATTCGGATGCGGACCATCCGGCGAATAAGGAGGAAGCGTGGTTCGACGCAGATCAATTGAGTCTGCCTTTGACTGTACGCTCGCGATTACCTGGAGATACCATGTATGTAATGGGATTAAACGGAAGAAAAAAGGTTAAAGATATTTTTATTGATGAAAAAATACCTCCTTCAATGCGTTCCGTTACTCCCATCGTCTGCGACCACGCTGGAACTATTCTCTGGATTCCGGGCGTACGACGTTCTGTACATGCCGCAGTGCAAAAGCACACGTCTTCGGTTATATATATGTCATGGCAAAGACGAGAGAGTCCGGGGCATCGGTAATTGCGCAGGAACGGCTTTCATAGTATAAACTTAGGAGGTTTACACCGTTGCAAAATGATATTCAGGAAATATTGATCAGCGAAGAAGAAATTCAGAGTAAAATTAAGGAATTGGGTGCACAGCTCAGCGTGAAATATGAAGGTAAAAATCCATTGGTGATTTGCGTACTGAAAGGTGCGTTTATCTTTATGGCTGATTTGGTTAAAACCATTACAGTGCCGTTGGAGCTTGATTTCATGGCTGTATCAAGTTACGGAGCATCCACAAAATCCTCAGGTATCATAAAAATCATTAAGGATTTGGACGCATCTGTAGAAGGACGCGACGTTCTGATTGTCGAAGATATTATCGACAGCGGCCTGACGCTGACGCATTTGATTGAATTGCTTAAAAACCGTAATGCCAATTCGGTATGTGTCGTAACCTTGTTCGACAAGCCTGCACGCCGGACAGTTAATCTTGAAGCAGATTATACTGGATTTACGCTTCCAGATGCGTTTGTTGTCGGCTATGGTCTGGACTATGCCGAGCACTACCGGAACCTCCCATACATAGGGATTTTAAAGCCGGAAATCTACACCAGCTAATCTCAGCCTCCAGTCCTAGGACTAAATAAGGCCCTTTGTTGAGAAGGACTTACAGGCTATGGTAAAATAACTTAAGTGTCTCGAGAGGAGGTAGGGGATGAATCGGTTCATCCGGAATTCTGGTTTTTATTTGATTCTTTTTTTAGTTGTGGTGGGTATCGTTCAGTTTGTTAGCAACAGTAACGAAGCCTCCGATCTCCCTAGATATGACCAATTACGGCAAGAGGTTAAAGCTAATAACATCTCTAAAGTAACGGTCCAATTTGACGGTTACGCCTATCTTGTAACCGGTGCATATAAGAAGCAGCCGGCTAATGCTAAATCGACCAATTTTTCCGTATATGTTCCACCAACGGATCAAGCACTAAGTGAACTGGTGAATGCCAGCGAAACGAACGGGTTTGAATACGTGCAGAAGAAAATGGAAGGCGAAAGCATTTGGCTGACGTTTTTGACTTCTATCATTCCTTTGGTGATCATGTTCCTGTTGTTCTTCTTCCTGTTTAATCAGGCACAGGGCGGTGGCGGCAAAGTTATGAACTTCGGCAAGAGCAAAGCCCGTCTGTATAACGAAGAGAAGAAGAAGGTTACGTTCGAGGACGTGGCAGGGGCTGACGAAGAGAAGCAAGAGCTTGTCGAAGTCGTAGAATTCTTGAAGGACCCACGCAAGTTTGCAGCTGTGGGCGCTCGTATTCCAAAAGGTGTTCTGTTAGTGGGCCCTCCAGGTACGGGTAAAACACTCTTGGCGAGAGCTGTTGCAGGCGAGGCCGGAGTACCGTTTTTCAGCATCTCGGGTTCTGATTTTGTAGAAATGTTCGTCGGGGTCGGTGCTTCCCGTGTTCGTGATTTGTTCGAGAACGCGAAGAAGAACGCACCTTGTATCATTTTCATTGATGAGATTGATGCCGTTGGACGTCAACGTGGCGCCGGATTGGGTGGCGGACATGATGAACGTGAGCAGACGCTCAACCAATTGCTCGTAGAGATGGATGGATTCGGCGCAAACGAAGGTATCATCATCGTAGCGGCTACAAACCGTCCGGATATCTTAGACCCGGCGTTGCTTCGTCCAGGACGTTTTGACCGTCAAATTACGGTTGATCGTCCAGATGTTAAAGGCCGTGAAGCAGTATTGTATGTACATGCTCGCAACAAGCCATTAACGAAGGATGTTAAATTGGACGTAATTGCGAAACGTACAACAGGCTTTACAGGCGCTGATTTGGAAAATCTGTTGAACGAAGCTGCCTTGTTGGCGGCTCGTCGTAACCGCAGAGATATTTCGATGCGAGAAGTAGATGAAGCTATCGACCGTGTTATCGTAGGTACCGAAAAACGCAGCCGCGTAATCAGTGACCGCGAGAAACGAATTGTTGCTTATCATGAAGCAGGCCATACGATTATCGGCTTCTTCTTGGAAAATGCGGATATGGTTCATAAGGTAACGATTATTCCACGTGGACGTGCAGGCGGATATGTCATCATGCTTCCGAAGGAAGACCGCATGTTGACAACTAAGCAGGAATTGCTGGACAAAATCACTGGATTGTTGGGTGGACGCGTATCCGAGGAACTGTTCATTGGTGAGATCGGAACGGGAGCCTATAGCGACTTCCAGCAAGCGACAAGCATTGCACGCAGCATGATCGTAGAATATGGTATGAGTGAGAAGCTTGGTCCGATGCAGTTCGGTACTTCACAAGGCCAAGTATTCCTTGGACGCGATATCGGTCATGAGCAGAACTACAGTGATCAGATCGCTTATCAGATTGACCAGGAGATGAATCGCTTCATCACTGAGTCTTATGAGCGTGCTAGAGAACTCCTGACCAAGTATTCCAAAGAGGTTCATTTGATTGCTCAAACCTTGCTGGTAGAAGAAACTCTGGAACTTGAACAAATCAAACGTTTGATCGAGACAGGTTCTTTGGATGGTGGCACAACGGAGGGAGAAGGAACACCGGAAAATGGTGAGCCTGTGATCGACAACATTGGAGACGTCCGTGTACGTATTCAAGGTAAGGATGACGAGCCTAAGAATACAACGGATCAACCGAATGATATCCCTAATCTGAAAAAGCCAGAGGATGATAACAATTCGGGCAACTCCGGTGGTACTCCACCGACAACAACCTAATCATCCGATAGATAGTTGAATAAGCGTATTAGGTAAGCTCCGGGGAACCAGGTATTATTGGTTTTCCGGAGTTTTTTAAATGGAAGATTATTGATAACGTGATTTGACAGACATCGGAACGTTGTGTACATTTATTGTTAAATAAACGGCTGTCGTCTTCTTAGCGTATAAAAGCCAACAGTCGCTGCAATCGACTCTCTATCATTTTGAACATATACGTGAGCGCATACTGTAGAACCTATGGTGTGCGCTATTCTTCTGTGAAATCAGGTGAAGGCATGATTCCAAGATATCTAGTTGATTTTGATGTAGCGGACTTGGCCCGATTGGAGGCCGACGTGTTAATTATCGGCTCGGGCATTGCGGGCTTATATACGGCGATTAAGGCTGCGGAGAATCGGAAAGTGTTGCTGATTACCAAGAAGACTTTGATGGAAAGCAACACGCGTTATGCTCAAGGCGGCATTGCTGCTGTCACATCGGACGAGGATACACCAGCCTATCATATGGAAGATACTCTGATTGCTGGAGCAGGTCTGTGTGAACCTGAGGCGGTCAGTACGCTTGTCCATGAAGGTCCAGTTGGTATTCAAGAGTTAATACGTATGGGAACGGTTTTTGATCGTGTGGATGGTGAACTAGCGTTGACACGGGAAGGAGCGCATAGCCACCGGCGTATTTTGCATGCGAATGGAGATGCTACCGGTTATGAAATTGTGCGTGCCTTATCAGACCAGGTTGCTGCCCATCCCGGTATCGAAGTGTGGGAAGAATGCATGGTAATTGATCTGCTGACGGAGCATGGTGAGTGTATTGGAGCCCTCGTCCAAAAGCCAGGTGGGGAAAGGTCGTATATCACTGCTAATGCAACGATTTTGTGCTCAGGAGGTAGCGGGCAATTATACCGTTATACGACCAACCCGGATATTGCAACCGGGGATGGTATCGCTATGGCATATCGTGCTGGGGCGATTGTACGGGATATGGAATTCATACAGTTTCATCCTACGGCGTTGTGCCATCCGGACGCTCCAAGGTTTCTAATTTCCGAAGCTGTACGGGGAGAAGGAGCCGTGTTACGCAATATTCACGGAGAACGCTTCATGGACAAGTATGATTCCCGGCAGGAGCTTGCACCCAGAGATATCGTAGCTCGTGCTATCATTCATGAGATGGAACGCACCCAAGCTGCGTTTGTATACCTGGATATTACGCATGAGCCACCTGAGCGGGTGAAGCAACGTTTTCCAACCATTTATCGGACATGTTTGTCATTTGGTTTGGATATGACGACAGACTGGATCCCCATTGCGCCTGCTGCCCATTATATGATGGGTGGTGTTCAGACTAATTTACACGGGGAAAGCTCCATTGCGCGTTTGTTCGCCTGCGGGGAAACCTCTTCTACAGGTGTTCACGGAGCTAATCGTCTGGCGAGCAATTCGTTATCTGAAGCTATTGTATTCGCCAGCAGGATTATTGAGCGACTGCATTCATTGCCACCGCTAGTCGGCCATACGTTGATATCTTATAGCGATAACCGTACAGAGTTCCCGGCTTCATCCGTCGCGGAGCAGCGGCATAGGCTGCAAGAAGCCATGGTTCGTTATGCTGGAGTTCGTCGGCACGGCGAAGGGCTACAAGCAGCATTAGATGAGTTGCAAGGGCTAATGCCTATTTTTGAGGCTGTGATCGCTAGCCGTGAAGAGATCGAATTTGCCAATTTGCTCACCTGTGCTTTATTAGTAACAGATGGTGCGCTACTACGTGAGGAGAGCCGGGGAGCGCATTATCGCGAGGATTTTCCTGAGACAGATGATAGCGTCTGGCGAAAGCATGTTCAGCAGCGACGTGAGCAAGGGATAACGGAGGAGTACGTTCATGACATCTAACAGCGAGCTTTATGGAGAGTTTAGTGGATATCAGGAAGAACTGACGGCACAAATTCGCAGCTGGCTGCGAGAAGATACGGGCTCTGGCGATGTGACCACGCGCTGGACAATTGAGCAGGGCCACCAATCCAAGGCTGTCATTCATGCCAAGGAGAGCGGCGTGGTTGCGGGGTTACCCGTGGCTGCCCTTGTATTTCAGGTAGTGGACCCTTCCTTGTCGTTCACTCCGCTGGTAGTCGATGGACAGTGGATTGAAAAGGGGAGCGTTTTGGCAGAAGTAACGGGGAGTACCCATGCAATCCTGACCGGGGAGCGATTGGCGTTAAATCTGCTCCAACGGATGTCTGGTATTGCCACGCGGACTCGGGCTTTTATAGATCAATTGCATGGTCTGTCCACTCGCTTGGTGGATACACGTAAAACAACACCGGGACATCGACTGCTGGAGAAGTATGCTGTTCGTGTAGGCGGTGGCTCGAATCATCGTTTTGGCCTGTACGATGCTGTTATGATTAAGGATAATCATATTAAGGGCGCAGGTGGGATTGAACAAGCTGTGAGTCGAGCGCGCGCTAATATACCGCATACGATGACGATTGAAGTAGAGACGGAAAACATGAAACAAGTTCAGGAAGCCCTGGAAGCTGGGGCGGATATCATTATGCTGGATAACATGTCTGCCCCAGATATGAAGGAAGCCGTTCGGTTCATTCGGGAACGGGCACCACATGTCAAAACAGAAGCCTCGGGCAATGTATCGCTGGATACAGTGCGTGAGATGGCTGAGAGTGGCGTAGATGTGATTTCTGTAGGCAGGCTGACATACTCTTTTCATAACCTGGATATCAGCCTTGACCTTAACGCAAAGAAAGATAGGTGACACCCATTGATTCTTGTAGTGGATGTAGGCAATACCAATATTGTTCTGGGGATATACGAAGGGCGGGAGCTGTTGCACCATTACCGGATCAGTACCTCCAGACAGGCAACCGCAGATGAATACGGCGTACTCATACATAATCTTTTTAGTATGGGTGGCGTATTAAAGGATGACATCCAGGGAGTGATTATTTCCTCTGTCGTTCCGCCATTGGTCCGTGTATTAGAAGAAATGTGCGATAAATACATAGGCAAAACGCCGTTAATCGTCGGGCCGGGAATCAAGACTGGTCTTAACCTGCGTTATGAGAATCCTCGTGAAGTAGGTGCGGATCGGATCGTGAACGCTGTTGCGGCTGTCGAACGGTTCGGCGGGCCGCTGGTTGTGGTGGACTTTGGAACAGCGACGACGTTTGATTGTATTGACGATAAGGGAAACTACTTGGGCGGTGTCATTGTGCCGGGGATCGGGATTTCGACGGAGGCACTGTATCAACGGGCTTCCAAGCTGCCCCGCATTGAGTTGGAGAAACCCAAAAAGGTTATTGGTCGTAATACGGTTCATGCCATGCAAGCTGGGATTATCTTCGGTTATGCTGGGCAAGTGGATGGCATTGTGAGGCGCATTAAGGAAGAAATGCAGGTGGAACCTACGGTTATTGCTACCGGAGGTCTTGCAGAGCTAATCGCATCAGAGACAGAGAGCATTCAGAAAGTGTTGCCGATGTTGACGCTCGAAGGATTACGCATCATTTACCAACGTAACGCTGAATAAAAAAAGTGGATATAAGCTGCCGCTGAGTCCAACCGATGATCTTATCGGTTTGGATTAGCGGCGTTTTTCGTCTATACTGAAATATGTTACGTTTTTGAACAATTCGCGTGATCTGTCGATGCAGGTTGTTTATATAATAGGAAATTATGCTTCAATGATGAGCCATACTAACGAAAATAAGCAGCATAGCTGTCCTGGAGAATAGGGGAGGATATCAATATGGAAAATAAGCAGGATCGACTTATTCGTGGCACAGCCATGGATGGAAGGGTTAGAGCTTTTGCTGTTCGGACAACTCAATTGGTAGAGGAATTGCGGAGAAGGCATGATACTCATCCTACGGCAACCGCTGCTTTGGGGCGAACCCTCACAGCAGGTGCTATTATGGGCTCTATGCTAAAAGGCAAAGAGCGATTGACCATTCAAGTTAAAGGTGATGGACCGATTGGGCAAATCGTCGTTGATGCCAATGCTGTAGGGGAAGTGCGAGGTTATGTTACTAAACCGCATGTGCATTTGCCGAGCAATAGTATGGGCAAACTGGATGTAGCGGGTGCCGTAGGTACAGAGGGGTTCATTCATATCATCAAGGATTTGGGGTTAAAAGAACCGTATCGCGGCAGTACTCCGATTATTTCCGGTGAACTGGGTGAGGACTTTACCTATTATTTTGCCAAATCGGAACAGACCCCGTCAGCAGTGGGCTTGGGTGTGCTGGTAGATACGGATAACTCGGTTATTGTGGCCGGTGGATTTATTATTCAGTTGCTTCCAGGCTTAAATGATGATGAGATTACTGCGATCGAAAATGCAGTCAGCTCCATTCCACCCGTTACTGCTTTGCTGGATCAAGGGTTGGAACTTGATGAAATGCTGCGCTGGATGCTGCCGGACGTTCGGATTCTCGATGAATTGGATATTCATTTTCAATGTGAGTGTTCACGTGAGCGCGTGGAAAAAACATTGATCAGTTTGGGAGAAAGCGAATTAGAGCAGTTAATTGAGGAAGAAGGACAGGCTGAGGTCGTATGCCACTTTTGTAATGAGGCTTATCAGTTTAATAAAGATGAATTGCAAAATCTGTTAGATCAAGCCAAAGCCTAACCGGATGGGCGGTGCAAGCGATGACTACACGGGAAAAAGGATTATGGACAGCTGTCATTATTCTGACCGTTAGCGTCGCCGCCTTGGGTGGTCTTATCATGCTTCGGGGGCTGTCAAAGCCGGGTGATGTAAGCAAGGATGACGGCGATCATACTGTGGCGGAGATGGGTCGGGAAGGCATATCGGAGGAACAGTGGGTAGCGGAACTGAAAAAGCGATATGGAACCAATACGCTGTTGCAAATGTTGAATCGTAAAGCCGTGCAGGCTGAAACCAAGCGTCTCGGTATCAAGATCACCCAAGAGGATCTACAGCAGGTGCTGGAGCAGGATAGTAAAGGGTATGACTCAGATCATGCCTATTTTGATGAAATGCAGCGACAGTTTGGCTTAGGTCCGGTTGATTTGCGGAATGAAGCGGAATACCGGATTGGTTTGGAGAAAATAGCCACGCAGGGTATTCAGGTTCAGGAAGCTGAGATTGACGAGTATTGGGAGCAGCATCCTGAGGAATTTGCCGTCGGTAAGCAGATCCAATTGGCAGCTCTTTATGTAGATAATGCGGAGGAAGCAGAAGCGTTGCTAGATCGGGTTAAGCAGGGGGAGAGCTTCGATGTGCTGATTCAAGAGCATGCAGGTAAGCCTTTCGACAAAGATAGCAGTGGACAGCTGGGATGGGTGGATGAATATGATCCATTGCAACCGGAGGCGATCATGAAGGCGGCGAGAGAGCTAAGCTCTGGGGATGTTGCAGGTCCGATCTCTGTTAACGATGGCTATGCTGTCATTTATGTACAGGATGTCCGGTTGAAGAATTCTCCGGATAAGCAGCAGATCCGACAGCAAATTCGCCGATCTCTTGCGCTTGCACAAGCCGCTCCTTTGGAAGAGGTCGAGAAGGGTCTGCGTGATAAATATGGAGCGCGTATTTTATCTGGAAAGAATGCATCCTAAGCTTCTCTGTAACGTAGTGAAAGAATATTGGTTTGAAGGAAGCCCGATGCTGATAACGCGGGTTGACAGCATCGCGGCTTATTCACTCGTATTGACATTGGAATTGAAGATTGTTATGATTAGCGTATAAAACCAACTATTTTTATCGGAAATTAATGAACGGCACTAAATTAAAGTAATTGACTAAGAATCATCTACAATATGATTTCGCAATTTTTAATATATCATCTACAGTCAGGGAGGAATTATCATGGCTAAAGTTGTTAATAACATTACCGAACTTATCGGAGAAACACCCCTCGTTCGCCTCAACCGGATCGTACCGGAAGATAGCGCCGAAATCTATTTGAAACTGGAATATCAGAACCCAGGCTCCAGTGTAAAAGATCGTATTGCGATTAGCATGGTAGAAGAAGCTGAACGTGAAGGTCTGCTTAAGCCAGGCGGTACCATTATTGAAGCAACAAGCGGTAATACAGGAATCGGCTTGGCTATGGTAGCTGCTGCGAAGGGCTATAAGGCAGTCATCGTTATGCCAGAAACGATGAGCATAGAGCGTCGTAATTTGTTGCGTGCTTATGGAGCCGAGCTTGTGTTAACACCAGGATCAGAAGGCATGAATGGGTCCGTTAAGAAAATGGAAGAATTGCTGAGTGAAAATCCGGATTATTTTGCTGCTGAGCAGTTCAAGAACAAAGCTAATATCAAAATTCACCGTGAAACGACCGGTCCTGAGATTGTGGAAGCCATTCGTTCCATTGGCGGAACTCTGGATGCTTTTATAGCGGGAATAGGCACTGGCGGAACCATTTCTGGTGCCGGAGAAGTGCTTAAGAAAGAATTCCCTGATATTAAAGTTGTGGCTGTAGAGCCTGCCTCTTCCCCGCTGTTAGCAGGCGGTAAGCCAGGACCCCACAAGATCCAAGGGCTGGGTGCCAACTTTATTCCTGAAATTTTAAACCGTGATATCTATGATGAAATTATTCATGTAGAAAACGATGAAGCTTTCGAGGTAGCACGTAGAGTGGCCAAGGAAGAGGGCATTTTGTCCGGTATTTCATCTGGCGCGGCTGTTCATGCGGCTTTGAAGCTTGCTAAGCAATTGGGCAAGGGTAAACGGATCGTTGTCATTGTTCCAAGTAATGGAGAACGTTACCTGAGTACGCCACTATACAATTTCGAGCTGTAATTATGTCGTAATTGTGTATACTATACGTAAGGATTCCCTCATTTCCCTGTTGCAGGGGGGTGGGGGTTTCTTTTTAAGGAGAGAATGTAGACTTATTGAAAAGTAGGGAAGGGGAAGCACACACGGATGAAATCGACAGCTAGAGTGACGGAGGCGCAGTGGCAGGTTTGGCAGGAGGAAGGCTGGAGTATACTTCCCTATATCGCTGAGTACCCATTACCTGTGGGAGGGCTACCGTCATCGTGGCGGAAGGCTTGGGAGGATTCGTCGCCATATGCTTTTTTGCTGGAGAGCGCTAAAGGTGGGAGGTACACCTATCTGGCCTTAAATCCGGTTGCTATATTGGAAGGCAAGGGAGAACATGCCGTTTGGACTGATTTGCAAAGTGGGAAACATGGAGATATACATGGTCAACCTTTGAAAGTCATGAACAACTGGATCGCTCCTTACCGTGCACCGCGTGTACCTGGCATGCCTTTTTTCTCTGGGGGATTTGCGGGTTACCTTGGCTACGATGTAGCTCGCTCGTTGGAGCGTTTGCCATCTCAAGCTGCAGACGATACGGGCATACCTGATTATGTATGGATGAGGGTGAATGAGCTATGGATTTATGATCACGAAAAATCCTGCATATATTGTGCTGTTCATATGCCTGCTCCTGCGCATTCCGATAAAGTCAGCCGTGATACCGATTTGACCAATCCCGTTATACGGGATGGGCCAAATCCCATACTTTGCGAGCATTATGCGGAAGCTGCCCAACGTGCAGAACGTATGCTGATTCAGTGGAATAACATCATAAATGCAGGAGAGATTGATCCTGCGTACCCTCGTCGTTGTGCTAGGCTTGCCGAAGAGGGGTTAGAGGCTGCTCATCAAGAATCTGATGGTTGGACAGCGGCATTCAACCAACAAGATTTTGAACATGCCGTAAGACGTGTGCAGGAATACATTGCCCAAGGGGATGTATTCCAGGTTAACTTGTCGATTCGTCAGCAACGTGCGCTTACAGCCCTCCCTGAAAATATATATGAATGGCTTCGTCTGCTGAATCCTTCCCCTTATATGGGTATGCTGCGTATGCCAGATTTACGGATCGTCAGTGGCTCGCCAGAATTGTTGGTGAAGCTGGAGGATGGACGTGTGAGCGCCCGACCTATTGCAGGTACGAGAAGAAGGGGGCTAACACCGGATGAAGATGCCGCTATGGCAGCAGAGCTTCTATCAAGCGAAAAAGAACGCGCCGAGCATATTATGCTCGTCGATCTGGAGCGTAACGATATCGGACGGATTGCTGAATACGGATCGGTGCATGTGCCTGAACTGCTGACTGTCGAATACTATTCGCACGTTATGCATCTGGTATCTCAGGTTGAGGGGAAATTAGCCCAGGGTCGTACAGCTATAGATGTAATTGCTGCTACCTTTCCAGGCGGAACCATTACCGGGGCACCCAAGGTGCGCACCATGGAAATCATTGAAGAATTAGAGCCCGTTCGTCGGGGTCCTTATACAGGGTCTCTTGGATGGATTGACTATAACGGCAATATGGAATTAAATATTATAATAAGAACACTAGCTGTTAAAGGCAGCACTGCCTATTTACAGACAGGTGCGGGGATCGTCATTGATTCAGACCCGTACAGGGAATATCGGGAATGTCGGAACAAGGCCAGAGCGGTCATGAAGGCGGTACAATGTGGTGAAGAAGAAGCTGCTTTGAGCAGAAGCGGTATCACAGGAGGGTGAGTCGTATGATTTTGGTGATTGATAATTATGATTCGTTTACGTACAATCTTGTTCAATATTTGGGTGAACTTGGCGAAGAAGTAACCGTAAAACGGAACGATGAGATTGATGTGAAAGGCATAGAAGAGCTGGCACCAGAGCATATTTTGATCTCGCCGGGTCCATGCACTCCGAATGAGGCGGGGATATCACTGGATGTGATCAGCCATTTTAAAGGTCGCATTCCGATTTTTGGCGTTTGCCTCGGCCACCAGGCCATCGGACAGGCTTTTGGCGGTAAGGTTATCCGGGCTGAACGACTCATGCACGGTAAAACATCACCGATTCTTCATCACAATACATCGGTATTTGAAGGCTTGCCTTCTCCGTTCACAGCAACCCGGTATCACTCATTGCTGGTGGAGCGCGAGAGTCTGCCTGAGTGTCTAGAGATTACCGCAGAAACCGCAGAAGGTGAAATTATGGGTTTGCGGCATAAAGAATTTGCCGTAGAAGGAGTTCAGTTCCATCCAGAATCCATTATTACGGATTACGGGCATCAACTATTACGTAATTTCCTAAAACGCAAGGTAGGCGTCTGATTTATGAAATATATCGGAGTCAACGGCGTCCTCACGGAAGCCGCAAAAGCCGTGATTCACGTAAGTGATCACGGCTTTTTATACGGAATGGGCTTGTTTGAAACATTCCGCACCTACAAGGGTGTCCCATTCTTGCTGGATCGGCATCTGCATCGACTACAGAAAGGTTGCCGAATGCTCGGCATTCCTTTTCAACCGGATGAGGAGCAGCTTACGAGACACATCCAACATCTGATGGTGGCGAATGGACTGGATGAAGCCTATATCCGCTACACCGTATCAGCAGGCGAAGAGGTGCTAGGATTGCCGACGGGGGACTATACGCGCCCCAACCATATTTTGTTTGCGAAACCGTTGCCCTCTACCAATACACAAACCGGGCAATCCATTTCCCCATCGACGCTTCAGTTGTTGCGAACCCCCAGAAACACTCCAGAGGGTGAGGTTCGTTTAAAGTCGCTCCATTATATGAATAATATTCTTGCGAAGCGGGAACTTCAGCAGTATGCCGAGGCTGTCCGTTATAAGGCTGAAGGAATGATGCTTACGGCGGATGGTTTTCTGGCGGAGGGAATGGTCAGCAATCTGTTTTTTGTGCGGAATAATACGCTGTATACCCCTGACTTGTCTACAGGAATTCTGCCAGGCATTACGCGTGAATTCATTTTGGAGCTGGCGCATCTGCGAGACATTCCTTGTGAGCAAGGTTTGTACCGCTGGGACGAGCTGAAACAGGCTGATGAAATTTTTATGACCAACTCTATACAAGAAATACGGCCCGTGGATTTATTGTTGGAGCCGGGAGGAGCAACGAACCATGTATCGGTTCCCTTGACGCAGCCCAGGTCCATAACAGCTTTGCTGTTGCACGATTATAGACAGAAAGCAGGGATCAAGTGAACATACCGACCCTTTATCAACGTAGTTACCGAATGGGGGATGCCGAGCTTACGCTCGGACACTCCACACAGATCATGGGTATACTGAATGTGACCCCAGATTCATTTTCCGATGGAGGATTACATTATAGTCCCGAGATTGCTGTTTTACATGCATTGAAGCTGGTGGAAGATGGAGCCGATATCATTGACATTGGTGGGGAGTCTACCCGCCCGGGTCATGACCCAGTAGGTGTGGAAGAGGAGCTGGCTCGGGTCATTCCGGTCATCCAGGCCATTCATCGTATCGCACCGCACATTCCGTTATCCGTAGATACTTACAAAGCCGAAGTAGCCAGGCAGGCGCTTGAAGCTGGTGCACATATCATTAATGATGTGTGGGGGTTTAAGGCAGACCCTGATATGGCCCGTGTAGCTGCGGAATTCGATTGTCCGGTCATTTTGATGCATAATCGTCATGATCGTAATTATAGTGATTTGGTTTCTGATATGCTGTCTGATTTGAAAGAGAGTATCCGATTAGCGCTGGATGCGGGGGTACGTGAGGAACAGATCATTTTAGACCCAGGCATCGGTTTTGCGAAGGATTATGATGAAAATATCCATGCTATGACTTCTCTCGATACATTGAGTCAGCTAGGCTTCCCACTGTTATTGGCTACGTCACGCAAAAGATTTATTCGTACAGCACTCGATTTGCCTGTGAATGATGTAGTGGAGGGCACGGCGGCTACTGTTGCTTTTGGCATTGCTCAAGGGTGCCAGATTGTGCGTGTACATGATGTGGCACAAATTAAGCGCACCGTACGTATGTGTGATGCGATGGTGTACGGGTCTAAAAATGCACTGAGTTATGACGGGTAAAGCCCGCTCCACGAATGATTTGATCCTACGATCGCTGTTGCAACGGGATTCTTTGAATTGGTAAAACATGTAACTGTAAGAATCCCGTTGCAAAGGCGAGCGCTTCACTACCACCAGTAAAGTCACTTGATTAGAAAAATCTAATAAAAAACAGGGGGTCTATCACGATGGATAAAATGGTTTTGCATCGTATGGAGTATTACGGATATCATGGCGTTTTTCCAGAGGAGCGCAAGCTGGGGCAGCGTTTCTATATTGATTTGGAACTGGAGCTTGATCTGCGTGAAGCGGGTGAGCAGGATGCTTTGGACAAAACGGTTAATTACGCTGAGGTACATTACACCGTTAAAGATATTGTAGAAAAGGAATCTTACCAATTGATTGAAGCTTTGGGCGAACGTATTGCATCTTCCCTACTGGACACTTATACTAGTGTCAATGCACTGACTGTCAAAGTCACGAAGCCGCATCCGCCGTTTGATATTCATTTTCAAGGCGTGACGGTTGAGCTTTATCGCGCAAGAAAGTAGGAACGATACATGAATGCACATTCGACCTCTGAGGGATCAGAGGCTTATATTGCTTTAGGGGCTAATTTGGGGGAGCGCGAGCATACCCTGTATGAAGCCATTACGGCGCTGGACGAACATCCGGGTATACGGGTGCTGCGGTGCTCCAGCCTGTACGAAACAGAGCCTGTTGGGTATCTGGATCAACCTTCTTTTTTGAACATGACGGTAGCCGTATCTACAACACTTGCTCCAGAGGAGCTTCTGGTATATATGCTGGAGGTGGAGAGTCGTCTGGGGAGAGTAAGACATATTCCTAATGGTCCACGAACCATTGATCTGGACTTGTTATGGATGGGAGCGGCGCAACTGGCTACACCGGATTTGGAGCTTCCTCACCCTCGTATGTTGGAGCGTGCTTTTGTGCTGGTTCCTTTGGCTGACATCGTTCCGAACCAAGATCCATCCGGTCTGTACAGTATCGTGCATACTGCATTGAATTCTGTGGATGGAAAGGACGGCATACAGCTTTGGAAAACATGCAGCTGGCGCAACGACTCCGCGCCTTTCGGAAGCTAAAAGGGTTCACCCAGCAGGAGTTGGCAAACCGAACCGGCATATCTTTGACTGTATTAGGTGCTGTGGAGCGAGGTAATCGTGCAGTAGACCCAGACATGCTGAACATCATCGCCCAAACGCTAGAGATTGAAGTCCGGGAATTGACGGATTGACGATAAGTATACGATATAAAAGAAGGAATAAAGGGGTGAACAGATATGTTGAAAATCGGCGATATTGAAATGAAAAACCAAGTCGTCTTGGCACCCATGGCAGGCGTGTGCAATCCTGCTTTTCGCTTGATCGCCAAGGAATTCGGTACAGGCTTGGTATGTGCAGAGATGGTTAGTGATAAGGCCATCATTCACGGCAACAAGCGTACACGTGAGATGCTGTTTGTAGATGAGCGCGAGAAGCCGCTTAGCTTGCAAATTTTTGGAGGCGACCGCAAATCTTTGGTGGAAGCGGCGAAAGTCGTAGACCAGGAGACGAATGCAGATATTATTGACATCAATATGGGCTGCCCGGTTCCCAAAGTGACCAAATGTGATGCAGGCGCTCGTTGGCTGCTTGATCCAAACAAGATTTATGAGATGGTATCGGCGGTAGTGGAATCGGTAAGCAAGCCGGTTACCGTGAAAATGCGTATTGGTTGGGATAGCGAGCATATTTATGCCGTAGAGAACGCTCGCGCTGTTGAACGTGCCGGAGGTCAGGCCGTTAGCGTACATGGCCGTACACGGGAGCAACTGTATACGGGACATGCGAATTGGGATATTATAAAAGAAGTTAAAGAAGCAGTTTCCATTCCTGTAATTGGAAACGGTGATGTGGCATCACCGGAAGATGCCCGCCGTATGCTGGATTTGACCAATTGTGATGGCGTTATGATCGGACGTGGTGCTCTGGGGAATCCGTGGATGCTCTACCGTACGATTGAGTACCTGCAAACGGGCGAGCTGTTGCCCGATCCTTCACCGGAAGAAAAAATTCGTATTGCCATTCTGCATATGGATCGTCTGGTTGCATTGAAGGGTGAAGCAGTAGCTGTCCGTGAAATGCGTAAGCATCTGGCTTGGTACCTCAAAGGGTTTAAAGGTTCGGCACGTATTAAGGATGTCATTATGGAAGAAACAAAGCGCGACGATATGGTACGCATTTTGGATCAATTTGTATCTCAATTGCACATGGTAGATACCGATGAGCCTTCTACAAGCGCTACTTCTCCTGCTGCTGTTGCGCAATAAGGAAGCTGTTCTGGCCTGTGCACGCGATTGACTTTTCCAATTGCTTGCCCTATAATCGTTCAGTATAAAATCTTGATGTATGCTACAAATTGTGTGCAGCTCTCAAGACAACAGCAGGAAATGTTCTCATTCCCTCAGAGTGGCATATTATGTTTTGAAAGCGTGCATTCCGATGCACTTTTAAACTTTTCCCATGACAGGAGAATCGGTTAAGATGAGCGATAAAGAAGTCATTCTGACACAGGAAGGTCTTAGAAAGCTCGAAGATGAGCTTGAGAACTTGAAGTCTGTCAAACGCCGCGAAGTGGCTGAACGGATTAAGGTAGCCATCGGATACGGAGATATTAGTGAAAACTCCGAATATGAGGATGCGAAGAATGAGCAGGCCTTTATTGAAGGCCGTGTAATTACGTTGGAAAAGATGCTACGCAATGCCCGCATTATCAATAGTGATGAAATTGACACCGATGTTGTGGGAGTAGGCGCAACTGTGACCGTTGAAGATTTGGAATTCGGAGATATTACAGAGTATGCTATCGTAGGTTCCGCCGAATCCGATCCGCTACAGAATAAGATTTCGAATGAAAGTCCGGTTGGCAAGGCAATTCTCGGTAAGAAAAAGGGAACTGTTGTGGATGTCACCGTTCCAGCAGGCGTTATTCAATATAAAATCGTGGATATCAAGAAATAAGACACGGACTTTGGAATTTAATGTAAAAGCTTCCTTGTGGAAGCTTTTTTTCTCTACACCCGGACGGACCCCGGCCCGTCTATTCATATTGAAGGAGCTGATTTAGCACCATGTCGGATGAAACTACTAACCAGGAATCACAAGAAAATCGCGAGGAATTAAGTGAACTATTGCAAATTCGGCGTGCCAAATTGGACGAGCTTCGCTCATTGGGCATTGATCCTTTTGGACGCAAATACATACGCACGGCTGAAGCGGGCGTACTACTGAGCAAGTATGACAGTTTGACTAAGGAAGAACTGGAAGAAAAGAATATTGAAGTTAGCATAGCAGGCCGTATTATGGCTAAACGTGTGATGGGGAAAGCCAGCTTTGCTCATATACAGGATCTTAGCGGACGTATTCAAATTTATGTTCGTCAAGACACGGTACCTGAATCCAAATATAAAGCATTTGGTATTTTGGATCTGGGCGATATTGTTGGTGTTAAGGGTGTGCTCTTTAAAACCAAAACAGGCGAAACGACAATCAAAGTGCTGGATATTGAGGTCTTGTCCAAATCCTTGTATCCATTACCAGAGAAATATCATGGGCTGAAGGATGTTGAATTGCGTTACCGTCAGCGGTATGTCGATTTGGTTATGAACCCTGAAGTACAAAAAACGTTCATTACACGGTCCCGTATTATTCAATCCATGCGTCGTTATCTCGATTCGCTCGGCTATTTGGAAGTTGAAACTCCAACATTACATTCTATTGCTGGCGGGGCGGCAGCGAAGCCATTTGTTACGCACCATAATGCATTGGACATGCAGCTTTATATGCGTATTGCTATTGAACTCCATTTGAAACGACTAATTGTCGGCGGAATGGAGAAAGTATATGAGATCGGTCGTGTTTACCGTAATGAAGGTATTTCGACCCGCCATAACCCTGAGTTTACGATGATTGAGCTGTATGAAGCGTATGCTGATTATAAAGATATCATGCAATTGACGGAAAACATGGTTGCACATATTGCGCAGGAAGTACTGGGCACACAGCACATTCAATATCAAGGCCAGGAAGTGGATCTGACGCCGCAATGGCGCAGAGTTTCCATGGTTGATGCTGTAAAAGAAGTAACAGGCGTAGACTTTAGCGTGCAGATGAGTAATGAAGAAGCTCATCGCCTTGCGAAAGAGCATAAAGTTTCGGTTGAACCGCATATGACATTTGGCCATATCCTGAATGCATTCTTTGAGCAGTTCGTAGAGGAAACGCTTATTCAACCGACCTTTATTACTGGACATCCGGTTGAAATTTCGCCGTTGGCCAAGAAAAACGAACAAGATCCGCGGTTTACGGATCGCTTCGAGCTGTTCGTGGTTGCTCGTGAGCATGCGAATGCGTTCACTGAGCTGAATGATCCAATTGACCAGCGCCAACGTTTTGAAGCACAATTGCTGGAACGTGAGCATGGTAACGACGAGGCGCATGAAATGGATGATGACTTTATCCGCGCCTTGGAATACGGGATGCCACCAACAGGTGGACTGGGCATCGGCATCGATCGTTTGGTTATGTTGCTGACAGATGCGCCTTCCATTCGCGATGTGCTGCTTTTCCCGCATATGCGTAACCAACAGTAGAATAACATAACATTATGAATATAGAGGATCAGCCGGGCTTCCCGTGTCTTGTTCCTCTTTTTCATAAGAACGGATGGAGAGAATACTCTAATGAAACGCAGCGTCAAGCTTAGTCGGTTCGCATCGCCTCCTTTTATATTGGTCATCGGATATTTATTGATTATTGCATTGGGTACTTTGCTACTGATGCTTCCTGTTGCCAATCATAGTGGTCATGCTCCGCATTGGATTGATTCGCTTTTTACGTCCGTCTCAGCCGCTTGTGTCACAGGACTGGTCGTTGTTGACGTCGATTCAACGTATACGATGTTTGGCGAAACCGTCATTTTGGTGCTGATGCAGCTAGGCGGTCTGGGGTTTATGACCTTAGCGACCTTGTTTGCGCTGTTGTTGGGGCGGCGATTATCGTTAAAGGATCGGTTGCTGCTTAAGGAGGCTATTAATGCCGATAGCATGGAAGGGATCGTGCGTATTATTCGCAAGGTGCTGATCTTTTCTTTTACCATTGAGGCGATAGCTGCCGTCGTCTTGGCTTTGCGGTGGATGCGAGAGATGCCTGTCGGACAAGCGATCTATTATGGAATATTCCATTCCGTATCCCTCTTTAATAACGGGGGATTCGATCTGTTTGGGACTAGCTTCCAACAGTACGCTGGAGATTTTGTTTTCAATATGATTGCATCTGTGCTTGTTATATCTGGAGGCTTGGGTTTCCTTGTACTTAGCGATTTGTTCGATTTTCGCCGTACCCGAAGACTGTCTCTACACTCCAAAATGGTGCTTAGCGTGTCGGGAGTGCTCATTGTGATTGGTGCGCTGGTTATATTTATTTTTGAGTTTACCAATGCACGAACCTTGGGAGCGTTGAACTGGGAAGGCAAAGTATATGGAGCGGTCTTTCAATCGGTCTCCACGAGGTCATCAGGTACGAGCACAGTCGATATCAGCGGGTTAAGACAGGCAAGTCAGTTTTTTATTATGTTGCTGATGATTATCGGTGCTTCTCCGGGCTCCACGGGAGGAGGAATTAAAACGACTACGTTCCTGCTTATGGTAGGTGCGCTAATCGCCGTCATGCGAGGACAGAAGGAAATTGTGTTTTTCCGCCACCGGGTCCCCAAAGATATCATGATGCGGGCGCTGACCATTATTGTACTGGCTCTATTTATATTCTCGATTGTGGTTATACTGCTCTTAATGACAGAGGAAGCCCCATTTCTCTCTCTTGCATTTGAGGCTGCTTCCGCAATCGGAACGGTAGGCTTGTCCGTAGGAGTAACGCCAGGATTATCTGATGCAGGCAAGCTGATTATTTGTGTGACCATGTTTATTGGTCGGATTGGTCCTCTTACGATTGCCTATGCCATTCGTCCACGCTCGACCAAGACATTGTACCGTCGTCCCGAAGGGCATATTGTAATTGGATAGTGTATCTGTAAAAAAGATGTACCCGTGCTGATTAGCATAGGTACATCTTTTTTCATTTCAGATCATCATAATTCTTTATGGGTAGCATATCATGTAAAATGCCCATTTTGAGAACAAAACGAAATGTTCTGAACAGATACTGTTTTTCGCAGAAAAAAACGGCTATTTGTTTCCTTTTATGTAATTATAGACAAAATACTAGGAATATTATGTATAATATTGTATGATAGTGGGCATGAAAGGGGGATAGTTTTGGTAAATACCAATTTCTAATTTGAAAGGAATCATCTATTATGTATTTATTTATTATTAGTGCTGAAGTTTTATTTTGGGTTTTTGTTGTTGCAGGCTTGATCGCAAGGTATATGTTTGGCTTGAAGAAGTTAGGCGGTCTTCTTTTACTATTTACCCCCATTATTGATATCCTGTTACTGATTGCGGTGTTCATCACGGTGAAAAGTGGCATGGAGATTACGACTGCTACTGGCTTGGCGGCCTGTTATTTTGGTATTACAGTAGCATTTGGTCATAGGTTAATTAAGTGGGCGGATGTACGGTTCTCCCATTGGTTTGGTAAGGGACCCAAGCCTGAACGCAAGTATGGTGCTGCTCATGCAAAAGAGGAACGGATAGGTTGGTTGCTTCACCTTTTGGGTTGGGCTATAGGTAATGCTTTGTTGCTCGCCATCATTGTGTATGTTAATGATCCTCAGCGTACGATGTCTTTGGAGGGCATTATGCAAACATGGGCAATCGTTCTGGCAATCGACTTTGTTGTCTCCTTTAGCTATACTGTAGCTCCCAAAAAACAAAAGCGTAGTCTATAAAGGTTAAGGCTTACACTTAGATGATATCTGGCTGGTCACTCAGGATGTTCAAATCGGAAGAGTCATTGTTGGTGAAAATGAAGTGGTTACTTCCGGTAGGTGGGTGATTCTGTCATCGGAATGTAAATATTTACAAAAATATGCGGATTTTATGTTCAACTCGCTTTGACAGTCACCTTGTTTTTGCCTCGCTACCTTTTTTCACACACATGTATTCCTTTCGATTTGAACACAGACCAACAGAAGCAACACAACTATTTCTTGTGAGATGACAGACAGCATACATGATGTGTTTTCCAGACCTTAGTAAGAAGGATCGTTGTAAGACGAATTTATGGGTCTAGTATGGAAGCGATTGGAATTTAAAAAAATTGGGCTCGAGATTACAGCTGAACTCAACTGCGGAGTAGTGTTCACTCATTCACACAAATTTTAAAATAAATGTGATTTGCCTAAAACGTCGCCTATCCAAGTTTGGCAATTAACGCGATAATATTCCAGGAAAGATTACATATGTCTATAAATGTAGACATACGCAATTAAGTTGTTATTTTGTTTAAAAATGTAAAAAAGAAAGGTGGTTTCTGTGGCAGTACTACTGAGCGGTAAGAACATTTTGATTATGGGCGTGGCTAATAACAGGAGTATTGCCTGGGGGACAGCTCAATCTTTAGCTGCTGAAGGAGCACAGCTCATTTTTACTTACGAAAATGAGAGGGTTGCAGAGCGGGTACTAAAGCTCGTTGAAACCATTCCGGGAGCACTGGTCTGTCCTTGTAATGTACAAAGCAATGAAGAGCTTGATGCATTAGCGGATTTTCTAAAAGAAAAAGTAGGCGTATTGCATGGTTATTTTCACAGTGTCGCCTATGCTAAGGCTGAGGATTTGGATGGCTTGTTCGTTGACACTTCTCGCGAGGGATTCGCTGTTGCCCAAGAAATCAGTGCCTATTCTCTGGCTGCTGTATCCCGTCGAGTATACCCGCTGATGACAGAGGGTGGAAGTATCGTCACCATGACGTATATTGGCGCAGAACGAGCGATCAAAAATTACAACGTTATGGGTGTGGCGAAGGCTTCACTGGAAGCCAGCATGCGCTATCTGTCGAATGATCTGGGCACATATGGCATTCGTGTAAATGCGATTTCCGCTGGTCCGATACGGACCTTGGCTGCCTATGGCATTAAAGATTTTAACACAATGCTCAAACATATTGAAGAAACTACGCCCCTACGCAAGACGGTTGATACGTCGGAAGTCGGAGATACGGCGTTATTCCTATTTTCCCATTTATCGAGAGGCATTACGGGTGAAGTTATCCATGTAGATGCTGGATACCATATTACGGGGATGTAAGGAGGGAACGTTGTGCTTATTACGCATACGGATTGCCGTATTATCTCACCTGAAGGAGTTATGACTAGGGAGCGTCTGGAGCGAGACGTTACGATCTTCTCCCGGATGTTGACGCTCAGAGGAATTCCCGAAGACGGTAGAGTGATTCTGAAAGCGGCCAATTCCTATTGGTTTGTTGTGTCTCTGTTCTCCCTGTGCAATATTGCTGTTTCGGTGACTGTAGTGGACGAGCAGACTGTGCTCGATGAGGTGGCCCAAATCTATGATGAAGCGGATGCCTGTTGCATCCTTACGGATTCCGATTTAGAACTTCCTCATGCTCTCGTTATTCTGATTCAAGATCTGATTCAAGAAGAAGCAGTACACCCGGATTGGGTGGGAGAGCCAAAGCTTGAAGCCCTCGACTTTAGCAAGTGGTGCGAGAGGTCAGATGCGCTCATTCTGTATTCTTCAGGTACGACAGGCAAACCCAAGGGAATCGTGAAAGCTGGTTCAGCTTTTATGGAGAATATCAGGCATTCCATACACGCCATGAACTACCTACCGTCTGACCATATGCTCCCCGTTGTGCCTTTTTCTCATTTTTATGGAATCTCACTTATCTTCTCCTGGTGGTTAACTTCATGTTCTCTCATCATCTGCAATCCAAAAAACCTCTGGAGCGTCATTGCAAGTATTACGAAAGACCGGGCGACGGTCGTAGACGCTAACCCCTCTGCTTTTTACACCTTGTTGCGTATGCTAAACCGAAAACCCGAACAACTGGAAATGGTAAAGGAAGCTCCGGTGCGCATGTGGTGCGTAGGCGGTTCCCCACTTACCCAGGACCTTGAAGAGAAATTTAACAACATATTTGGACAGCCCCTGCTGAATGGTTACGGCCTTTCTGAACTGGGCAACGTTACGCTGGGGACGCTAGAGTGTCCGAAGGGTTGTGGCCTACCATTACCTGGTGTGGATCTGAAAATACTAGATTCTACAGGCAACCAGCAGGCGGACGGTATCGTAGGCGAAGTGTGGATACGCAGTGCTGGATGCATGGAAGGTTATCTAAATCGTCCAGACCTGACGCAATCCGTTCTACAGGACGGCTGGTTCAAGACGGGGGACCTGGGCTATCTGGATGACGGAATGCTGTATGTCATTGGTCGCAGCGGTAAGACGGTCAACCGGATGGGCTACATGGTATCTCCGGTCTATATTGAGGACCGAATTGGTTCGCTAGGCTACCGATCCTGCGTGATTACCTTGGAGGATGAGGCTAAAGGGACATTGCTTGTCGCATTCATCGAAAGTGATTCCTCACAGGTCGTGCCTGTGCTCCGCAAAGAGATGAGTCAGGTACTCCCTTCATACATGTTTCCCGATCTTTTGCTTCCGCTCGATCATTTTCCTTTAAATCGCAATGGAAAAGTAGATCGTCTGGAGATGGAGCGTGTTGCTCTAGAGAAAGCTGCTTCTCGCAAAGCATAACAAGATATATACCAAAACTGCATACAGGAAAGGGAGAATGTGCCATGAGTATAAATCCAGAACTGGCAGAAAACACACTGTTTCTGAAAAGGCATGAATCTATTCTGAAATGCCTCAATTATTTGATTGAAAATCGGCAGGAAGTGATGGATATTCTCACACAATTTTCATCCTATCGGGCTGCCAATGCAGAAATTGACTCCACGATCCTCACACTTCAAGGTGCTCTGCAAGAAGTTCAGACCTATCAGCCAAGCTGGCAACAATCTATGGCTGTATTTATGCCTTCCAACGTCATTTTGTACTCCTATGCATTATACCTCTTGATTCCGTCCCTGTACGTTGAAAATATAGACTTTCGTCCTTCTTCTCACGTAAACGAGTACGTTAACATGCTGCATGAAAAGCTTCAGGCTGTACATGGATTACCCATCTATATTCGTAAAGTTAGCCAGAAGGTGTTCATGGAGAATTCCGTGATGCCAGCTGATATTGTGGTGTTCACCGGAAGCTATACCAATGCAGAGAAGATCAAAAAACAGATTCGAAAAGATCAGCTCTACATTTTTTACGGACAAGGACTAAATCCTTTCATCATCGGACCTGATGCAGATCTGGAGCTGGCGGTTACCGATGTGATCCGAATGAGATTGTTCAACTCTGGACAAGACTGCCTAGGCCCCGACATCATTCTGGTACATCAAGATGTGAGTGAGCATTTCAAAGATCTGCTGATTCAACAGCTTGACCAACTCGTATTTGGTGCCAACGATGATCCGAACGCAAACTATACCCCTATATTCTATAAAGACACGCTATATTCGGTTTCCGAATATTTCAACACGAACGATAAGTTTATTATTTACGGCGGCGGCATTGATTTCCGTACAAAAAAGATGGAGCCAACGGTTGTATATAGTGAATTGGAGCAGAATCTGGAGATTATTGAGTATTTTTCGCCAGTCTTCAATGTAGTTAGCTACCAAGACGACGAGCAATTGATCAAGCGTATTTCCTCCAGTTATTTCAGTGAACGTGCAATGGGTTGCAGCTTATACGGATCGGAGCACCTGACTGACGTTCTGCGAAAGAAGCACACGCTGACCATTAATCAGACGCTTGAGGATGTGGATCAAGGTAATAAGCCTTTTGGTGGCTACGGCACGATGTCGAACTATATTTTTTACGATTTCAAGCTCATTTCGAAGCCGATCTTGATTTCAGAAATTGTCGCAGAATATTTGTCGGAAAAGAGGAGTTTGGTATGACTGCGAGCTTCTTTCCCTGGGATGCCATCATTGGCTACTTAAAATCGGCTGGGGTTCAGCATCTCTTTGGATTACCAAGTGATGATCTCAAAATCGTATCGTCACTCCCCTCATCCGGTATGGATTTTATCCTGTGCAAAGATCAACGTAATGCTGTGTTCATGGCAGCAGGTTATGCGCTCACCACCAACCAGATGTCCGTGTGTGTTGTGGGGAAAGGCCCTGCGCTCAGTAATACACTCACAGGGCTGCTGGAAGCCAAAAACCTGGGCGCTCCGCTCCTGCTTCTGGCGCTTGGCACTGGCGGAGACAAGCTGGGTACCCGATCCTTTCAGGAAGCGGATCAAATCTCACTCGTGAAGCCGCTCGTAAAGTGGGCTTATCGTGTCGAGCATGCGGATCGGCTTGTATGGGCGATGGAGCGGGCTGCCTTTTTGGCTATCAATGGAGCACCAGGTCCTGTCTATATCGAACTCCCTGAAAACCTGATGGACCAGCCTGTGCCAACAGGGTTTCAGTTTACCCCACCAGAAAAGCTGTCGTGCTCTCCGTCTCGTCGGGAGTTGGATGCATCGTGGGGAATTATTGAGAACGCCCGCAGGCCACTCATTCTAGTCGGAGGCGGAATGAAGTCAGGTACAGGTGATGTGATTGAACGGTTTGCTAACCAACATGGAGCGGCCTTGTTCGCAACCGCCTCGGGACGGGGTGTAGTTGATGAAGACCACGAACTCTTCTGTGGTGTTGCGGGACTCTATACAGATCTTAGTCTAAGACAAATCTGGAAGGAATCTGATGTGGTAATCACACTGGGCAGTCGATTGGAAGAAACGGCTACTTTTGAGTGGGATATTTTGCTACAGGATACTCCTTTGATTCAAGTCAATGTAAATCTGGAGGATTTTGCACACGAGTACAGGGGTATCAAGGTGCTTGGTGATGGATATGCAGCGGTGGAGCAGTGGCTTGAACGGCGCGGCCAGGAGCCTGATGGAGTGTGGCTTGAAACGATTAGGAGCTGTAAACAGGAGGCTTTTTCTCACAGGGCTATTTATTTGGAAGAGCTGAAAAAGACCCCTGGAATCCACGTTCCTGAGCTGTTGGACATGATTCAGACGGAGTTCCCTGAAAATCTGGTGCTTCTTCAAGAGAATGGATTGCAGGATATGTGGTCCTATTTTTATCCATATTTTCGCTTTGCCCAAGGCTCTCTCTCGATTGTTCCTAGTGATCAAACGAGTCTTGGATTCGGTGCGGCTGCTGCTCTGGGAGCAAGCGTGGCAACACAACGTCCAGTAGTAGCACTTGTAGGTGACGGTGCGTTCAATCTCTTTTGTTCGGATTTTATGACGGCGGTGGAGTATCAAATACCGTTAATCTATCTCGTACTCAATAATGGTGGGTATGGTTGGTTACAGAATCAAATGAATTATAAGCATCTCACAGGGCAGTCCCTCCCGTTTGTTTCTGAGGAGGCCAAGACAGGAATTCAAATTCCTCAGTACGAGTTTGTGGAAAGTCTTGCAATTCGGAGTAAGGGAGAGGCACGGGAACAGCTTCAGCTTGCTTGGCAAAAGTATCAGGAGAACAAGCTTGTGATCGTCGAGGTATATGCTGATCTTGCGGATGTGCATGAAAAAATCAGTCATGTGTATGGCGACTTTCCTCTCTACGAGCAACAGGCTTCTAAGAATTAATTTCAACGAAGGACGTGGATACAGTGAGAAGACGTGTTGTAGTGACTGGACAGGGAGTCGTAACGCCGGTCGGGCTTAATCTTACGGATTTCTGGAATTCACTGTTGGAAGGAAAAAGTGGAATCGGACCTGTCACTGCTTTCGATACAGCGGACATTCCGACAAAGATCGGTGCACAGGTTACGGGCTTTGACCCATTGCAATATATGAGCAAGAAGGAAGCTAATAAAGTCGCACAGTTCACTCAGTTTGCTTTGGCGGCTGCCCGGCAGGCAGTGGAGCAATCAAAATTAGTGATTGATGAGCGGAATGCAAGTCGCGTGGGAGTTATTGTCGGCTCTGGAGCAGGCGGCCTCGACGTTATAGAGGAGAACTTTGGGAAATTAACAAAGCTTGGTCCCAAAAGAGTTTCTCCTTATTTTGTTTCCTCGATGATGATTAATTCAGCACCTGGTGAGATCTCCATTGCTATTGGAGCCAAGGGGCCTTCTTTTGCTGTGGTTACGGCTTGTGCCACAGGAAGTAATGCCATTGGTGAGGCATTACGTACGATCCAGTACGGCACGGCTGATGTCGTGGTTGCCGGTGGAGCAGAAGCCAATTTTAGTCAGCTTGATCTGGCATCTTTTGCGAATATCCATGCTCTCTCCAGACGTAATGAAGAGCCGCAGAAGGCTAGTCGTCCGTTTGATGTGGATCGCGATGGATTCGTCATCGGTGGAGGAGCAGGAGTCTTGGTGCTGGAGGAGTTGGAGTATGCTTTGAACCGCGGAGCCACCATTCTGGCCGAAGTTGTGGGTTACGGATGCACAACTGATGCGTATCATATCACGGCTCCAGATCCCTCTGGCTCCGGCCCGGCAGAAGCGATCAATATCGCACTGCAGGATGGCGGCTTAACACCGCAGGAAATCGACTACGTCAATGCCCACGGTACGAGTACGCCATTTAATGATCGTATGGAGATTAATGCTATTCAAAAAGTATTCGGGGAGCATGCCCCCCGTTTGGCGATATCGTCTATTAAATCCATGACTGGTCATTTAATGGGCGGTGCAGGTGCAGTCGAATTAATTGCGACTGTGCAGAGTATGATTCACAGCAAAGTACCACCGACACTCAATTGCGACAATCCTGAGGCTCCTGAATTGAATTTTGTGCCGCATGTATATCAGGAACGCGAGGTCCGCGCGGCGATTAGCAATTCATTTGGTTTCGGAGGGCACAACGTCTGCCTTGCTGTTCGCAAGTGGGAAGGGGAATAAGCCTGTGAGCGAAGAGCTAATCCATATCCCGGATGTGCTTCCGCACCGGTACCCATTTCTTCTGTTGGATGGCGTGACCGGGTACGAAACGTCGCAATGGGCGAAGGGATACAAGCTTGTCACCTGGAGTGAGTGGTTCATTACTGACACTAACCCATACATGCCTCCTATGTTGATTGTGGAGTCGCTTGCACAATTAGCGGCATTCGCTGCGATTGATAAAAAAGGCATTTCATACCTGACTAACCTCAATGGAATTCGATTCCACAGCTTGGCCAAGCCTGGAGACCGAATTGATCTCTATTTTGAAGTGATCAAGCGTCGGCGGGGCTATATTCTCGGAAGCGGTCGGGCTTCCGTAGGGGATCGATTGGTGGTTGAGGCGGAAGAAATTGTTTCACTGGATCAATGACGGGGTGGAAGCGCACGTTAAACTGTCCTTTTGTCCTCCTGACTGCCAGGTGCAGCGGGAGGATATTCACATCATGGAATAGGAGTGAATGAGATGAATGACATGCAGTTATATGATTTAACAAATGCGCAGAAGCGTATATGGTATACCGAATTACTCTACCCAGATACGTCAGTGTCACAGCTTTCCGGTACAGCTAAGATGAAGGGGCATATCCATATTGCAGCCTTTATGCAGTCCATTAATTTGATTATCAAACAGTATGATGCGTTCCGCATCCGTATTACCTCAGTGGATGGAGTGCCTCAGCAGTACGTCGTTCCTTATGAAGAGAGACAGTTGGAGTGCCTGGATCTTAGTCACTATGAAAGTGTATCTGAGGTGGAAGCCTTACTTGAGCAACACAAAAGAAAACCCTTGCCCCTGCTGGATTCTGAGCTCTTCCAGTTTTTAATTGTGAAGATTAGCGAGGAAGAGTATTGGATTAATATCAAGATGCACCATATTATTTCTGACGGAATATCAATGGTGGTCTATGGCAATCAGCTGACAGCATTTTACATGGAGTTAATTCAAGGAAATGAACCGAAGCTGGGCGACGATTGCTCGTATATTCAATATATTGCAGATGAGAATGCATACGAACTTTCTGACAGATACCAAAAGGATAAGGCTTACTGGCTGGATAAATTTTCTGATTTGCCTGAGCTTACGGGTTGGAAGTCATATAATCCGTTATCTTTAAGCACCCACGCCGTTCGGGAGCATTTTACCGTACCAGAAGTGCTATATCACGACCTGCAAGCATTTTGCCAACAGAATAGGATTTCTTTGTTCCAGTTCTTCATGGGTGCGATGTATATCTACATACACAAAATGACGAATCAGCCGGATGTGGTGATTGGCACTTCGTTCGCTAACCGGGGGAACAAAAAAGAGAAGCAAAAGATAGGTATGTTCGTCAGCACTGCTGCTGCCAGAACATACGTCAAAAAGGATATAGATGTATTGAGCTTCCTGCAGGATGTAGCCAGAGATCAGATGTCAGTCCTGCGGCATCAGAAATATCCATACAATCAGTTAATTCAGGATCTTAGAGAAATGCATGGGAACAAGGATATTCAGCGGCTTTTTGGCGTTTCAATGGAATATCGTCTTATCAATTGGGTTGATTTGGATGATGTGCGTATTTTGACAGATTATGATTTCTGCGGGGACGAAGTGAACGATTTCGTGCTTCATATCGTGGAGATCCTGGATGAAGGCGAACTGGTACTGGATGTCGATTATCGGACAGAGCTGTTTGAACGCAGTGAAGTTAAGGACATGGTTTCCCAGTTGCTTACGATCGCCGAGCAGATCATTCATTCACCTCAGCTTTCTATTGCAGAGGTAAACTTATTGGGTGAACCAGAAGAGCAGTCCATTTTGGCTCTTTCGGAAGGCGCCGCAGTCGATTATCCACGTGAGAAGACCATCCATGGCTTATTCGAGGAACAAGCCGAGCGCACGCCAGATCACGTAGCCGTTCAGATGGACGAGCAGAGCATTACATACCAAGCTCTAAACGAGCAGGCTAACCAGCTTGCGAGATATTTGCGCTCCGAGGGAGTAGGAGCAGATACGCTCGTAGGGATTATGGCTGACCGTTCCTTGGAGATGGTCATCGGGATGTTGGCCATTTTGAAAGCAGGTGGTGCCTATGTACCGATTGACCCCGATTATCCCGAAGAACGTATCCATTATATGCTGGAGGATTCAGGTGTCCGTCTGTTGCTCACCCAAAGTCATCTATGGGAGAGCACCGCTTTTGACGGAAAGCTTGTGAGTCTGGACGAAGCTACAACGTATACAGGAGATGCTTCCAATCTGGAGAGTATTTCGGGACCAAGCCATCTGGCCTATGTTATCTACACGTCGGGTACGACTGGCAAGCCGAAGGGCACGCTGATTGAACACAAAAACGTAGTTCGACTGCTCTTTAACGATAAAAATTTATTTGACTTCAACGCTCAGGATACGTGGACGCTGTTCCATTCGTTCTGCTTCGATTTCTCCGTTTGGGAGATGTACGGAGCGCTTCTTTACGGAGGGAAATTGGTGATTGTTCCATCTCTCACAGCCAAGAGCCCAGCAGCTTTCCTGGAGTTGTTGAAAGACAACCAAGTCACCATCTTAAATCAGACGCCGACGTATTTTTATCAGGTGCTACAGGAAGAGTTAACGCACTCTTCGACAGAGCTTGGCCTTAGAAAAATCATTTTTGGTGGAGAGGCTTTAAGTCCATCTCTTCTGAGGAACTGGCGGGTCAAGTATCCTGATGTGCAGCTGATTAATATGTACGGAATTACGGAAACAACAGTTCATGTCACCTATAAGGAAATCACGGAACATGAGATTGAAGCGGGGAAAAGCAATATTGGCAGAACGATCCCCACACTTAGCGCTTACATTCTCGATGAGCAAAGACGCCTGCAGCCTGTTGGGGTTCCAGGAGAGCTATACATTGCGGGGGACGGTCTTGCCCGTGGGTATTTGAATCGGCCGGATTTGACGTCTGAGAAATTCGTTGAGCATCCGTATCGGGTGGGAGAGCGGCTGTACCGAACTGGGGATCTTGCTCGTTGGTTGCCTGATGGCAATATTGAATATTTGGGGCGGATCGACCATCAGGTCAAAATTCGCGGCTACCGAATTGAGCTTGGCGAGGTAGAAGCCCAAATTCTCAAGGCTCCAAGCGTACGAGAAACGATTGTCCTCGCACGGGAAGACGAACAGGGCCAAAAATTGCTGTGCGCCTACTATGTAGCCTCCACTGATCTTTCGCCGGGGGAATTGCGGGCTCAGCTGGCGGCGGAACTCCCCGCTTACATGATTCCTTCTTATTTTGTCCGGCTGGAGCAAATGCCGCTTACACCAAATGGCAAACTGGATCGCCGTGCGTTGCCGGCTCCTGAAAGCAGCGTACAATCCGGCGAGGCTTATTTGGCTCCGAGAACTGCTGTGGAAGCTCAGATGGTACTCATCTGGCAAGATATCTTGGGCGTTGCTCGTGTCGGTGTCAGAGATAATTTCTTTGAAATTGGTGGTCACTCTTTGCGGGCAACAGTGCTCGTTTCACGGATTCACAAAGAGTTGGGATGTAGCATTTCGCTGCGTGAGGTGTTTCAGTCACCTACGGTCGAATCCTTGGCGCAACTTGTGAAAAAACACATTCCGACCATGTACGAATCCATCCCACAGGCAACGGAAAGCGAAGCTTACCCAGTGTCCTCAGCGCAAAAGCGGTTATACGTGCTGAGACAGATGGACGGGGGAGAGCTCAGCTACAATATGCCAGGGGTCTTCACAGTGGATGGACCGTTGGATCGCACGCGGCTGGAGTCTGCGTTCCAAGCACTGATCCAGCGTCATGAATCCCTGAGAACCGGCTTTTATATGCAGGATGGAGAACTTGTTCAGCGTGTGCATAGGAATGTGCCGTTCGCGTTGAACTACACAGAGGCCTCGGTGGAGGAGACGGATACGCTCATTCACAACTTTATTCGTGCCTTTGATCTGAGCCAGGCTCCATTACTGCGTGTTAGCTTGGTGAAGCTCCAGGAGGAGCGTCATCTGTTGCTGTTTGATATGCATCACATCATTTCAGATGGGGTTTCTATTCAAATATTGATAGAGGAACTTACTCATTTGTATCAAGGAGAGCAGCTACCAGAGCTGCACATCCAGTACAAGGATTATGCCGTATGGCAACGGGAACAGTCAGAGAACCAATGGCAAGATCTTGAGAAATATTGGCTGCAATCCTTTGAAGGAGAGTTGCCGGTATTGGATTTGCCTACAGACTTCCAACGACCTTCAGTTCGGAGCTTCGAGGGTAGCCGAATTGATTTTACATTGGATGAGCCTGGCAATAAGGCGATACAAGAGCTTGCATCCCGTACAGGTACTACACTGTATATGGTATTGCTGGCCGCTTATTCGGTACTACTGCACAAATATACAGGACAGGAGGACATCGTCGTAGGTTCTCCAGTAGCCGGAAGACCGCAGGCTGAGCTTGAGGGCATCATCGGGATGTTTGTCAACACACTGGCCTTGCGCAGTTACCCGGCAGGGGATAAAACCTTTCAGGATTATCTTCTGGAAATCAAGGAAACGGCGCTCAAGGCGTTTGAGCATCAGGATTACCCTTTTGAAAAATTGGTCGAAAAGCTGGGCGTAGGACGTGATGTCAGCCGCAATCCGCTCTTTGACACCCTATTGGTATTACAAAATACCGAGCAGGAAGAGCAGGATATGGACGGAGTGCACTTTACTCCTTACTTGATGGACACCGTCACAGCCAAATTTGATCTGTCCCTCAATGTAGAGGAGAAGGGGTCAAAATTAGCCTTTGGCCTCGAGTATAGTACGGCTTTATATCGGCGTGAAACCGTAGAGCGACTTGCAACGCACTTGCTCCGGGTTCTGCATGCAGTCTCGGCTAATCCTCAGTTGCAACTGGCCGAGATAGAAATGATCACACCGGAGGAGAAAGTACAGATCGTTGAAGTATTTAACGCGACATCGGCTCCTTATCCAAGGGACAAGACCATTCATGAGCTGTTCGCAGAACAAGTCAAGCGTACACCAGAGCAGACGGCGCTTGTATTCGGCGATGTCCAGCTAACGTACCTTGAATTGCAAGACAAGGCGAGCCGACTGGCCCAAACATTGCGTCGTTTGGGGACGCTCAGGGAGCAGCCTGTGGCCGTGATGGGTGGACGAAGCATCGAGATGGTCATTGGTATGCTCGCGGTGCTTCAGGCAGGTGGAGCCTATGTGCCGATTGATCCTGATTACCCGGAAGATCGGGTTCGTTATATGCTTGATGATTCCGACGCCAAGCTATTATTGGTGCAAAAGGGCGAGCTTATAAGTGTAGACTACGGTATACCGATTGTCGATCTTAGCAGTGAAGAGGCCTATGCAGCTGAACCTGCCCAGCCGGAGACTGCTCAGGGATCGCAGGGGCTTGCTTATGTCATCTATACATCGGGTACGACGGGTAGACCGAAGGGCGTTATGGTTGAACACCGGAACGTGGTCCGTCTGGTCAAAGAGACCAACTATGTGGAGCTGAGTGAATCCACACGAATTTTGCAAACAGGAGCCGTGGCCTTTGATGCTTCTACATTCGAAATATGGGGGGCGTTGCTCAACGGTGGGCAGCTCTATTTCGTGGAGAACGACGATATCCTGATTGCTGATAGGCTCAAAGCGGCCATTACCAAGTACGGGATTACAACAATGTGGCTCACTTCACCGCTTTTCAATCAGCTTTCCCTGCAGGATGAGTACCTGTTCAAAGGGCTAAAAACATTGCTGGTTGGCGGAGACGTACTGTCCATATCTCATATGAACCGTGTAATCGAGGCTAATCCTGATCTTGTCCCTATCAATGGCTATGGTCCGACAGAGAATACGACCTTCTCCACCACCTACAAGATTCTGGGTCGTGCCGAAGGGGTCGTGCCGATTGGCCGCCCAATTAGTAATTCGACCGCTTATGTGGTCAATGGATCGCTGCAATTACAGCCTATTGGTGCTTGGGGTGAACTCATTGTCGGCGGTGAAGGTGTAGCGCGCGGATATCTCAATCGTCCTGATCTCACAGCAGAGAAATTTGTTCCTAGTCCTGTGAAGGACGGAGAACCCTGCTACAGAACTGGGGATCTGGTACGCTGGCTTCCAGATGGGAATTTGGAGTTTAAAGGAAGAATTGATGAGCAGGTCAAAATACGTGGTTACCGCATCGAACTCCCTGAAATCGAGGCCCAACTGGCCAAGGTGGAGTCAGTAATCGACGCCGTAGTGGTCGTTCGCGCGGATGAGCTTGGCGAGAAGCAGCTTTGCGCTTATTATGTAGCGGATCGTACGCTCACGGCAGGCGAAGTACGTCTTTCCCTATCGCAGGTACTTCCAGGCTATATGATTCCATCCTACTTTATCCAGATGGATCGTATGCCATTAACGTCAAACGGAAAAGTGGACCGCAGGTCTCTGCCGGCTCCTCAAGTAGGCGCGCATACAGGACGGAAGTATACAGCTCCTCGTACACCGGCTGAGGAAGCTTTGGCATCTGTCTGGCAAGGGGTGCTGGGTGCCGAACAGGTGGGTATCCATGACAATTTCTTTGAATTGGGTGGAGACTCCATAAAAGCTATTCAGGTGTCGTCACGGTTACTGCAGGCCGGCTATCGGTTAGAGATGAAGCAGCTGTTCAAATCGCCAACCATTGCCGAGCTAGGCGCTGAAATACAAACGGCTGTGCATATGGCTGAACAGGGAGTTGTGCGTGGAACGACTCGCTTGACTCCAGTCCAACAGTGGTTTTTTGGACGGAAGCAGGCAGAGCCTCATCACTTCAATCAAGCGGTTATGCTGTATCGTGAACAGGGATTTGAGGAAAAGGCCTTGCATCAGGTGCTAAGAAAACTCGCTGAGCATCATGACGCTCTTCGCATGGTTTTCCGTCAGACAGAGCATGGCTACGAAGCTTGGAATCGTGATCTTGAAGAAGGAGAGCTGTATAGCCTGTTCACTGCTGATTTACGGAATGAATCCGATCCGACTGCAGCCATTACATCGCTGTCGGATGACATTCAGCGCAGTATCAATCTGGCAGAAGGTCCGCTGCTGAAGTTAGGACTTTTCCATTGTCAGGATGGAGACCACCTTCTGATCGTGATCCACCATTTGGTGGTGGACGGAGTATCCTGGCGGATTTTGTTCGAGGACATCGCAGCAGGCTATGAGCAGGTGATTCAAGGACAAGCGCTGACATTCCCGCAGAAGACGGATTCCTTCCGTGATTGGGGAGACGCCCTTGCTCGTTATTCGGAAGGTCCAGAAATGGAGACTCATCGGGCGTATTGGAGAGAGCTGGAGGATCAGCCACTCGAACAGTTGCCGAAGGATGAGGCTGTGGAAAGCCTTCTTGTACAGGATAGCAAAGTAGTAACAGCAGAATGGACTCTAGAAGAAACCGACCAATTGTTGAGAAAAGCCCATCGTGCTTATCAAACAGAGACGAATGATCTGCTATTGACTGCTCTGGGCATGGCGGTATCCAAATGGTCTGGCATCGGAAAGGTTGCTGTGAATCTGGAAGGACACGGTCGTGAGCCGATTATACCGAATATCGACATCACCCGTACCGTAGGCTGGTTTACAAGTCAATATCCGGTGATTTTAGACTTGGGGAATAACCCGGAAGTGGCCTCCTTGATCAAGTCTGTGAAAGAAGGGCTACGCCGAATTCCGAACAAAGGTATTGGCTACGGGTTGCTCAAAACGATGGCAAGTCAGTTGGATGAAGGCAGCTTCAGCTTGCAGCCTGAGATTTCTTTTAACTATCTGGGGCAATTTGATCAGGATTTGCAAGGAAGCTCGTTGCAGATTTCTCCTTATCCGACCGGAAGCGCGCAAAGCTTGTTGGAGGAACCGGCCTATACGCTAGATATCAATGGCATGGTGACGGACGGAGCCCTGACTCTGACGATTACTTATAACGGAAAACAGTATAAGTCATCTACGATGGAACAGCTCGCTGGATATATTGAGGAAAGCCTGCGGGAACTTCTCCAGCATTGCGTAACCCAAGAAAAAACCGTATTGACACCAAGCGACGTGCTTGCGAAGGGTCTGAGCATTGCCGATCTGGAGGAGCTTTCTAAGCAGACGAGTCACATTGGCGATATTGAGAATGTATATAGTCTGACGCCGATGCAGAAGGGCATGCTGTTCCATGATATGTTTGAGCCGCATACAGGTGCTTATTTTGAGCAGGCTGCCTTTGACTTTAAGGGTAGCTTTGATCCGACCACCTTCGGACACAGTCTGGATGCAGTAGTGGAGCGTCATGCTATCCTGCGCACGAACTTTTACAGCGGATGGGGTAGCGAGCCTTTGCAGGTTGTATTTCGGCACAGAGGCGCTAAATTGGTGTACGAAGACCTGCGGGAGATGAATGCATCGCAGCGCGAAGCTTACCTGAAGACATTTGGTGCTAAGGACAAAGCACTGGGCTTCAACCTAGCTGAAGACGAGCTTCTACGTGTATCCATTTTGCAAACAGATGAAGAGAGCTTCCGTCTCTTATGGAGTTTTCACCACATCGTCATGGATGGGTGGTGTGTTCCGTTAATTACGCAGGAGGTATTTGAACACTATTTTGCCCTCCTGGAAGGAAGAGAGCCGCAGTTGGCAGAGGTTCATCCGTACAGTCGATATATCGAATGGCTCGAACAGCAGGATGAAGCAGCTGCGTCCAACTATTGGAGCCGATATCTGGCCGGTTACGAGCAGCAGACGCTTTTACCTCAAGTCGGTGGAGCGAGTAAGGGAGAAGGCTATGTAGCAGAAAAGCTGAATTATCCTCTCAGCAGGGAATTGACTGGGTGTCTTGAAAAGGTGGCCAGGGATGCTCATGTCACGATGAATATATTGCTGCAGTCCCTCTGGGGTATTGCGCTTCAACGCTATAACGGTAGCCGAGATGTCGTGTACGGAAGTGTAGTATCAGGCAGACCAGCAGAAATTCCGGGCATTGATCGGATGATCGGTTTGTTCATCAATACGATTCCCGTTCGTGTGAAGACAGAGGAGAATCTCCCCTTCACCGTTCTGATGAAGCAGCAGCAGGAACAATATATGGCTTCTCATATGTATGACACCTACCCGCTGTTTGAGATTCAGGCTCAGACGGATCAGAAGCAGGATCTAATCTCCCATATTATGGTGTTTGAAAACTATCCTGTGGAAGAGGAGGTAGAGCGTCTGGGTGGTGGCGAGGCTGCCTTTGAGATTGAGGAAGCGGAGCTTCTTGAGCAAACGAATTATGATTTTAATTTAATTGTCCTCCCTGGCGAAGAAATGAGATTGCTGTTCCAGTACAATGCACTTGTTTATGACCCAGTGACAATTGAACAAATCAAGGGCCATCTGGTTTACCTCATGGAACAAATTGTAGAGAACCCTGCCATTTCCGTGGATGCACTAGAATTAGTCACGCCGCAGGAGAGAGAACAGATTCTGAACGTATGGGGAAATACAAAAGGCATTTACGAGCACTGTAACACGTTCCACGGGCTGTTGGAGGAACAGGCGGGACGAACGCCGGATGCGACTGCCCTTTGGTTCGAGGACGAGAGTCTGACCTATGCCGAGCTCAATGCAAAAGCCAACGGACTGGCGAGAAGGCTCCGTACTCAGGGAATCAAGACGGGAGATCTGGTGGGACTGATTGCTGAACGGTCGCTCGAAATGATCGTTGGGATCTACGGCATTATGAAAGCCGGGGGTGCCTATGTTCCAATCGATCCAGAGTATCCGAAAGAACGAATCAGTTACATGCTTGAAGATTCCGGGGCGAAGCTGATCCTTACACAGGCCCATCTCTCGGAGCATCTCGGATGGACGGAAAATGTTTTGCTGCTGGATAAATCATCGACCTATGATGCCGACACCTCGAATTTGGAGGCTACTGCTGGCCCGGATGATCTGGCTTACGTGATCTACACTTCAGGTACGACGGGTCAGCCTAAGGGCGTATTAGTCGAGCATCGGGGACTACCGAATCTTTCGGACGTATACGGCACACACTTCGAAGTTACACCGCAGGATCGGATCGTTCAGTTTGCAAGTCTGTCGTTTGATGCATCGATTTCGGAAATTTTAACGGCGCTGAGCCACGGGGCTGTTCTGTGCATCCCTTCTACACAAGATATTTTAGATCATGCCCTGTTCGAGCAGTTCATGAACGATAAGGGGATTACGGTAGTGACTTTGCCACCCGCTTACGCTATCCACCTTGATCCAGAGCGTTTGCCAACACTGCGGTGCCTGCTAACCGCTGGATCGGCCGCATCGGTCGAGTTGATCGAAGAGTGGAGGAAGCATGTACGTTACTCTAATGGCTATGGCCCAACAGAGGACTCCGTATGCACCACAATCTGGTCTGTCCCGGACAGTGAGGAAGCAACGGATATTGTATCTATTGGACGACCTATTGCTAACCACAGTGTGTACATCTTGGATGACCATTTTAGATTGCAACCTGTCGGTGTAGCTGGAGAGCTATGCATTTCGAGTATCGGGTTAGCACGGGGGTATCATAATCGGCCTGAGTTAATGGATGAGAAGTTCGTGGACAATCCGTTTGCTCCAGGAGAGCGCATGTATCGGACGGGTGACCTGGTTCGCTGGTTACCGAATGGAACCATCGAGTACTTAGGTCGAATAGATCACCAAGTCAAAATCCGCGGCTACCGTATCGAGCTAGGCGAGGTAGAAGCACAAATGCTCAGAGTGCCGTCCGTTCAGGAAGTCGTAGCCATGGCTGTAGAGGGCGATGACGGCTACAAAGATCTAGTCGCTTATTTCGTAGCTGCTCAGAAACTTGAGGTATCCGAGCTTCGGGCCGTCCTGTCGGAGATATTACCTGGATATATGATCCCTTCCCGCTTCATACAACTGGAGGATATGCCTCTGACGTCGAACGGAAAAATCGACCGAAAAGCGCTGCAGGGCGAGCATGGATGGGCAGCGGCTTCATCTGAGGCTCCAAGGACACCTGTGGAAATTCAATTAGCCGAAATCTGGCAAGAGGTGCTGGGTGTAGAGAGCGCGGGAGTGAAGGATAATTTCTTCCATTTTGGAGGTCATTCACTGCGTGCAGCCCTGCTAGTCTCACGAATTCGCAAGGAAATGAATCGCGAGATTAGTCTGAGAGCAGTGTTCGAGTCTCCTACTATTGAAGAATTGGCTCGTGCCATTGAGGGCTATACACCGCTGAATTTCGAAGAAATTCCTACAGCGGGAGCGAGAGAGCATTATCCATTGTCCTCGGCCCAAAAACGACTGTTTATTCTAAGTCAGCTGGAAGGTGGAGAGCTGAGCTACAATATGCCGGGTATCCTTACCGTTGAGGGAGCTTTGGATCGGGAACGGCTAGAGCAGGCATTCCGTCGTCTAATTCATCGTCATGGTTCGCTGCGAACTCGTTTTGTGACTGTGAACGGTGAACCTGTACAGCAGCTCCTGACGGATGTTCCGTTTACTGTGGAATATGCGGAGTTGAGCGAGGAAGAGGCAGGAGCTACCCTTCAGCAGTTCGTCCGTCCTTTTGATTTAGGTGTAGCTCCATTGCTGCGGGTCGGCCTTATTCGAATTGCACATGAGCGCCATTTACTATTGTTTGACATGCACCATATTGTCTCAGATGGGGTTTCTATGAATATTCTCATAGAAGAGTTTCTCCGCTTCTACCAAGAGGAGGACGTATTTCCTGAGCTACAGATCCAGTACACAGACTATGCTGTATGGCAGCAAGAGCAGCTCGGAAGCGAGCGTCTTAAGGCCCAGGAAGCTTACTGGCTGGATGCTCTCCGTGGAAGCTTGCCAGTGCTGGATTTGCCAGGAGATGAGGTTCGTCCTGCGGTGCGAAGCTTTGCGGGCGATCGAATCGACTTCCAAATTGATTCTTCTCTGAGTGCTTCACTTCAGGAGCTGGCTACCCGAACGGGTTCCACTCTGTTCATGGTACTGCTGGCAGCCTATACAGCGCTCTTGCACAAGTACACAGGTCAGGAAGATGTTATTGTCGGTTCACCTGTGGCAGGAAGATCTCATGCGACACTTGAAGGCCTCATCGGTATGTTCGTCGGCACAGTGGCACTTCGTACTTATCCAGAAGGAGAGAAGCCTTTCGAGGCTTATCTGCAGGAAGTGAAGGAAACAGCGCTGCGGGCCTATGAAAACCAGGATTACCCGTTCGAGGAGCTGGTAGAAAAGCTGGAGCTTCAGCGTGATTTGAGCCGTAACCCACTATTTGATACCATGTTTGTCCTGCAAAATATCGAGCAGGGAGAACAAGAAATAGAAGGATTGCGCTTCACTCCTTACGATAATGTACATCCGGCTGCCAAGTTCGATCTTACGCTGACCGTGAGTGAAGCAGACGGGGCATTGAACTGCACGCTTGAGTATGCGACTGCGATCTACAAGCAAGAGACTGCTGAGCGGATGGCAGGCCACTTTGTACAGCTTATTCGGGAAGCCATCGCCAATCCGGCACTGCCGTTGTCATCCCTTGATATCGTGACACCTCAGGAAAAATCAAGGCTGATGAAAGCGCCGGACAAAGCCAAGGCAGATTATCCTCGTGACAAGACGATCCATGCGCTGTTCGAGGAGCAGGCCGCACGTACTCCGAATGCAGTGGCAGTCGTATGTGAAGATGCAACCCTGTCCTACAGCGAGCTGAACGAGCGGGCCAATGGACTTGCCCGAACGCTGAGGGAACGTGGTTTGCAACCAGACGGTTTGGCTGGAATTATGGCGGATCGTTCCCTTGAAATGGTGGTCGGAATTTTAGCCATCTTGAAGGCAGGCGGGGCCTATGTCCCTGTAGACCCTGAATATCCAGAGGACCGCATTCGCTTTATGCTTGAGGATTCGGGAGCCAAGCTACTGCTGACACAAGCGCATCTGGAGCAACGTGTCTCCTTCGCCGGGGATATCGTAAGTCTGGACAAAACGGCTTCCTACAAGGAGGATGTCTCAAACCTGCAGCCTGCAGCCGGACCGGAGCATCTTGCCTACGTCATCTACACATCGGGTACGACAGGCAAGCCAAAGGGAACACTGATTGAGCATAAAAATGTAGTTCGCTTGCTCTTTAATGATAAAAATATGTTTGACTTTGGTCCTCAGGATACGTGGACACTGTTCCATTCATTCTGTTTTGACTTCTCTGTATGGGAAATGTACGGAGCATTGCTGAACGGAGGACGGTTGGTCATCGTTCCATCGCTTACCGCGAAGAGTCCAGATCGTTTCTTGCAATTGCTTAAGGATCAGAAGGTCACCGTTTTGAACCAGACACCGACGTACTTCTACCAGTTGCTACAGGAAGAGCTCGGTCATCAAGCGGCAGAACTGAGCCTCCGTATGATTATCTTCGGTGGAGAGGCATTAGCCCCGGCCCTGCTCAAGGACTGGAGAACGAAGTATCCGCAAGTGCAGCTCATTAACATGTACGGCATTACCGAAACGACCGTGCATGTAACTTATAAGGAAATTACAGAGTTGGAAATTGAACAGGGCCGCAGCAATATCGGCACCACGATTCCGACGCTGCGAGCGTACATTTTGGATGAACAACGCCGTCCACAGCCGATTGGCATTCCAGGTGAACTCTATGTGGCGGGCGTAGGTCTGGCGCGAGGTTATCTGAACCGACCGGAATTGACGGAAGAGAAGTTTGTCGCTCATCCGTTTGAAGCGGGCGAGCGCATGTACCGCTCGGGTGACTTGGCACGCTGGTTGCCGGATGGCAGCATGGAGTATTTGGGACGGATTGACCATCAGGTAAAAATCCGTGGTTACCGTATCGAGCTGGGCGAAGTGGAAGCGAAGCTGCTCCATGCTCCGTCTGTAAGGGAGGCCGTTGTGCTCGCCCGAGAGGATGGAAGTGGACAAAAAGTGCTTGTCGGCTATTTCACTGCCGATCAGATGCTGACGGTAGGCGAGTTGAGAAAAGCCTTGGCTGCCGAACTACCGACTTATATGATTCCATCTTACTTTATGCAATTGGAACAGATGCCTTTGACGCCAAATGGCAAGCTGGATCGCAAAGCGCTTCCGGCTCCGGAGACCAATGTGCAGACTGGAGCGGTTTATGAATCGCCAAGGACGAAGGCTGAGGAAGCTTTGGCTTCCGTATGGCAAGGTGTGCTGGGAGCGCAGCAGGTCGGCATCCATGATCATTTCTTTGATCTGGGTGGTGATTCCATCAAGGCGATCCAAGTGTCCTCGAGATTGTTCCAAGCCGGATATAAATTAGAGATGAAGGATCTCTTCAAATATCCGACAATTGCCGAGCTAAGCCCGTATCTTCAGGCAGCCGGACGTACAGCGGAACAGGGCGAAATTAAAGGTGCAGCAGAGTTAATGCCCATTCAGCGTTGGTTCTTTGAACGCCATACAGCGGAGCCGCACCATTATAATCATGCCGTCATGCTCTATCGGAAAGACGGCTTTGATGAGGCTGCACTCCGGTTGACAATGGACCAAATTGCGATCCATCATGACGCGCTGCGTATGGTTTTCCGGTCTACAGAAGCTGGGTATGCAGCTTGGAATCGGGGAACGGACGAAGGCGAGCTCTACACATTGGACATTGCCGATGTGCGGCAGGCGGAAGACCAGACAACTGGGGTTCAGGCCCAAGCCGATGCCATTCAGGCAAGCTTTGACTTGGAAGGTGGCCCACTGTTCAAGCTAGGCCTGTTCCATTGTGACGATGGCGATCATTTGTTGATTGTCATTCATCACCTCTTGGTTGACGGCGTATCCTGGCGCATCCTGTTTGAGGACATTGCAGCGGGGTACGAGCAGGCATTGAATGGACAAGCAATCGTCCTTCCACAAAAGACCGATTCGTATCTTGTATGGTCTGAGCAAGCGACGAAGTATGCAGCAGGGCCTGCTCTGGACAAGGAGCGTGCATACTGGCAGCTGATCGAAGAGGCGATTTTGGCCCCACTGCCGAAGGATGAGGATCAGAAGCCGGGCACCATCCGGGATACTGAATCGGTTACGGTAACGTGGTCTGCGCAGGAAACAGACCTGCTGTTGCGGCAAGCGAACCGGGCGTATCATACGGAGACGAACGACTTGCTCTTGACTGCTCTGGGGGCAGCCATTCAGCGCTGGACAGGCATGGAGCAGATTTTGGTCAATCTCGAAGGGCATGGACGGGAAATGATCGTACCAGACCTGGATATTACCCGTACCGTCGGTTGGTTCACAACCCAGTATCCGGTTCTGCTGAACCTGCAAGGCGGACAGGAAGTATCTGCGCGCATCAAGCGCATCAAGGAGAATTTGCGAGACGTTCCGCACAAAGGAATCGGCTACGGTCTTCTGAAGTATATGGCACCGGAGAAAAGTGTTGGATTTGGCGTGGAGCCGGAAATTTCCTTCAATTATCTTGGGCAGTTTGATCAGGATCTGGAGGGTAATGCCCTTAGCCTATCCACACATTCAGTTGGTAAGGCGCTCAGCGACCTCACACCACAGCAATATGCTCTGGATGTGAATGGCATGATTGCTGAAGGCCAGCTATCACTGACGATTACGTACAGCAGCAGGCAGTATCGTAACGAGACGGTGAGTCATTTTGCTGAATTATTACAGTCAAGCCTTAGTGAGGTCATCCGTCATTGTGTGGCTCAGGAGCGTTCACAGCTTACACCAAGTGATGTTCTGTTCCAAGGATTAACATTGGAGCAGCTTGATCGACTCACGGCGCAGACGGCTCACATCGGAGAGATTGAGGATGTATACAAGCTGACGCCAATGCAGAAGGGAATGCTGTTTCACAGCCTGCTGGAGCCGGACTCCTCTTCATACTTCGAACAGGCAACGTTTGAGCTGCGTGGTAGCTTCGATGTAGATATCTTCTTCGAGAGCTTCCAGGCTTTGGTGCAACGACATGCCATACTACGTACCGGCTTTTACAACAACATTGCTGATGTACCGCTGCAAGTTGTCTTTAAGCAACGGTTAATCCCTCTGCACTACGTAGATTTGCGCGACGCATCTACGCAGGAACAAGAAGACCGAATCAAGGCTTATATTGCTGAAGATATGGTTAAGGGGTTCAGCTTGTCAGAAGATCCGCTGATGCGGGTGACCGTCTTGCAGAAGGATCAAAGCTGTCTTGTATTGTGGAGCTTCCACCATATTGTCATGGATGGCTGGTGTATCCCGATCATTACACAGGAGCTGTTCGATTATTATTCTGCTAAGAAACAGCAAGTACAGCCTGTCCTACCGCCAGCTCAGCCCTATAGCCGTTATATCGAGTGGCTTGATGCACAGGATGATCAAGAAGCTTCAACGTATTGGAGCCAATATCTCGAAGATTATGACGGGAATACTGTATTGCCGGAAGGTAAAACGAAATCTCAAGCAAAAGAAGCGGGCTATGTTCTAAAAGAGCATGTTCTCCATCTGGGTGCATCTTTGACAGGTAAAATGGATGTTGTCGCGAAGCGCAATCACGTAACCGTCAATACACTCATGCAGACAGCTTGGGGACTGATTCTTCAACGTTATAATGCCAGCTCGGATGTCGTTTTCGGCGGCGTTGTGTCGGGTAGACCCGCTGAGATTGCAGGGATCGAAAATATGGTGGGTCTGTTCATCAATACAGTACCTATCCGTGTACAGTCATCCAAAGACGAAGCCTTCGTCGAAGTGATGAAACGTACACAGGCACAGTCATTGGCTGGTCGTGCCTACGACACCTATCCACTGTATGAGATTCAGGGGAAAACAACCCAAAAGCAGGACCTGATTTCTCATATTATGATCTTTGAAAATTACCCGCTCGACGAGCAGGTGGAGCAATCGGGTAACCAAACGGAGGACAATCTCGAAGTTGCCAACTTCACCATGTTTGAACAAACCAACTATGACTTTAACCTGGTTGTGATTCCAGGCGAAGACATCAAGGTCTGCATTCGCTATAATGCTTCGGTTTACGAGCAAGAAAGCATTGCACGTATCGGAGGACACTTGTTGCAGATGCTCGATCAGGTGGCTGCTCGTCCGCAGGCGACGATACAGGAACTGGAGATTGTAACATCCGAGGAACGGATGAACCTGCTTGACTGGGGCGGCAAGGCACATACCTATCCAAGTGATCAGGGTCTGCATACCTTGTTTGAAGAACAGGTTGTCCGTACGCCGGATAAGATTGCGGCTGTAAATGGGGACACTCAGATCACCTATCGGGAGCTGAACGAGCAGGCGAACAGACTAGCTTCCACCTTGATAGACCAAGGACTACGGAGTGAACAAGTGGTAGGTCTGTTGGCAGATCGGTCTGTAGAACTGCTTGTCGCCATCATGGGTGTGCTCAAAGCGGGTGGAGCCTATGTACCTATTGATCCTGAATATCCGCAGGAGCGGATTCAGTATATTCTGAAGGATTCTGGCGCTGAAATTTTGCTCACACAGAGCCACCTGACGGAGTTGGCCTCTTTTGAGGGAACGGTTATGGAATTGGATTCCCCGCACATCTACGGAACCGAGGTAGATAATCCCAATATTCCTGTTGGAGGAAACGATCTGGTGTACTTAATCTATACCTCGGGTACAACCGGAAATCCGAAGGGAACCATGATTAACCACAAAGGGATCGTGAACTACATCTGGTGGGCCAATAAGGTCTATTGTGCTGGAAAACCAACGGATTTCCCGTTGTATTCATCCATTTCCTTTGACTTGACGATGACATCGATCTTTACTCCATTAATTAACGGAGGAATAGTACGGATTTATGATGGCATAGATAAGGCGGAGGTTGTTCAGCATATTTTGCGCGAAAATGCGGTGGATATTCTCAAGCTGACGCCGACGCATCTCAGTCTGATTAAAGATATGACCATTCCAGCAGAAAGTCGCATTCAGCAGCTCATTGTAGGTGGAGAGAATCTGACCACACATTTGTCAAAAACGATTACCGACCTCTTTGGTGGCAATATCAAAATCTACAATGAATACGGTCCAACCGAAACCGTCGTCGGTTGCATGATTCACCTGTACGATCCTGCGAAGGATATACGTGAATCCGTACCGATTGGTTTGCCGTCAGACAATATATACATTCATATCCTGGATGATCAGCTTCGTCTCGTACCGTTAGGCGTGGAGGGCGAAATGTACATCGCCGGGGACGGGGTAGCCCGTGGATATCTGAACCGTCCTGAGCTTACCGCAGATAAATTCATTAGAAATCCGTTCGCTGCGGAAGGAAATATGTATCGCACCGGAGATTTGGCTCGTCGCCTTCCTAATGGAGACATTGAGTACATTGGACGCATTGACCATCAAGTTAAAATACGGGGCTATCGTATTGAGCTTGGTGAGATTGAGGCCAAGTTGCTGGATATCCCACTTGTCGAGGAAGCTCTCGTTGTTGCGTGGGCAGATGCTCATGGGCAGAAATCGCTGTGTGCTTACTTTGTAGCTAATCGCGAAATGTCTGTCAGCGAGCTGAGAGACGAACTGTCTGCCGGACTGCCTGCATATATGATTCCGTCTTACTTCGTCCAACTGGACGTGATGCCTCTGACACCGAATGGTAAGCTGGATCGCAAGGCACTGCCTGAACCGAACTCGGGTATAAAGGCGGGAGCAGACTTTACCGCTCCGCGCACGGATGTGGAGAACATTTTGGCTTCAATCTGGCAGGGTGTACTCGGCGTGCCGCTTGTCGGCATTCATGATAATTTCTTTGAGCTTGGAGGTGACTCGATCAAATCCATTCAAGTATCCTCAAGGCTTCTTCAAGCAGGCTATAAGCTTGAAATGAAGGATTTGTTCGGTTATCCGACAATTGCAGAGCTGGCACAGCGCGTTAGTGTGGTCAGCCGAATTGCGGACCAAAGCGAGGTACACGGAGCGGTAAGACTGGGACCTGCCCAGCACAGATTCTTCGATGAACAGTCGATGGATCTGCATCACTTTAATCAGTCGGTCATGTTGTACCGACGTGATGGCTTCAATACCGATGCGCTCGCCGAGGTTGTTCGGAAAATTGCAGAGCATCATGATGCTTTACGACTGGTGTTCCGCCAAGGAGAGCAGGGATTGGAGGCCTGGAACCGGAGCATGGGTGAGGGTGAGCTCTATAGCCTCCAGATCCACGATTTGCGGGATGAGACAGACCCGGCTTCAGCAATAGAAGCAGGTGCGGAAGCCATTCAGCGCAGCATCTCTCTGGAGGATGGACCTCTCTTTAGACTGGGTCTGTTCCGTTGTGCGGAAGGCGAACATCTGTTGATCGTTATTCATCATCTGGCTGTGGATGGCGTATCCTGGCGTATTCTTTTTGAGGACCTGCAGGATGGCTACGAGCAGGCAGCACGTGGAGAAGCGGTCAAGCTTCCACAGAAGACCGATTCGTACCGTGCATGGGTTGAGGGAATCACACAATTTGCGAATAGTCTGGCGGCTGAACAAGAACGCAGCTATTGGGCAGAGGTAGAGGGAGATGGTTTTGTCCCTCTTCCCAAAGACAAGGTAGACGGCGCTCTTCTCATCAAAGACAGTGAGGCTGTCACGGTGAGATGGTCACCAGAAGAGACAGAGCAGTTCCTGAAAGAAGCGAACCGCACTTACAATACGGAGGTCAACGATCTGCTCCTGACGGCTCTGGGTATGGCTGTTCACGAGTGGACGGGAATCGAACGTGTAGGCATCCTTCTGGAGGGACATGGACGGGAGCCTGTTGTGCCGGAACTGGATATTACTCGCACAATAGGCTGGTTTACAAGTCAATACCCTGTCGCCCTTGAGATGGGAGGGGAATTGGAGATCGGCGCCAGAATCAAGCACGTCAAGGAAGGCTTGCGTCGTATCCCGAACAAAGGTGTCGGATATGGTATTTTGAAATATTTAAGCGACGGTTCCGACGTCTCCTCCTTCTCGGCTGAACCTGAGATTACCTTCAACTACTTGGGACAGTTCGACCAGGATCTTGCAGGAGGGACGATGGAAGTATCGCCTTACTCAGTAGGACCTGAGGTCAGTGAGCAGATGGTCCAGCATCAGGCATTGAACATTAATGGACTGATTGCCGAAGGACAGCTTCAACTTTCGGTCAGCTATAACCGTCATCAGCTCGACGGGGAGTCCGTGACTAAGTTTGTTGGCATTCTGAAGAACCGTCTCAGCGAAGTCATTGGACATTGCGTAAGTAAGGAAAGAACAGAACTTACACCAAGCGATGTACTCCTCAAAGATATCAGCTTGGAAAAAATCGAGGAGATAGAAGAGCAGACACGGCATATCGGCAGTATTGAAAATATGTATAAACTGACGCCGATGCAAAAAGGAATGTTGTTCCACAGCTTGCTGGAGCCTCATTCGGAAGTCTACTTTGAGCAGGCCAAATTTGAAATTCAGGGAGCATTCTATCCTGAGGATTTCAAACGCAGCTTAAAACATCTGATGAAACGGCATGCTATATTGAGAACGAATTTCCATGCCGGGTGGGGCGATTTCCCTATACAGATTGTGTTCAAAGAAAGAGCATGCGACTTCGTATACGAGGATCTGCATGAGCTGGAATCCGCTGAAATAGAAGCGCGTCTTGCAGCTTATGTTGCCCAAGACAAAGCGAGAGGTTTTGATCTTGCGAATGAAGCCTTGCTGCGAGTTGCTATCCTACGTACTGCAAAAGAGCATTACCATCTGTTGTGGAGCTCTCATCACATCATTTTGGATGGCTGGTGTATGCCGCTTGTGCTCCAGGAAGTGTTTGAAACATACGGAGCTCTACGTGAGCAAAGGGAACCTGAGCTTCCTGCAGCAGCATCGTACAGCCAGTACATTCAATGGTTGGAGAAGCAAGGTGAGGAAGAGGCATCCTCTTACTGGAGAGGGTACCTGGAAGGCTACGAGCAGCAGACGAAGCTGCCACAAGCCATCACACAGCCATCAGCAAAAGCAGAAGCCTATGTGTCGGAGAAGCTGGTATTCACGTTGGATGCGGAATTGACCGATCGCCTGGAACAGGTGGCCAAACAGCATCAGGTGACGATGAATACATTGATGCAAGCAGCCTGGGGAATCGTGTTGCAGCGCTACAATAGAAGCCAGGATATCGTCTTCGGAAGTGTAGTATCGGGGAGACCTGCCGAGATTCCGGGTATCGAAAGTATGATCGGTCTCTTCATCAATACAGTTCCGGTTCGGGTTCAGGCCGAGGGAAGCGATTTGTTCTCCCATGTGATGAAAAGACAGCAGGAATTATATTTGGCAGGACATGCATATGATTCCTATCCGCTCTATGAGATTCAAGCACAGAGCGAACAAAAGCAAGATTTGATTTCTCATATTATGGTGTTCGAAAATTACCCGGTAGAAGAGCATCTAGAAGAGAAAATTTCCAGTGAAGAGGCTGAATACAGAATTACGGACGTTCAGATGTTTGAACAGACGAATTATGATTTTAACCTCATTGTGCTGCCGGGCCGTAATCTGGAGTTCTTGTACCGTTACAATGCCCGCGTCTATGATCGGGAGAGCGTGGAACGCATTCAAGGACACTTGACGAGAATTCTGACAAGCGTTGCTGTTCAACCTACCATCCGTATTGATGAGCTGGAGTTGATCACGCCAGAAGAGAAATCGCAGATTATAGAGGTGTGGGGCGATACAGCAGCTCCTTATCCGCGTGAGCAGACCCTTCACGGTATATTTGAGGAAAAAGCAGCGCTCACACCGGATCGTACAGCACTTATTTACGGTGAAACGGAGCTTACCTATGGAGAACTCGATCAGCAGGCGAACCGTCTCGCACGTACGCTGCGTGCCCAAGGGGTTAGACCGGACCAACCAGTCGGCATCATGGTCGAGCGCTCGCTTGAGATGATCATTGGTATTCATGCCATTCTAAAAGCTGGCGGGGCCTATGTACCGATTGATCCGGAGTTCCCAGAAGATCGTATTCGCCACATGCTGGAGGATTCGGGAGCGAAGCTTCTGCTGACGAAGAACCATCTCCAAGATCGTTTTCCGTTCACTGGCACGATCCTGGCACTTGATGATCCGCAGGCGTATCATGCGGATAGCTCGAATCTGGAGCCAATGGCGGGGCCGGAGCATCTGGCGTATATCATTTACACGTCAGGTTCAACCGGCAAGCCGAAAGGGGTAATGATTGAACATCGCGCTGCCGTCCATACGCTGAGTCAGTTGGAAGCTGAATATCCGATGTTGGCAGGCGACCGTTTCCTGCTCAAAACGACATTCACCTTTGACTTCTCCGTGCCGGAGCTGTTCTGCTGGTTCTTTGGACAAGGGACTCTCGTGATCCTGCCACAAGGCGTGGACAAAGACCCGATGGCACTGCTAGAGGCCGTGGATACGAACCGTATCACGCATCTCAATTTGGTGCCGTCGATGCTCAGTGTGCTCGTTCAATACTTGAAAGAAAGCGGCACCCAAGGATTCCTTACTCTGAAATACCTGTTTGCCTGCGGCGAGACGCTGCCTGCCAAACTTGTGGAAGAGTATTATAAAGTATCTCCTTACGCAGTACTGGAAAACATCTACGGTCCTACGGAAGCAGCTGTATATGCGACTCGGTATACAACGAGCCTTGAGACTGCGGCTCTAACGCATGTGCCTATCGGCAAACCGTACGCTAACGTCCAAGTATGGATGATAGACGGCGCCTCTCAGGTATCACCAGTAGGTGTACCAGGAGAACTGTGTATTGCAGGCGAAGGGGTAGCAAGGGGGTACTTCAATCAGCCTGAACTGACGGCAGAGAAGTTCATTCCTCATCCGTACAAACCGGGAGAACGGATTTACCGAACAGGCGATTTGGCCCGGTGGTTGCCAGACGGGAATATTGAGTATTTGGGACGGATCGATCACCAGGTAAAAATCCGCGGTTACCGCATTGAGTTGGGAGAAGTGGAAGCACAAATTCTGAAGGTGCCGTCGGTACAAGAAGCGGTTGTTCTAGCACTGGCTGACTCCAGCGGAAGTACTCAGCTTTGCGCATACTTTGTGGCCGAGGAAGGACTCGCAGCGGGCGTACTACGCGAGGCACTGGCCAGCGAGCTGCCAAGCTACATGATTCCGTCTGCCTTCGTACAGCTCGCACAAATGCCACTGAATCCGAATGGCAAATTGGATCGCAAAGCGCTACCGGCACCGGAAACCCTTCTGCGGAGCACAGCGGAGTATATCGCGCCGCGTACGCAGACAGAAGTAGAGCTCGCTCAGATTTGGTCTGAGGTGCTCGGCGTACAGGAAATCGGGATCAGGGATCATTTCTTCGAACTTGGGGGCCATTCCCTGAAAGTATTGGGCTTGATCCAAAGGATCTCGTCCAGTATGGGCGTCCATCTCCCACTCCAGGCCGTGTTTAATCTGCCGACTGTGGAAGAAATGGCGCATGAAATTTTCAAGCTGCAGGCAACGAATGCTGCCGACGAACAAGAAATGGAAATTATCCGCTTCCCAGGAAAAGGAACGATTAAAGTGTTTTGCTTCCCTCCACGGGTAGGCCACTCTCTGGGGTACTATGAGATGGCCAAGGAGCTGGAAGGGTTTTGCGAGGTGTACGGAATGGAATTTATCGGCGATCGGTACCAGGGTCAAGATATGCTGGATCGATACATTGATGCCATTGTGGATATTCAAGCAGAGGGCCCATATGTATTCCTAGGGTACTCACTTGGAGGAAATCTCGCCTTCGAGGTAGCTAAAGCCATGGAAAGCCGAGGTCACCATGTTAGCGACATTATTATGGTAGATGCTATGAGAAAGATGTCCAAAGATGAATCGACACCAGAGGAGCTCGAAGAGATTGTCGAGACGGTACTGGACAGCATTAGGGACCAGTACAAAGCATTCCTCGCCGATCCAGTGGACAGGGAGCGAGTCATGGACAAAATGTTGGTGTACTCCACCTACCGCGATGAGCTTATTAACGCAGGTGAAGTTCATGCGAATATCCATGCTCTGATTGCAGAGGATGATAGTATTGGTCCAGATACATCATTAGATAAATTGTTATGGCAACAGGCGACACTTGGTCAATACAAAGAATACGAAGTCATCGGAACGCATGATGTGCTGCTTGATTCCGGTTTTATTGGGGAAAATGCTAAAGTACTGAGACAGATACTTGGCAAGGTCACAGAGGCTTCATCTAATAACAAGCCCATTTTGTCCTAAGCTCAATCAAGCATAATAAGTGTTAGGCAGCAAAGACGCCCGGATTCCTTTATATAGAAGGAACTCGGGCGTCTTTTGTTTTTTTAAGCTGTCCTTAACATATAAAGTCCCTAATCATCTGTGTATGCTTTAGACGTGGTTGACTGAAAGTGACTGGTGTTGGTTATGAGTTCACGGATGACTTGGATGACAAGCTCTGGTTGATCATGGATGATCATATGCTCGCTTTTCTTGGCAACAATTAATTTGCTGTTTGTAGAGATGTTAAGCATCTCGCGCTGTCCGATTTGCCAGCTTTGTTCAATCTGATCATTTCCGCGTTTACTAATACCGAACTGAGTCAAATCTTGTTGAATGCCCCGAGCAATTACACGTACAGGGAG
>NZ_CP015423.1:2972500-3040000 GCF_001719045.1 Paenibacillus polymyxa
GCAGTGAAAAGGCCCAAGCGACTGTTTAGCAAAAACACAGGTCTGTGCGAAGCCGCAAGGCGAAGTATACGGGCTGACGCCTGCCCGGTGCTGGAAGGTTAAGGGGAGTGGTAAGCCTTCGGGCGAAGCTATGAACCGAAGCCCCAGTAAACGGCGGCCGTAACTATAACGGTCCTAAGGTAGCGAAATTCCTTGTCAGGTAAATTCTGACCCGCACGAATGGCGTAACGACTTGGGCGCTGTCTCAACGAGAGATCCGGTGAAATTTTAATACCTGTGAAGATGCAGGTTACCCGCGACAAGACGGAAAGACCCCATGGAGCTTTACTGCAGCTTGATATTGAATTTGGGTACGATCTGTACAGGATAGGTGGGAGCCGTAGAATCTTGAGCGCCAGCTTGAGAGGAGGCATCCTTGGGATACCACCCTGATCGTATCTAGGTTCTAACTTGGTACCGTGACCCGGTGCGAGGACAGTGTCAGGTGGGCAGTTTGACTGGGGCGGTCGCCTCCTAAAGAGTAACGGAGGCGCCCCAAGGTTCCCTCAGAATGGTTGGAAATCATTCGAAGAGTGCAAAGGCAGAAGGGAGCTTGACTGCGAGACCTACAAGTCGAGCAGGGACGAAAGTCGGGCTTAGTGATCCGGTGGTACCGCATGGAAGGGCCATCGCTCAACGGATAAAAGCTACCCTGGGGATAACAGGCTTATCTCCCCCAAGAGTCCACATCGACGGGGAGGTTTGGCACCTCGATGTCGGCTCATCGCATCCTGGGGCTGAAGTAGGTCCCAAGGGTTGGGCTGTTCGCCCATTAAAGCGGTACGCGAGCTGGGTTCAGAACGTCGTGAGACAGTTCGGTCCCTATCTGTCGTGGGCGTAGGAAATTTGAGAGGAGCTGTCCTTAGTACGAGAGGACCGGGATGGACGTACCGCTGGTGTACCAGTTGTTCCGCCAGGAGCACCGCTGGGTAGCTATGTACGGAAGGGATAAGCGCTGAAAGCATCTAAGCGTGAAGCCCCCCTCAAGATGAGATTTCCCAGTATGTAAGACCCCTTGAAGACGACGAGGTAGATAGGTTGGGGGTGGAAGTGCAGTAATGCATGGAGCTGACCAATACTAATCGGTCGAGGGCTTATCCTAAGAATAAAACGCAAATGAGTTTCGGATCCAGTTTTCAGGGTGTAACCTTGAAGGTAGAATTTGCACAGCAAATTCATGTTTGGTGGCGATAGCGGAGGGGTTCCACACGTACCCATCCCGAACACGACCGTTAAGCCCTCCAGCGCCGATGGTACTTGGACCGCAGGGTCCTGGGAGAGTAGGACGTCGCCAAGCAACAAGCAAAGAGGACCATGATCTCAATGAGATCATGGTCCTCTTTGGTATATTACGGTACAAACCACTTATACAATTGCTTCTATGCTGCGCATTCAAAGAGGAGATATGCTTTTGTGAATAGCTATTACCTTTGGGAACGCTTATTTTTAAAGGTTGTCCTTCGTAGGAGTACAGTTGTTTGTACAGGGAAATACTAAAGGTTAGGGCTATTGATGAAGGCTTGACACCCCTATACCGCTTTGCTAAGATTGCAATAATATATTTTCAGAGAGCCTTGATTTGTCCATGTCGGACAGACAACAAGACCAATACAGACTAAACAATTTGAAGGAGGATCATCTTGGTGTGGGAAGATAAATTCGGTAAGGAAGGCCTTACCTTTGACGATGTTTTGCTGGTACCTCGCAAGTCGGTGGTTCTGCCCAAAGAAGTAAGCGTGGCGACTCGTTTGAGTGATAACGTGAAGCTGAATATTCCTTTGATGAGTGCTGGTATGGATACTGTTACTGAGGCAGTGTTGGCAATCGCGATGGCTCGTGAGGGCGGTATCGGTATTATTCATAAAAATATGTCGATTGAACAGCAAGCAGTAGAGGTGGATCGGGTTAAACGTTCGGAGAGTGGTGTTATCACCAATCCATTCTCATTGACTCCGGATCATTTGGTATCTGATGCTGAAGCAGTTATGGGTAAATATCGTATTTCTGGTGTACCTGTTGTAAATGAAGAAAACAAACTGGTGGGTATTATTACTAACCGCGATCTTCGCTTTATTCACGATTTTAACCTTAAAATCAGTGAAGTCATGACGAAGGAAGAACTGGTAACTGCACCTGTGGGTACGACTTTACAGGAAGCGGAAGTCATTTTGCAAAAGCATAAAATTGAAAAGCTTCCTTTGGTTGATGATGAAAATTATCTCAAAGGACTTATCACCATTAAAGATATTGAGAAAGCTATTCAATTTCCGAACGCAGCGAAAGATGCACAAGGGCGTCTTCTGGTCGGTGCGGCTGTCGGCATTTCCAAGGATACATTTGATCGGACTGAAGCACTTGTAAAAGCTGGTGTGGATATGATTGTTGTGGACTCTGCTCACGGCCATCATATTAACATTATTGAAGCGGTCCGCAAGCTGCGTGAAGCTTATCCTGATCTGACGATTGTAGCAGGTAATGTAGCTACTGGTGACGGAACGCGCGAATTGATTGAAGCAGGAGCATCTGTCGTAAAAGTCGGTATTGGTCCAGGCTCCATCTGTACAACACGCGTAATCGCAGGGATTGGTGTTCCACAAGTAACAGCAATTTATGATTGTGCAACAGTAGCACGTGAATATAATATTCCGATCATTGCAGACGGTGGTATTAAATACTCCGGTGAAATTACAAAGGCCATTGCGGCAGGCGCTTCTGCGGTAATGCTGGGAAGTCTTTTTGCAGGTACGGAAGAAAGCCCAGGCGAATCTGAAATTTATCAAGGACGCCGCTTTAAAGTATATCGTGGTATGGGTTCTATGGCTGCGATGAAGCAAGGTAGTAAAGATCGTTATTTCCAAGATGACGACAAGAAATTGGTACCGGAAGGCATCGAAGGACGCGTTGCTTATAAAGGACCACTTTCCGACACTGTTCATCAGCTGTTGGGCGGTCTTCGTTCCGGTATGGGTTATTGCGGTACAGCTAATATTGAGGAGCTTCGTAACGATACAAGCTTTATCCGTATTACAGGCGCTGGTCTGCGTGAGAGCCATCCGCATGATGTGCAAATTACGAAAGAAGCACCAAACTACTCTCTATAAAGTTCGGCTGTAGTAGACTTGACGACAGGCAGAGCGTATTTCGCTCTGCCTGTCTTTTTTTAGAGATACCCCTGTGATAGAATAGACAAGTGTCCGCCTTTTTGACGAAATTATTGACGAATTAGGACACGTAGGTCTTTTGGACGATTCCTACCAGTGAAGAAGATTCGAGCAGAAAATGCTCATGACAGGATACAACTAAGCAAACGAAGTGAAACTGGATTTTATAACACTTAAACATTATTACATTGGCCAAGTTGAGGCTATAACCACCGTCTCGTTATACATAGCGGATCGGGTTGAGGTATGAGAGGAGTTTGTATTCATTTGAAAGCGAACAATTTAAAGCAAAATAAAAAACGCAGCATGATTAAAAAGAGTGTGACTGCAGTCATGGTGCTTAATATGATGTATATGTCGGCATTGCCTGTTGTAGGCAATTTCGATTCGAGCGTGGCTACTTTTGCAGCTGGAGCGGCAACACAGGCAACCAATATTACGGGGACAGGTTCTATTAACCCCCCTAGTCTGGCACTACGTTCCGCCATTTTAATCGAGCCTTCCACTGGGCAAGTATTGCTGTCTATGAATCCAGATGAGCCACTTCCACCAGCAAGTATGACTAAAATGATGACAGAATACATCGTGGCTGAACAGGTTAAGCAAGGTAAACTCAAGTGGACGGATAAAGTTACGGTTAACGAGAATGCTTCTAAGAGCATTGGATCACGTATTTTTTTGGCTCAAGGGGATCAACATACGGTAGAAGAGCTTTATATTGCAATGGCGGTAGGTTCTGCTAATGATGCAACAGTAGCCCTTGCTGAACGCGTATCTGGAACTGAGCAGGACTTTGTAAAACTAATGAATGAAACAGCTCAGAGAATGGGCATGAAAAATACGTATTTTATCAACTCGACTGGTTTGGACCGTGGTGATATGCCGAAAGGCTTCCAGCCGGATACAGACCGGGAAACTGTGATGACAGCGAGAGATGCAGCTACTCTGGCTGGTTACATCATTAAAGATCATCCAGATTACACACGATTTACGACAATTCAATCTTACAAATTCCGTCCTACTGACAAGGCGCCAATTATTAACTATAACTGGATGCTAGAAGCAAACAAAAATATTACTAACTTTAGAAAGTTTGCTTACCCAGGTTTAGACGGGATGAAAACAGGCCACACGGCTAATGCTGGAAACTGTTTTACAGGAACCGCTGAACGCAACGGAATGCGTCTCATCAGTGTAGTTATGGGAGCTGATTCAGATGCACACCGTTTTACAGAGACAGCTAAAGTGCTGAACTATGGTTTTGATAATTTTGAAGTGAAGCAGGTTATTGCTCCAAAGACGGTGGTTAAGGGTGTTGAGAATGTGCCAGTGACCAAAGGTACGGAAACAGAAGTACCGATCGTCACCAAGGATGCAGTAAGCTTTATCGTACCTAAGGGTGCGAGCAATCCTAAGGTAACCTTTACAACGAACATTACACCAGCAAGCTCTCTGGTGGCACCTTTGAAGCAAGGGGCCAAAGTCGGAACAATTACGTACACGTACAAGACAGACGGTGTGGATAAAGGGCAGACAAAAACCGTGGATCTGGTTACTACGACGGCAGTAGAAGAGGGCGGCTGGTTCCGAATGCTTTTCCGGGCAATCGGTGATTTCTTCGGAGATCTGTTCCAGGGAATTAAGAACCTCTTCTAAAAAAGCAAAGCTAGGCGATCTACCTTGTTTTTCATTACTTATTTTGCAGCTTGAAATGATTGTGTATTTGGCATTCGTGCGGTAAAATATTAAGTTAGAATCTAAACGTAACCCTTATAGGAGGCAACGACATGGAAACGGGAACTTCGCGTGTAAAAAGAGGTATGGCAGAGATGCAAAAAGGTGGCGTAATCATGGATGTCATGAACGCTGAGCAGGCTAAAATTGCAGAGGCTGCAGGAGCTACAGCTGTAATGGCTCTTGAACGGGTGCCTTCGGATATCCGTGCAGCTGGTGGGGTTGCTCGTATGGCTGACCCAACGATTGTGGAAGAAGTTATGAAGGTTGTTTCTATTCCTGTTATGGCTAAGGCTCGTATCGGTCACTATGTAGAGGCAAAGGTACTGGAATCTCTCGGTGTTGACTATCTCGATGAAAGCGAAGTGCTGACACCTGCGGATGAAGTTTTCCATATTGATAAGCGGGAGTTCACCGTTCCATTTGTTTGTGGAGCCAAGGATCTGGGAGAAGCGCTGCGTCGTATTGGTGAGGGTGCATCTATGATCCGTACGAAGGGCGAACCGGGGACTGGGAATATTGTTGAGGCCGTTCGGCATATGCGTTTTATCAATGGTCAAATTCGCAAGGTGCAAAACTTGTCGAAGGACGAGCTGTATGCAGAGGCGAAAAACCTCGGAGTTGCATATGAACTGCTGTTGGAAGTGCATGAGCTTGGCAAACTGCCAGTGGTCAATTTTGCAGCGGGTGGTGTAGCAACACCTGCCGATGCCGCGTTAATGATGCATTTAGGCGCTGATGGCGTCTTTGTAGGTTCTGGTATCTTCAAGTCGGATAGCCCTGAGAAGTTTGCACGTGCCATCGTGGAAGCGACCACTCATTATACGGATTACAAGCTGATTGCAGAAGTCTCCAAGAATTTGGGAACTCCTATGAAAGGCATTGAAATTTCCAAACTGGCACCGCATGAGCGCATGCAGGATCGTGGTTGGTAAGAAAGAAGGGACCGGCATGAAAATAGGTGTATTGTCGCTGCAAGGCGCTGTAGCTGAACATATACGTAGCGTTGAACGTGCGGGTGCGGAATGTATAGCGGTGAAGAAGATCGAACAGCTCAATGAGCTGTCCGGTCTTATCATTCCCGGTGGTGAAAGCACCACTATTGGTAAGCTAATGCGCAAGTATGATTTCATAGAGGCTATACGTCAGTTTTCCAATCAAGGCAAGCCTGTATTTGGCACTTGCGCGGGATTGATTGTACTGGCTAAAACGATTCAAGGACAGGAAGAAGCACATTTGGGACTCATGGATATTACAGTATCGCGTAATGCATTTGGTCGCCAAAGAGAGAGCTTTGAAACAGACTTGAACATTAAAGGGATTGACGAGCCGGTACGTGCTGTATTTATACGCGCGCCATTAATTCAGTCTGTTGGAACGGGAGTAGATGTGTTGTCTGAGTATAACGGCGAGATCGTGGCAGCCCGTCAGGGTCATTTGTTGGCTTCATCCTTCCATCCGGAGTTAACAGACGATTACCGGTTACATCAATATTTTGTGGATATGGTCCGCGAATAGTGAAAGTCAGGTTTGTAGTGTAGGAGGGATTACCTGTGTTAGATATAAAGATTTTACGTAATGAGCTTGGTCGGGTTGAGAAAGCTTTGCAGAACAGGGGGAAATCTCTGGATCTGATTAATGGTTTTACAGATCTGGATGTAAGCCGTCGTGAGTTACTTCAGGAAAGTGAAGGGCTCAAAAATCGTCGGAACGTGGTATCCGGTGAAGTAGCCAAGTTGAAGAAGAACAAGGAAAATGCGGATGATCTTATTGCAGAAATGCGTCAAGTCTCCGATCGTATCAAAGAATTAGATGAGCAAGTACGCGAACTGGAAGTTCAGATCGATGAATTGGTGATGTCTATTCCGAATATTCCTAATGATACAGTACCTGTAGGTGCATCGGAAGAGGATAATGTAGAAATCCGTCGCTGGTCGGAGCCGCGCGAGTTTTCTTTTACACCCAAAGCGCATTGGGAATTGGCTCAGGATCTAGATATCCTTGATTTTGAGGCAGCAGCCAAGGTAACGGGTTCTCGTTTTACGTTCTACAAAGGACTGGGAGCAAGATTAGAGCGTGCGCTGATTAACTTTATGATGGATCTGCACAGCAGTGAGCATGGTTATGAAGAAATGCTTCCTCCATACATTGTAAATCGGGACAGCTTGTACGGAACGGGTCAACTTCCGAAGTTTGAAGAAGATTTGTTCAAGCTGCGTGATACTGAGTATTATCTCATTCCTACGGCTGAAGTTCCGGTAACGAACTACCACCGTGAAGAGATTATGAATGCGGAGCAGCTTCCGAAATATTATGTGGCATACAGCTCTTGCTTTCGCTCGGAGGCAGGATCAGCAGGACGTGATACACGTGGCCTGATCCGTCAGCATCAGTTCAATAAGGTAGAGATGCTTAAGCTGGTTCACCCGGATACCTCTTATGAGGAATTGGAGAAAATGACGAATAACGCTGAGCGTGTTTTACAGCTGCTCGGACTTCCATATCGCGTGCTGGCACTTTGCACTGGAGATATGGGTTTTACGTCTGCCAAAACGTACGATCTGGAAGTATGGTTGCCTGAGAGTGGCATGTACCGTGAGATTTCTTCCTGTTCAAATACGGAAGACTTCCAAGCGCGTCGTGCGAACATCCGGTTTCGTCCAGATTCGAAGGCAAAGCCTGAATTTGTACATACGCTGAACGGTTCAGGATTGGCTGTAGGGCGGACTGTGGCTGCTATTTTGGAGAACTATCAGCAAGAGGACGGAAGCATCGTGATCCCAGAAGTGTTGCGTTCATACATGCGAGGCATTGAGGTTATTGCTCCTAAACAGTAAGTGTTGCATTCTTAGAAGTTCTGTGGTAAAATAATTTTGTTGCGCCTGAGTATGTTTAAAAGGGAAGCAGCTTTATCCATTTACCACCTGGAGAGGTACCGAAGCGGTCATAACGGGGCGGTCTTGAAAACCGTTAGAGTGCAAGCTCACATGGGTTCGAATCCCATCCTCTCCGTCAGTTTAATAATTTCCTTGCTGCATAAGGATTTGTAGCAAGTATGATTGAAACGCACTTTACCGTTGGATAGCGGTGTGGTGCGTTTTTTTGTGTTCGTGACCGTTGGATAAACATCTGACGGAGGTATAGGATTATGAATACAAACACGGGGGGCAAACCGCGTAAACGCGGGCAGCGGAAGAATAGTTTGGACATTCCCCAGCGGTTTCTCGACCGTCTGAGTCCATCGGTTTTGGAAACGTCTCGGGTGGCGCAGGATGAGAGAGCGAGCGTATCGCCTGAGATTCTGACACTGGAGGGGCTGTTCAAACGCTATTACACCGCATACTCTATTTTTTTCATACATCAGTTTGCAGGCCCATAATCAATTGCAACTAATATCTCGACAGGTCAGATCATTGTATTCCAAATATATCTTGCAGATAGTTATCAAGAATACGAAGGGGCTCGTGTAAAGCTTGGTTTGGAAACTTATGAGTTACCTTATAGCATATTCTTGGAGGCACCGATACCGATAGTTTCTGAAGAACAAAATCTCCCATCCGCATCATATGTGCGCCAATCGAAGCGGGAACTATCGACCATTGTCTGGCGTCCTTCAAAAAAGTAGTGATGAGTCCCGCTGAGTCCAGATGAACACGGGACGGGCAAAGAGGGTCCCACCACTGGTCATGTCTGAATTGAAACTCTCTATTCCAATTTATGAAGACTTCGTCTTGCGCCGCCAATTCTTCCATTTCAACAGTATCTCCGGCCTGCCGCCCCGACACAGCCAGGCGCAACAGCATCATTTCTTCAGTAAAAAACGGTTTAACAGTGACACTAGGCGACACGATTTCTCGCACCACAAACGCCACATCCATCTCGCGCCGCTCAATACTATCAAAAGCTTCCTGAGTATGCTGCGTACGAATTTGCAGTCGGATGGACGGGGTATGCTGATTAAGCATTCTATATACAGGAGGCAAAACAAATTGACTTATACTTTCGGCAGCGCTTATTGCCAGACTTAACTGCGAACCGCTAGCCTGCAAGATTTGTGTTTCCCTCCAGAGAGCATCCCATCTTTCCGCAATGCTAAAAAAGTTTTCCCCTTTTGGGGTCAGACTGGTTTTGGGTGCCCCTTTTCTTCGCTCAACCAAAAGGCCACCCATTTCCTGTTCCAATGTCTTTAACCGATAGCTCACCGTAGCTTGTGACAGGTGCAGCAATTCGGCCGCTTTGCTTATACTCTCGGTCCGTACGATAGCTAAAAACGCTTCAATCCCAGGAAAATACATAGAATACCTCCTCAATATATAGAAATGATTAATATAGTTCACAAAATATTTGAGTTTTACAACATTATTCTTTATGTTTAAAATTATCTTTAATAAAGACGAGGGGTCAAATTTTATTATAGTGCGTTTTCATATTCCCAGGTATTCATGCCGGTAATATTGGTTGTAAGGTAGCGCAGCGTCTTGGAAACTTTGAGGCATATGGTCCGATCCTGCAGCGCCTAAATGCACCGATCAATGACCTTTCAAGAGGTTTTACTGCCGATGAAGTCTATAATATGGAAATAATTACTTCTTCCTCAAAAGGATAAAATGAAGATCATCAAACGGGTTTTCTTCGAAGAATGGTATAGGTAATGAAAGGTGGTTTAGCAATGAAGATTCTCATAGTTGGCTATTTTAGCGAGACCTCGAAATCAAATATTGTAAGGTATTTTCCTCAAGACTGGAATGTTGTAATTGTCCCGCCCGGAAAAGAAATGCTGCATCATATTGAAGATTGCCAGGTAATTATTCCTGAACATATTAAAGTGGATCACAGCCTGCTTTCTATCGCAAAAAAATTAAAATTGGTACAGACGGGTGCAGGATTTGATAATGTAGATGTCCCTGCCTGTACACAGCTCGGCATTTGGGTGGCCAATGCTGCAGGAGTGAATGCACAGGCAGTGGCCGAGCACGTAATGGCACTGATATTGTCTTATTATAAAAACATACCGTTTCTTGATACTTTCATGAAAAACAGGATGGATGAAAATCAATTGGACTATACAGGGAGTGAATTAAAAGGCAAAACGATTGGAATTATCGGTTTGGGCGCTATCGGAAAAAAAGTAGCTGCATTTTGCAGGGTTTTTGATATGAATGTGCTGGCTTATGCGAGAAATGCTCTTGTACAATCTGACGGTTTTGTGAAAATGACGGATTTCGATACTCTTGTAAGCACATCGGATATAGTCAGTGTACATGTACCCTTGAATCAACAAACCAAACAACTGATCAACAAAGCGGCATTCAAGAAAATGAAGAATACCGCTCTTTTTATCAATACAGCCCGCGGCGGGATTGTCAACGAAAGAGACTTGATTGATGCATTAAAAAACGGGGATATTTCAGGCGCATGCCTGGATGTGTTTGAATCTGAACCGCTTCCTATTGACAGTGAGCTCCGGAATCTGAGTAATGTGATACTTACTCCCCATACAGCAGGAATGCCTGATGGTCGAAAATTTCATAAAAAAAGATATGATTTCTTTATAAACAATATAAAACGTGTAGAAAATGGTGAAGAGCCTGAAAGCAAGCTCAATCAGTTATTATAGTTTTGGTGCAATAAAAATGAGCTATCGGGGCAGCTCCGTGCACCTGGTTGCCTCCAGATAATGGCAAGGGGACACGGCAGCGTTGCAGACAGGCCAGCAGTTGTAGCGGTTCTTGCATTAGACTTCACAAACCCAGTCATACCAAGGCTCGGCGGCTTTTCATAGGTAGTAGCGGTCTTGAAAACCGTTAGGATGCAAGCCCGCATGGGTTCGAATCCCATCCTCTCCGCCATATTCTAAAATAAACCAAGCCATTCAAATACGACTAGCTGGTACATTAGGTTTTATATACTAATGATCAGGAATCGTGAAGAATGGCTTTTTTGTTGTATAAAAAGCCTGTTTTTTTCACACGTTATCAGATGTGGAGGTGCTGGCATGAATCGAGAAATGACAGTAGATCAGCAAAAGCTGGTAGAGGCCTGGCAGGAACAACTGCCGATTCTTTTGAATTCAGGGGACAAATCACAGGTACAGGCAGATGAAGCTGACAACCGGGCTATACGGATCCATATCGAGGTAGAAGGCCGACAAATGTACTCCTTTGATTTTGCATGTACTTATGTAGACTCCCGGGAAGTACAGGTTAGCTTAGTCGATGTAGAACGGGACGGACAGTCTGTGGATGAACGAACAGATATCATTCAGCAGTTAGTGTCCGATTATACTCGGCATATTCACCAATGTGCCCAAACATTACAGTCATTGACGCACTCGTAGGTCATGAAGGAATGAGGAGGAAGACTACATGACAAAAGCCAAAAACGGTCTGGATAAAAACCTGTCTAACATTGTTGATGATTTGGAGCAACGCCCAGTTAATAGTCATCAGGCACAGCAAGTGCAGCAGGATCGTAATGATCGCCGTCATCAGGATTCACTAAATCACGATAAAACGGAAGATCTACACCATCTATAGTCCTATTTTAAATGGTAATAAACGGATTCGTTGATGTACCACAAATATAGACTGAGAATGGAGGATGCATAAATGGGCAAGCCTAAAGCCATTCCTGTACCCGAAGCACAGGATTCTGGTGGAAGTAACGAAAAGCGGGAGCGTAGTCATCAGCAAGAGCCGTTATCCGGTTCCAAGAAGGTGAAACAGCGGAATCACGTGGATCATCATAATAGAGAAGGCTCATAAGCAGGCAGACCTTTCTCCTAAAATATATTGCATAGTGTAAGACACCCTGGTAAGAGAGCCAGGGTGTCTTTGTGCTTATTGTAAGAAAATTTTCCAATAAGTGTTTCGCCGTTTGAGAATATGAGTTAAAATAGGAGGTGTGTATTTTTTTTAGTTAGCATAAAAAAGGGGTTAATTACGAGAGGAGAGAATCTACACAATGAGTAAAAAGTTATCCGTCTTGGTACTCACTATGGTGTTGCTTTTGACGGTAGCCCTGGTAGGTTGTAGCAAGAAGTTAGAACCAAAGGAAGCTGTTACGACCGGTACAGCTAATGCAATGAAGTTGAACTCTTATGAATCCAAAAGTCAATTCACGATTAAGGAACTGACCATTACATCCGCTTCTGTTCCAAGTGAGCAAAGTGCAATGGTAACTAGCATGCTGAAAAATGCTGATATTACGCTGGATGGTGTATACCAAAAAGAACCTTTCCAATCTGAAATGACGCTCGGCATTCATTTGAAAGGTGATCTTTCCACCAGCTTCACGATTCCAATGGTAATGACTAAAGATAAACTGTACGTTAAAATTCCTAATATTCCATTTTACCCACTTCCACAGGATGTTGTAGGTAAATTCTTGGTCATTGATCCACAAGAACTGGCTAAACAATCAGGACAAGAATTTAATCCTGCAGCCATGGATCAGGAAAAATCGCAGAAATTTGCGAATGAAGTGATTGCTGCTATTATGAACGAGTATGATCAAGCTACGTACTTCTTTGATATTGATCCTAAAGACGCTAAATTGCCACAAGGCGTTGAAGCTAAACAAGTCGTTCAATTCAAAATTACGAACGACAATGTGAAGCAAGCTACCAATACATTTATCACTAAGGCGCTTCCTAAAGTCCTTGATGTGATGTCTAAAGATGAATATGCTAGCATGCTTCAAGTGAAGAAGGAAGAGCTGGCTGAAGCGAAGAAAGAACTGCAATCCAACACCAGCGAAGTTAGCAAAAAGCTGGATGAGTTGAAAAATTACTTGACAGTGAAACAGTTTGACATTAACACAGCTTTGAACAAGGATAACATTCCTGTGTATCAAGACCTGAATGCGAATGTAGAGATGAATGATCCGGCCACAAAAGACAATGTAAAATTGTCCGTAACAGGCTACACGCAATACAGTAAAATCAATGCTAAAGCAGCATTTAAAGTGGGTATTCCAACAGGTGATCAAGTCCTGACTATGGAACAGCTGCAACAAAAAATGCAAACTGTTGCTCCTTAAGTATGGGATGACATGATTGTATAACATCATTTTTTTCGAATATGATGTAAGAAAACCGCTCGGCATAAGCCGGGCGGTTTTTTGTTTACTGTTAATGTTGTCCCTGTGCAGTCATTTAGCTCTGCCACACGTCATCCTCAGCTAAAAGTCCAAACATCTGGTGATCCTGCCATGTGCCCTGAATTTGTACTAGCTTGCGAGCAATGCCTTCTGGCTGGAAGCCGCACTTTTTTAATACACGTTGTGAGGGATCATTATGCAAAAGGGTACCCGCTTGGAGACGATGTAGAGATAAGGCACGAAAGGCATATTGTATGATCAACTTTAAGGCTGCGGTCATATGCCCTTTACCCTGTTCATGATGATCCATCATGTAGCCGATATCAGCGAATTGTCCAACTCCACGTACTAGATTGGAAATAGAGATATAACCGATGAGCCGTTCTTCCTTTAAGAGAAAGATACCAAACACGTAACCTCGATCCTCTTCGGCCTGACGCAATTTCTGACGGATATAATCCTGCTGTTTCTCTAATGTGAAAAATGAATCCTCGTAAAGCGGCTCATAAGGCGCATGGGAATCCCTATTACGGTGCCTAAGGGCGAGAAGGGCTTCGCTATCCGCCAAGCTAAATGGCCGTAAAAAGATACCTTGAGGCGTATTATACAAGCTCATAGGCATGGGTTGATCTCCTTCCATGGGGAATTAGCAATAAGATGAAGTGTTTTGGACTTTTCCCCCTCAGGATGAGGATGGGGGAGGAGACAATCTGGCTGCCGCTCTTTTTTGCCGGAGATGCCGAAAAAAGTTCGTTAGCAGCGAGGCGCATTCTTCCTGTAGTACACCACTAGTTACTTCTGTACAATGATTGAACCGAGGCTCCTGCAATAAATTCATTAACGTGCCTGCGCAGCCCGCCTTGGGATCTGTAGTTCCGTATATCAAATGGGGAACCCGTGATTGAACAATGGCTCCGGCGCACATTGGACACGGCTCCAAAGTGACATACAGCCTACAATCCAGCAGGCGCCAAGCGCCTAAGTGCTCACTGGCCTGACGAATGGCAACCATCTCTGCATGTGCGGTTGGGTCAGCATCCGTCTCGCGCAAATTGTAGCCGCGACCGATGATTTCATTATCTTTTACGATGACAGCCCCGATGGGGACTTCACCTAACATTTCTGCCTTATACGCTTCCTGAATGGCTTCTTTCATCCAATAGGCGTGATCCATGGTGGTCACTGGGAAAATGCTCCTTTCAAAACGCGGAATTATCCAACGAACAAATATTCCGTTGTTAACATGATGTGAATAAAATTGTGGATAACATGGCACTTGTCCACAGGTTTATCCACAGTTTATAATAAAATCTGTGTATTTGTGGACTACTTGTGGATGATTATCTTCTTATATTGTAGGCAAACCCTTGTCTATTGACAATACTGTACACAAGGTGTGTATTTATGTATATCCGGTAAATGTAAATGCTGGTATCACAGGCGCTATTACGGTATCATTGAGTTAGCAATTGCCAGTAATCGCCAGCATACGGCAAGAGGTGAGAAATCAGTGTGTCGATAAAAATCAGAATAACGATCATTTTGTCGGGGTCCGTCCTGTTTATCCTTTTATTAAACATCGCACTCAATTATTACACGACCCACGAAAATCTAAGAAGTGACAGTGAAACTAAAATGGTTCTGACGGCTAAAATTATCGGAGGAGCTATCGAACAAACCCAACATAGCTGGGAGGCCGTTGACAAGCAGCTCGGATATAATCTGTGGCTTTCTGCCACGTTGGCTGCTAATCAGCTAGGTCCTGACATCCGAAATATTCAGCAGGAACAGCTTCAAAAGGTGGCCTCACTCCACAGAGATACTAATATTTCTTTGATGATTCGAGACCGGCAGGGGTATAAGGTTGTTAAATCCTCGGATCCAAAAGAAGTAACGCCATCTGATCCATTGACAGGGTATTGGAAAAATGCAGTTGACCAATTATATGAGCATGGACAGGCTGCAATGGCGCAAGGTCAGAAACTGGATCATTTTTGGACCGGATCATTTGACTACACCGGTTCAGGCTCCTCACAGATTAACAAATGGGGATTTTATTATGACCAAAAACGTAACTACTTAATTCGAATTTCCTTTCAGGATACTTCAGTGCAAGATTTTATAACCATACTGAGCCCCGATGAGATTGTAAAGCAAACCCAACAAGTGGATTATCGCATCATGGAGATTACAGGAATTAACCCTGCAACCTTTGGTGGCGCTTCGATGGACAAGAACGGGAACGATTCGAAATACTATTACATGTACAATAAACCGATCCAATTTGGCACGTATCAACTAACGAGAGTGAAGGAAGATCGTTTGGCCGTGTCCAGAGCTATCCTCTCCGGGGAGAGTATTGTACAAGACTGCTATATCAAAGGCGAACGGGTTCTCGTCAGTTACATACCTTTTTACCCGGCTAACCGCGAAGCCTATGTTATCCGTATTGTTATGAATTATGATACGATTACTTCTGTTATTTCCAAGCAATTGATAAGCTTAATTGCTATTTCCATTGTCCTTTTGGAGGTTGTAATCATTGGAAGCTATGTGCTGGCAAGTCTGTTTGTTCGCCCAATTCAGTCGATTCTGGGGAAAGTGAACGAGATGGCTGATGGTCATTTTGATACACGGTTAGAAATAAAAGGTGGTCATGAGCTTGCACAGTTGGGTGAACGCATCAATGCGATGGCCTACAACCTAGGGATGTACACGAGAAGACTGGAACAGATGTATGAAGAGAACCGTTCTGTAAAGGAGCATCTGGAATCGGTTATTAATCAGACAGCGGATGCGATTCATGTAACCGACGAGGAGGATCGCGTCGTTCGGGTCAATCATGCCTTCGAAGCTTTGTACGGCTGGACCAAGAAGGAATTGGTTGGTCGTAAGCTGGAGTTTGTACCTCCGCAGCAACAGGAGGAGTATGAATTTCAGAAGAAGAGCCTGCTTCAGGGAGAGAGCATCGTATCAAGTGAGACCCTTAGAATGCGTAAGGATGGAAGTACAGTAGAGATCAGTATGAGCACGTCGCCTATTCTGGATGAAGAAGGCCAAATTTTGGGGTTTATCTGCGTGTCGCGTGATATTACGGGTCGCAACCGGATGGAAGAGTTGTTGCGCAGATCAGAGAAACTGACAACCGTCGGACAATTGGCGGCAGGCGTAGCGCATGAGATTCGTAATCCGCTAACTACGCTACGAGGCTTTCTCCAACTACAGCAGCAAAATCAAGTGTTGAATATGAAACACAACGATATTATGATGTCTGAGCTGGATCGTATTAATTTGATCGTTAGCGAGTTTTTAATACTCGCGAAGCCACAGGCAGTGCATTTTCAGAAAAAGGATGTTCGCTATATTGTGAGCGACGTGATTTCTTTACTAGATAGTCAGGCGCATCTGCTGGGCATTGTATTCAATCTTCAGGTCACGGACGAGCCTGCCCTAGTATACGCTGAAGAAAATCAGTTAAAACAGGTATTCATTAATTTACTTAAAAATAGCATGGAGGCTATGAGTAAAGGTGGTATCATCACGATTCATTTGTTCTTGGAGGGAGAAAGCGTTAAAATCTCTATACGGGATCAGGGAGCGGGTATTCCCGCAGAAATGCTGTCCAAGCTAGGAGAACCTTTTTTCACAAACAAAGAAACAGGGACAGGACTAGGACTTATGGTCAGTCAGCGTATTATACAGAGTCATAAAGGCACACTGGATATTGAAAGCACAGAGGGAGAGGGAACGACAGCCCTGGTGCAGCTTCCGATTGCCAAGCCGGAGTAACGGGCTGGGCGCAGGAGGAAGTGTGTTAGTAGAAATGGAGGGTACACAGGTTGCGCATTAACAAGTTTATCAGCGAAACCGGTTTTTGCTCGCGCCGCGAGGCGGACAAGCTGGTAGAGAGCGGCCGCGTGACGATTAACGGCGAAGTGGCTGTGCTGGGTAGTCAAGCGGAAGAAGGCGATGATGTTCGCGTGAACGGCAAGCCACTGCGCGAGAAGTCCGATCACGTCTACATTGCATTGAACAAGCCGGTGGGCATTACAAGTACAACCGAGAGCCATATTAGAGGCAATGTTGTTGATTTTGTGGGGCACCCACAGCGGATATTCCCGATTGGACGCCTGGATAAGGATTCGGAAGGTCTCATTTTACTTACCAATGATGGGGACATTGTAAATAAGATTTTACGGGCAGAAGGCAAGCATGAGAAAGAATATATCGTAACGGTGGATCGCCCTGTTATACCGTCTTTTGTGCAGGGCATGTCCAGCGGGGTGAAAATACTCGGCCAGCGGACGCTACCTTGTGAGGTGACGCGTGTATCTGAGTATGTATTCCGTATTATCCTGACTGAAGGCAAAAATCGTCAGATCCGGCGTATGTGTGCTGCCTTCGGTTATGAAGTTAAAAAACTGCAACGGCTGCGAATCATGAATATTCGGTTGGGGTCCCTTCAGAAAGGTGCCTGGCGTGACCTGACAGAGGCTGAGAAGCAGGAGCTTGGCCAGATGCTCGATTATACGCTTAGCTAATGCCAGAGGGGCTTTGTATAGCCTACAGCGTATGATCCTCGTATCTGACAAGTCCAGATTACAGGAAACACTAAACAAAGAGGCACCAGCTGCATAAAAATGCGGCGGTGCCTTTGTTCATATAACATATGCATAATCAACCTTCATTCGAGCTTGAGGTAGGACTGATAACCTGTGTTCCGTTCTGATATTTGCGGAGAACAGATATTTCAACACGACGGTTTTTGGCGCGTCCTTGACCATCTTGATTGCTTGCCAATGGACGATACTCGCCATAACCGATGGATACAAACTTGGTTGGATCGAGATCTGGATTGAGCAACAAGATACGCAAGAAATTCAGAGAGCGCTTGGCGCTCAAATCAAAGTTAGACGGGAACTGGCTGTTGGAGATCGGTACATTATCCGTGTGACCCGATACGATAACATCATAGCCAGGGAACTGCTGGAGCATACTAGAAATGGACTTGGCCAGCTTTCTCGCTCCCGGTTTCACTTCGGCTTCCCCGGATGAAAACAGGGCATTATCACTAATGGTGATCATCAGCTGAGATTGGTTCAGCTTGGTATTCAGCAGAGGTGACAGGCCGTTATTTTGAATATATTGATCCATCTGTTTTTTAAGCTTTTTTAAATCTTCTTCTTCCCGCTGGGCAAGCTGTTTTTGCAGTTCAGAGGTAGAAGTAGCTTTCGATTTTAAGGGTTGTGATACTTGTTCTTTATTTTTGCCCATATCCATGGATTGTGACGACGGATTCGCGGCCGAGTGATCCAGCACGCCAGTGCCGCCACTAAAAGCTGAACTCAGGGATTGAGCCATAGTTTCAAATTTTTTGGCGTCGAGCGAGCTCATACCGAATAAGACAATGAAAAGAGCCAACAGAAGGGTCATTAAGTCGGAATATGGCAACAGCCAGCTTTCGTCAGCATGCTCTTCATGCGGTTCATGTCTCTTTTTACTCACTGGAATCGCCATCCTTCTGGGTCATCGTAGCCCGTTCGGTCGGAGTCAGGAAGATCGTCAGTTTCTGACTGATGGCAATTGTCGATATCCCCGATTGAATGGAAAGCAGACCTTCGACCATCATTAATTTAAGCTCCACTTCTTTTTTGGATAACCGTTTCAGCTTGTTGGACATCGGATGCCACAGAACATAACCTGTAAAAATACCGAGCAACGTCGCAATGAAGGCTGCTGCAATGGCGTGAGAGAGCTTTTCCATGTCACTAAGGTCAGCCAGAGCGGCAATCAGACCTACAACGGCACCGAGTACCCCGAGCGTTGGAGCGTACATACCGGCTTGGGAGAAGATCAGTGCGCCAGAGCGATGTCGATCCTCGGTAGCATTGATATCCTCCATCAGAACGTCCCGTACGAATTCCTGATCATTGCCGTCAATAATCATTCGCATGCCGCCACGCATAAAGGGATCGTCGATTTCCTCTACCTTAGACTCCAAGGCGAGCAGACCTTCACGACGGGTAATGGATGCCCACTCGGTAAACGTACCGATGAGCTCTTTGCGGTCTAACAGTTTTTGTTCGGTGAAAATAACCTTGAACAGCTTCGGAATCCGTTTGATTTCTGCCATCGGGAAGGCCATAAATATACTCGCTGCCGTTCCGACGAAAATAATCATGTAAGCAGCGGGATTATTGACCAAATTGACGACCGGAGCGCCTTTTAAGATCATCCCGACGACCAGTGACACAATCCCGAGCACAAGTCCGATAATGGTTGAAATTTGCATGATACACCTCATCCATGAGAATAGATTTTGAATCCTTTCATGCCGCCGGGGTCGTCCTTGCCCCAAGCGCGTCATTACAAGACGGATTATAGTATTTATCGACAAAACTCTCTTTTTTGTTAAGTGCGAATTTCCGGTATAATAAGGTGATTATGTATTGAATGGCGGAACCATTGGAGGAAATGGCATGGGAGTAAAGCATGGGCGTGAGTATGAACAAATTTTGAACGATTTTACAGAGGCTGTGGGGCGCATCCCAGATAGCTATGAATTTTTTGAGATGGAAGCAGAAGATTGGGACAGGCTGGACCCGGCGGGACGTCAGGAAGTCAATGAAGCTTTGGCAGAAGACTTATTTTATGCACTGGGTACAGAGCCCACAATCACTGTAGGGAGTGGCGTTGTGATCTATGAGCCGGAGCAGCATCGCATCTATGTACTTATTGGGGACGAGGAGCTGACGTCAGTCCCTTTGATTTGAGGTCCGTCTTATGGATTTATCAACGGGGCCGTGGTAATATGTACACCAATATATCGTAGTTTTGGCCGTATTTAAGCGGTCGAAAGGCTTCCGTATAAACGGGGAGGAGTTCGTAACATGCCTTTTACACAAGAAGAGATTGAAGCACATCTGGAGAAACTGGAGGGCTGGGAACTGGAGGAAGGACGTTGGATCGTTCGAAAATATAATTTTTCCAGTTTTATGAAAGGGATTGCATTCGTGGATGAAGTTGCCGCTATATCTGAAGCATTCAATCATCATCCATTTATTACGATTGATTATAAGACCGTGACTCTGCGTTTGACCTCTTGGGACGACGGCGGTATTATGGCCGTGGATATTAAGGAAGCCCAACAATATAATGAAGCTTTTGAAAAAATGCGCAGCAGTCATTGAGCTTGTAATGATCTGTCGTATGATGATAAAAGCGCCTTCGCTATACAACATCGTGGTTGTATGCCGAAGGCGCTTTTATCATAGAATCTGGGTTGGGTGCTCGGGACGATATACCATACAATAAAATGGTTTTTTGCCATCAGGAGTCTGGCGTTCATAGGTATCTGTAAGCTCAAATCCAGCCGCCTTGTAGGCCCGGATAGCGCGCCCATTCCAAGTGAGCACCTCTAGATCAATTTCATTCTTCGGGTTGCGTCGTTGAGCTTCCTCTGCAATGGCACGGACAAAATCAGAGCCTTTGCCATGTCCGCATCTGTCAGGATGCATTCCAAGACCTAGCCGGGTCACACCGATCATAGGAAAATATTGAGCAAATCCCGTCAGTTTGTTCTCTTTATCCAGTACGGCAACATATTGCTCTTGGCGAAGCGTGGGACTTCCAAATTCGACTTCAAGCGCCTTCATTTGTTCCCAGGGGAGCCAACCGTATATGTTATAAGGTGGATCATAGTGCCACTCACAGATTGCAGCCGCTTGATGCTCGTCCATCGGTACGATCCGATAGTTGGATATTGAGGCCGGCATGTGTTCCATCCTCCTTTTACACAGGTACTTCAATCATTAACAACAGATTGTAGACAAGTTGCAGAGGAATGGCAAGCGTGTTTATTTCATACCTAAGTCGGGTATACATTCAATAAGAAGGAATTACTGCTCATATGCTCCCCCAGCGGTGACGGTAAAACCGACGATGTTCGCTACAATTGAAACCTTTTGAGGTCTCAGTTCGTCAGTAAAGATAATAATTGCTGATGTTGTGGACATAAAAAACCGCAATTCGATTCCGGCCAGAATCAAATTGCGGCTAGGGTTAGCTTGCTGTGCGTTAGTTATTCTACGTTATCGTCATCAGGAATGTCTGAAGCTACAGAATGGTAAGCGTCTGTGCTCATAATTCTTTTTGCACCGACATAGCGGTTAGCGTAATAATTTTCGTTCAGTGAGCTAACTACTACACCACGTGAAGTCGAGGAGTGGGCAAATTTCCCTTCACCTACGAAGATACCTACATGGGAAATGCCTCTTCCTGTGGTGTTGAAGAACACCAGGTCCCCAGGTCTCATTTCATCGCGGGATACAGAAGATCCCATTTTGAATTGTGATCCTGATTGATGCGGAAGTTTAATTCCCAGTTTGTTGTATACGTACATTGTGAAGCCGGAGCAATCGAATCCCTCGAGTGTAGTGCCTCCGCTTCTGTAGTTCGTTCCTTTGGCATCTTGGATGACCTGGTCCATCTTAGAGTCTGCATATGCACTGCCGCCACCGAATGTAAAAGATGTAAAGGCAATGGCAAGACCCATAGCTGCGATCGTTAGCTTCTTCTTCAAAAAAAATATACCCCTTCCAATGCCTGCGAGGTTAGCTTAAGGATTCGGTAGAAGGTTCCCCTATGACCACTCTGTTGCGAGATCAATTCACCCAAACTGGTTCCCCCGCTTCCTAGGTGCCAGGAATTAGGCTTAACTTAAGATGTGCACCTTGGAGAGCAGTATTCACAGAAACGTTATTTTTGAGATAAAGGTTACAATAAAGATTACAAAGTTGTTACTATCAGTTCACTGCGATTATTGTAACAAAGACGGCTGGCTTTGGCAAATGTTTCATTGCAAAAAGTTACAAAAAAAATCTGCTCCTAATGTCCCAGGAACAGATCTTGTTAACAGTATTCAGTTATGTGTCGTTTGCGCGAGTATGAATCAAGGTTTTTCGACAGACGGAAATGAAGTAAAAAACATAAAGGCAGGGCTTAGCTTCTACTAGAGATATCGGTATGCCATAGTCTGTACTGCGAACTGATATGCCACAGCCTGACCAGACTAGTAACAAAATGATACGATTGCTGGAGAATGAGCGCCAGCATGCCAGTCCAAATCATTGCCACGGTGCCAAATAGACCGAAGACCAGCAGCACACAAGCACCGAGCAAAAGGGATATACCGATAGCTGGGAGGAGCTGGCGAAAGAAGGCGAGCAGAGACGATAGTATGGCGTGACCACCGACAGTACCCAGTTGCATATACAGTATGCACTGCCGAATGAACCATCCGTATGCCATCCATCCAATGACATAGGGCAATAAATGCAGCAGATAAGAGGAAGATTGAAGTGCTCCTGCTACAATAGGGTAGAGTCTCGGTACTACCCAAAAGGCGGGAAGCAGCAGCAGTCCCAACTCGATGGTGTAATACAACAGCGACGACATGCCATGGCGTTTCATACCCTTGAAAAAGGACAGGCTTTGCGGTTCAGTCGCATCGGTATGCAGACTTTGATATATTCCGGCTCTAATGAAGGGAGTGATCAGTATGCGTAGTACAGTCGCCCCTAGTAGTATCCACAAATACACATGTACTTCCCGGCTGTCCATCAGAGCAATCTGACTCTCCATCCAAAATAAGGTCTGTCCCAGCTCGTTCTGACCCTGATCAGGATAACGGAGCAATAGCGGGATAACGGCAGACTGCACCAGCCGATAGAGAAACACCCCCCACAGTAGTCGATATAGAAATAAAATGATAACGATATAGAATCGTATGCGCACCAGCGCCCAGCCCTCTTTTATAACAGTCCGCATCTATAGACACCTCACCATGACAGACTTCCAAGCAGTGTCTCCAACAGCTTGGTTACACTTACACTCCAACGGGTTTGTTGCTTTTCGTCCAATTCGGCTTTTAGGCTATTGTTAATATGCTTGTTCTCCAGTGCAATGGTATATAAGGGATCAAGGGTTACATGGGAAACGGGAGAAGTACTTTTGATCCGAAAAGTTGTGCTTTTGCCCGCGCCGTCCCAAGCCTTGAATATCGTGGTACCATCCTTGAAGGTAAATTGGACAGGGATCTTGGGATAATCCGCCCCTTTTTTGCTGACCGTCACGACTGCTTCATATCCATTCTCCAGCTTGTGGTTTGTGATGTGATCCACTGAAAAGTCCGCCATCTGGCCGTCATATACATACTGTTCAAAATAGTGGCTCCATGAGCGTCCGGTGACTCTCTCCACGATACGTTGAAAATCCAGTGAGGACGGATGCTTAAATCGGTACGTCTGGACGTAGGTCCGCATAATCCGATCCATTTTTTTCATACCCACCTGACGTTCAATGCCCCGTAGTACCAGCTTGCCTCGAGAGTAGGCATTTTGCGCGTACTCAGCAGCTGAGCCGTACTTCCATGACTCACGGTTTAGCGGCTGTGGGGAGGCTACCTGTCCCGATTGTAATGGCAAGTTAGGGGTAAGCCCATATTCTTGCTCCATAAGCCGCTCCTCTGCATAGGAGGTGAAGCCTTCATCCAGCCACGGCTCCTCAAATTCATTATTGGCTACCATTCCGTAGAAATATTGATGTCCAATCTCATGAACTAATGTCCGTTCCAGACTATAGCCAGGATTCAGATTACCCGCAGCAGCGGCCGTGATGAGTGTCGGATACTCCATACCGCCGGCTCCATTGCCTGATTTGGGTGGAACCACGATGGATAGGGTGGAATATGGATAAGGCCCATACCATTTGCTGTAGTACGAAAGGGCGGCCTTCGCTGCGCTCATATAGCGCCCTTTGAGCTCCTTGTGCGACGGGTCAAGGTAGAGCTTGATTTTGACACCAGGGACTTCAGCAGAAGAAAAGGGTTCTTCTACGGTTACAAAGTTGGGTGAAGCGGACCAGGCAAAATCGTGTACATCATCGGCATAAAATTGATATATTTTTTGGCCGTTCTGTCGGACGGCACCACGGGTGGGAAATCCGGTCGCTGCTACGATATAAGTTTCAGGCACCCGAATCCGTACGCTGTAAATTCCAAAATCGGCATAAAACTCGGAGTTACCATGATACTGGTGGAGGTTCCAGCCCTCCTCGGCGCGTCCACGTTGTCCTGCAGTCTCGTAGACGCTGAGCTTCGGGAACCACTGTCCTGCCATTACAAAATCATCTGTCGCGCCCATACGAGCGAAGATAGCGGGCAGTTTTACCTCAAACTTCATATATAATGTGATTTCTTCGCCACCTCGTACCGGCTTGGGTAGACGCACCTTCACGAGCGAACGGTCGCCTGCGTTACCGTCATCTGGCTGCACATATTGGATGCGGTGCATGAGAGATAAACCGTCTTCTGTTTTTAGTTCAGTCAGCGTCATGGAGCCAAAGCCGTCTTTGGGCATGGTGTCTCCGCGCAGCTTTCCACCGGATTCCTTCATAAAGGTAGTTTCCATGGAAGAAAAGGCATTCGGGTATAGATGAAGATACAGATCATTCACGGTTTTCTTGCCCGGATGCTTCCAGGTCAGTGTCTCAGTGCCTCGCAAAACCTGTCCTTTTTCCAGAGACACATCAATGTGGTACTCTACCACCCTCTTGCTGAGGATTTCTGTAGCGGCCTGTGGAGGGTTCTTGGGCAGGTCAGGCACGATGTTTGCCCCTAGAGGCTTGCCCATATTTGGGGCAAGCGCAGACTCAGACAGGGAGCCGTATAGTGGTTGGCCTATGGACTGCGGGTCGGATTGCGGTTGGGGCTGCCAGGCAAACCATAACGTCCCTGCGAGGAGACCGAGGGCTAGTGTAGACAATAAAACGATTTTAGTGCGTGCTGGGGTCATACAATGGATACCTCCCGTTGACAAGCATCTACAGCATGTATATGTTTGCTTTCAGGAGATTATTAGTTAAAATATTTATAGTGTAGAATGAGTGTGAAGACGGAAAATGGAGGTCTAGTGACGCATGAGTGAAAATCAGCCGGACGGCAAAAAACAGATTGCACTGAACATTGTCAGTGGCAAGAGTAAACATAAGGGTTTCGGCGCAGGCTCAATCGACCTGAACAGCATGTCTCCGGTTATCATTGACCGAGGAGAGGCGAAAATTGATATCGGTGCCATGCATGCCAAAAGTAAAGTAGAACGCGGGATCAAGTTCTCTACGAATAAAGAGGATGTACCGAACGGACGCCAAGTATGGCTCGTATGGGTAGCCGTGGATCGTACGCCCGAAGGGCGTATGTACGGCGGTGCCACCGCCTGCGAGATGCTGATTGACGACGAAGCCAAACGCGGCTGGAAAATCCTCGCCGATCACGTCAATCGTATGGATTATGCGCTCAAGCGTCGTTTCATGCTGGAGGATCTCGGCAGTGAAGATAAAGCAGCGCTCAAAAGCCTGCTAATTTCGCATAACGAGGAATGGTGGGACGCTTCGCCTGAGGAATTGAAGCAGGCGCTGGAAGGGTAGGCCCAGCGTTAACGCAGTAATAATAGTGTAAAAAAGCAGCCACATCTGTGGGCTGTTTTTTTCCTATGAGAAGCAACCAAATTAGAACCTCTATTTAAGCTTTGTGTTACCTGGATATAGACCGTATTCCTTAGTCAGAGCGGTCTATTTCTTTTTCACGTAGGTAAGCAATGCCAGAATGAACATGCCAAACATGATCATCAAGGAAATCGCGTCTTTAACCTCCATGGGCATCACCTCCCTTCGGGGAGACTAGCCGACCGCCCTTTTAGCCGTATGTTGTACTAGAAAAGTATACCGTAAAACAATCGCTTTTAAGATTGGAAACACTTAAATGCGTAATTGTGATAACAAATGACCCGACTAAGATAGACATTATCTTAGCCGGGTTATTTTACGACGGTAGCGCCTTGACATCCTGAACAGGCATTCACTATAATTCAGATAGAAATCGCTTCCACTCTTCTTTTTATTTATTTTGTGGAACCGGTTCCTTGAAATGTGTAGTTAAGTCCCATTCACTGTTTATGAATGTAATCTCTAAATAAGGTGGCATCGTTATGTTTAAATGGTTGAAAAAGAAGGCGACTCCTCGTATTGAACAATTCGACATGGTAGCACCAATCAAAGGAAAAGTGGTTTCCCTTGAAGAGGTTCCAGATCCTGCGTTCTCCACGAAGGCAATGGGGGAAGGTATCGCTATTCATCCAACTGAAGGTAAAGTGACTGCTCCTTTCGCGGGTAAAGTCGTTCACGTGATGGAGAAAAGTAAGCATGCTCTGATCATTGAGCATGAATCCGGTGTACAAATTTTGATACATGTCGGGATTAATACAGTTTCCCTCAAAGGACAAGGGTTTAACCCTCACGTTCAAACAGGAGATAACATTAAAGCAGGGCAATTACTGATGGAGTTTGATCTAGACGCGATTCAACAGGGTGGCTTGCCTGTAATTACTCCGGTAATCGTTCCAGACGGGCAAGAGATGATCAGTCATGTGGAAATCTTGGAAGGTACATCTGCCTCTCCAGAAGTCCCCGTATTAAGAGTTCACTTAAAGGCCTAGTTCTCATTCAGAAAAGACTAACCAGGAATTCCTGGTTAGTCTTTTCTTTAGATAATTCACTGACCGGTCAAGGATCGGTATGACCATGTGTTCAAAAGCTAGGATTCACATATTTCAGATATCCGCTGATTACAATTGCCTTCGTACAGCCCTCCATGAAAGCAGATCACTTTTTTAATATCATATGGCAGCAGGTTTTTAAGAGATTCTTTGGCCATATTGAAATCACAGCAGTATTGTGGGTCTGGAGCCAATAATTTGCCGCTTACCACGCGTAGAGCATCTCCTGCAATCAGGGTTTGACTGGATTTATGATAGAAACTTAGGTGTCCTGGTGTATGTCCAGCAGTATCTATAACTACGATCCCCCCACAGAAGGGTAATTCCTCCCCGGCAACGATGGTGGAGTTTACAATAGCCTTTGGGGGATTTTCAAGTGTACGCCGGAATGCATGTCTCCACTCTACCGGAACGGATTCGGGCATGGCGCTTACAGCTTGATCTATTGCTTCTGGAGTCAGCTTTATAAGCTGTTGTTCTCCCTGTATATAAGGCTTTTCGATAGAACTGGCTAATACTTGAACTGGGGATGAAGAAGCCCGGGCTATATCTGCTAAACTGCCGATATGATCAAGATCCTGGTGTGTTATTAATATGAAGGTAAGTTTATGGATTGCTAATCCGGTGCCTAGAATAGCCTCATGCAAAAGTGAGAGTTGCCCGGGGTAAACCGTATCAACTAAAATCATGTTATCTTCGTCCCACATTAAAGTGGGGTGAATACTCTCTATACTTCCCATAATGTTAGCAGAAACCTGGAGCATGTGTATTCCCTTGTCTAATTGCATCGAATCCCTCCCATAAGAGTTGATGTAACACAAAGGAATCGTATCATGAAAAATAAATATGTAAACCTATATTATATCGCAAAAATAATTATTTGTAAATACATAGAATTTTAAATTTGTGTGACAGTTAGGAGTGATGACGTGAAGAAAATTTATTTTGTCAGACATGCCCAAGCAACAGGACAGGAACCAGATGCCCGACTTACCGATGAGGGTACCCGACAAGCTGAGCAGTTAGTTGATTTTATGGAGAACGTAGGTGTGGAATATATTGTGTCCAGCCCGTGGAAACGGGCCGTGCGAACCATTCAGCCCTTGGCTGAACGGAAACAGTTGCAGGTGTATACTGATGTACGTCTTCAAGAACGGGTACTTAGCCATGAGCATTTGGACCATTGGCTGGACGTGCTGGAACAGACCTATTTGGACGAGGACTTGAAGCTGGAGGGAGGGGAATCATCCCGTGAAGCAGTAGATCGAGGAATCCAGCTTGTTCAGGAGCTTATAGAGCGGGCGGAAAAAACGGTTATCATTGTAACTCATGGAGCTTTACTATCTCTTCTCATTCGACATTACGATCCGCAGTTTGGGTTTGAGGACTGGAAAAAGCTTTCGAATCCCGACGTGTATTTGCTAGAGCTGAAAGAAGCAGAAGCCAAGATTCACAGAGTGTGGAATACGGGTTGAAATAAATAAAGCACGTTCACCATAAGTGCAGAATGGAATCGAAAGGGGAGGCGCATGTTGAATGCAAACCGTTTTTTAGAATTAGAAAAGGCGTTGTTTCAAGCTTGGTCTTTGGAGTCTAGTTCTAAATGGACAGCAAATAATCCTGCGGCTGGACAATGTGGTGTCACAGCGCTTGTCGTTCAGGACAGGCTTGGCGGCGATATTTTGAGGACATGGCTGGATAGTGGCTGGCACTATTACAACCGCATTGGTGAGGACATTATAGATTTTACGAGGTCGCAATTTTCAAGCCTTCCTCAGTATCAGGATGTATACTCCAACCGGGAGGAAGCTTTTTCGGACACCAATGCAGGGCAGTATGCAGCCTTAAGTCAGAGATTAAAGGAATTTCTAAACGAAGAAGAATAAAGGGATTTAAATCTGGATGCAGTCATAAAGACGTGATTTTTGAACCTGATCCAATGGAAGGTACTTTTTGTTGCCCAATATACATTAAAGAGCAGTCGGCAGTAGGGTCCAACAATAGACCGTTACCTTGGATCGGGGCGGTCTATTTCTTTTTCATGTAGGTAAGCAATTTCATTGATGAACATGCCGAACATGGTCATCAATGAAATTGCGTCTTGAGATATTAATTACTTAATTACGTATTTTCTTGGAGAGTACTATAAAATAAACTCTAATGCAGCCAATGACCGGGAATGCTTAGAGAAGGGGGCAGTTTGGTTTTACAATTGCCCTTAGCCGAATTTAATTGCGCCTGTGTAAGAAAGATACTTCCTTCCAGATTAGCCCCACTTAAATCAGCATCTCTAAAATCCGTACCGATCAAGTCTGTCATTCTCAGATCAGCCTCTCGCAGATCAGCAGCAATAAGTAAAACTCCTCTCAGGTTGGTACCTCTAAGATTAGCGCCTCTCAAATTGGCCCCGATAAGGTCTCTACTCCTGATTTTTTTACTATATTTATTGTGCTCCACGTTTTTCTTAACTTTTTCTCGTACTAACTCACTTGTTTGTAAAAGTAAATCATTGACTAACGCCCTATGGGTTGGTACATGAAGATTTATGAGGGATTTTGGATCTTGATCCGTAAGCTGCTCGGTTTTCGCCATAGCTTTTTGTAAGTCTGTATAGATGGGTTGAGTTTCTTTTAAGTTAAGGGCTTCATTGAGGTAATAAAGCATTTCATGAAGCTGTTGCATGATGGGAAATATATTGAACATTTCCTCAGCTATTGCCGGATCGTCTCGCCAGCTTTTTCCCTTGTATGTAACTTGGGAAACTTTTTGACCTGCTCCAAAGCAATCATATACCGTACAGCCTCGCAAGCCGTTGTTTCTTAGATTCTTATGAATATCACAACGATAATCCGCATTGAGGTTTTGACAAGGGGTTCCTCCATCCTTATTAAAAGCAAAATCAGCTGATTTTGCATAAGGCAAGGCTACACAGCATAAACCAAAACATTGTTCACAATTTGCACTATACAATAAACACACATCCTTTTACTGGCACCTATTAAATGTAATATTACCAAAAAAAGATGGGGTATAGTATATTGTTTTTTCATAGACTTCTAGAGTCTGCTGGATCGTTTAGAGAAGAAATCTAGTCTTTTGCCAGGTTCAATTGCCATGAGACTCCGTATTTATCTTCAACCCACCCAAATTGTTGGCTTACGGGAGAGGCTTCAAGGGGCATTAGAACTCGGCCTTCCTGAGATAGCTGGTCAAACACGCTATGGATTTCTTCTTCCGAATCACAAGTGACGAATAGCGATAGAGCTGGGGTAAAAGGGTGTTTGTCCTGATGGTTATAGTCTATAGCCATAAAAGTTTGCCCTTTGAGGTTGAATACGGCATGTAACACGGTCCCATCTTCCTGATGAAAAATGCTCATGATACCAGACGGTTTAAATACAGAGGTATAATATTGCATGGCTTCTTCTGCTTGACCGGAGAACATGAAAAATGTTGTGATTTTTGGACTGGAATCATGCATGAGATCAACTCCCTAGATTGTATCGTAGATGATAACATCTTTCCTCTTTTTTAATAGAAATATTCAGCATTAGAGAAGTGCTTCATGAAGATGTACACACGTGAAAGGAGAAAGACAGGATAATGGACGCGACAGCAAGACTTATGGATATGTTCGGCTCAGCTAAGAAGCTGGATGCCAGCATCATTTCTGCCTATACGGATGTGGTTGCCCAATATGGGACAGTGGAAGATGCGAGGGAGTTATATAGGCTTTTTGTAGAAGATCCCCATCATTATATCCGGGGGTTGCTCCTTCAGCCGATCATGAGATGCGGGGATGTTACTTTGGCGCAGGATATGTACGAGCGTTACGTCCGAAATCAGGCATCCCCAGAACATATACCTGACGGTGTGCTGTATGCGCTAGGTTATTTGGGTTATGTGGAGGCTGCTGCTGATCTCGTCGCTTTGGTGAACGGACCGTATGGAGCTGTGTCTGTGGATGCCTGTTTAGGACTGGTACATCTTCCATGCGAACCGTATCGTGAGAAACTGGCGGCTAAATTGGAAAAAGCGCTAGATCAGAATTTGTTTAATGAATTCTTACCTCTGTTAAGCTTCAAATGCACGACTGAAGATATGATTCCGCGATTGGTACATTGGGGAGAGCAACATGCTTCCGTAGACTGTAATGCAGGAATTATTGCTGGAATCGCATTGTTTGGAGAAGGGCAGAAGGATACGATTCGATCTATCCTGTGGAATCCGTTTTGGGAGGCTCATGGAACGGCTACAGGCAGTTGTGTGTGGTCTTATTTTGCTATGCAGCATGTAGGACTAACCTTTAGGGAACTTGTTCAGGATATAAAAAGCTACGATACATCCAAAGAAGATGTACAGACATTGGAATACCGTTTGGACGTGCTATATGAGATGTTGGAACTAAAGCTAAGCTATACAGCCCGACCGATCCGGTTCGCTCGTAGCAATGAGGAATCATTTGGTCAGCTATATAGCGATTTGTTTAGCTGGTCTAATGAACATCACGATGACTCTATTATAGGCTGGATGAATGAACAGTTGGGGGTTGAGCACCGACTACTGGAACGGTATTATGAGCTAAGGAAACGAATCGAGATTAAAATGGTGCATGAAATTGAGCTGGAGCATGTTCAGAAAGGGAGTTAATCGTATCAGGAAATAAGAATTTTTGATGTAAAAGGACGAAATGGCGGAGTTTGGCGGCGATATGGGGATTCGCCCAGTCCGCGGGCTGATGTCCCGCATAGGATACATCAGCCTAGAACACAAGGAGTGAAACACATGTCTTTACTGCCACAAGTTCCTTTCGGAACGCAACCGGGTACTCCGGGTCCTTTCACGCCGTCAAGTCCTTCGATTCCACAATTTCCTGATATGCAGGATTCCTTCCCATCTCCGATAGGTCCGCCACCAGGCCCAGGACCATTTTCGCCACAGCCGTTCTCACCACCGCCGCAGGGGCCATTCGGTCCGCAAGGTGGGCAGCAAACTCAAGCACCAACTTCCCCACCACCGCAATTTACGCCACCGAAGCCGCTGGTTTCGGCGTATGCGGTTGACCCTGGAGCCATCTTTGGTTGTTTGTTCCGCAATACGTTTGTATGGCTGACGAACGGAGAGCGTTTCTGGATGTACCCTGTCTTTGTAGGCAGGACATCCGTAGCGGGTTTTCGGTGGAGTGGACGTTTTTGGTTTTATTATGGTGTAGACACTAACCGTATTGAGTCGTTTAGCTGTTATTGGTAATAGCGCAGCTTTAGGGAAGAGCGGGGCTTAACGGAATGATGGCTGATGGCACTGTCAAGAGAGGTAAATGGGTACATGAGGTAAGTGAAGCGAAAATAAAAAGACTGAGAGAGCGCTCATCGCGTTCCCCCAGTCTTTTTTTGCTATTAATCCATCCACCAACGTTTAAAATTGCCCCACCATGATTTCTTTTCGGCTTGTCGCTCCGCTTGGTCAGTTGGTGTTGATGCCGGTGGGTTATCTTGCCCCGACAGCGTCTCCTTCGGCTCCGTGCCGCTGACGAATACCTCCAGCCGCTTATCCGGGCTGTCCGGTGCAGCCAGTTTGCCGCTGGCCGGATCAATATAAGCGCTGACTACGCCGTCGGGGATAGGAAAGATTTTGGGCGGCACATTCTCCAGCGCTTTCTCCGTATATTGCGCAAAAATCGGAGCCGCCCGTCGGGCATCCTGTGTGCTGATGTCCTTGCCCTTGTCATAGCCAACCCAGACAGCGGTGGATAGTTCGGGGGTAAAGCCGACCATCCACGCATCGGTGTTGGTCGTGCCGCTCTTGCCGGCAACCGGGCGCTTGATCAGCTTCGCGACCCGGTTGCCGGTGCCGCCTTCTTCGAACACGCCTTCCATGAGGCGTGTAAGGACATAGGCGGAGGCGGGCTTCACCACCTGCACGGGCGCGGCTTGGGGCGCTTCGTACAGCGACCGCCCGGCCGCATCGGTGATGCGCAGCACTGCCACCGGAGCCACCTTTTGCCCGCCGCTGCCGATGACCGAGAAGGCGGAGGCCATCTCGAACGGGCTGACGGGTGACACACCCAGCGCCAGCGAGGGTACGGGCTTGAGCTCGCTTGTAATGCCCATTTTGCTGGCGAGGTCCATGACCTTGTCCGTTCCCACCTTCAAAATGGTGCTAACGGCATAAATATTATCGGACGCCGCAATTGCGCGCCGAAGATCTATTTCGCCCAAGTATTTGTCTCCAAAATTTTTGGGCTTATAGGTCTTGCGGTTGTTATCGTAGTGGAACAACGTCGGTCGGCTTTCGAACTTGGACGTACTCGTCAATTCGCCGGAATCCAGCGCGCTCAGATACATAATCGGCTTGAAAGCGGAGCCCGGCTGCCGGGTTGTGGCCAGCGCATGATTATATTGATTCCCGACATAGTTCGTTCCGCCGACCATGGCCTTGACATGTCCGTTGCGCGGGTCCATGGAGATTAACGCGGTTTCCAGTCCGTTGCTGTTCTTCATGCCTTCGTTTACAGCCGCCTCGGCTGCCTGCTGCATGTGCATGTCCAGCGTGGTATAAATACTCAGTCCGCCATGCTCAAGCACCCCTTCGCTAATCCCAAGTTGATGAGTCGCCAGCTGGCGGACGTAATCGCGGAACCAGGGAGCGGTTTCCACTGTTCGGCGCTGGCTCTCGGGCCGCAGGGCCAGCATTTCCTCATAGGCCTTGGTGGCTTCGGCCGGAGTAATCTTGCCGGTGAGCGCCATGGAGTCCAGTACAATTTTCTGCCGATCCTTTGCATTTTTCATATGATTATACGGTGAATAGTAGGTCGGTCCTTTCGGAATACCCGCCAACAGGGCACTTTCGGCCAAATCCAGCTCCTTTGCGGATTTACCGAAATACATTTGCGAAGCTGCTTCAATGCCATAGGCGCCGTGACCATAGTAAATTTCATTCAAATACATTTGCAGCAGCTCATTCTTGGTGTACTTCATTTCAAGCTGTGCGGTATAAATGGCCTCCTTGGCTTTGCGCGTCCACGTTTTCTCATGAGATAAGTACAGATTCCGTGCAAGCTGCTGAGTCAGCGTGCTGGCCCCTTGCGACATATCCCAGCGGGTCAGATTAACGATTACCGCCCGGCCCAGACCTTTGAAATCAAAGCCAAAATGATCGTAAAACTTCCGATCTTCCACAGCCAGGGTAGCTGCAATCAAATCGGGTGAAATGTGATCAAGCTGGACCGGAATGGATTCTTTGCCTCCAGCAGAGAAAGTGGCGATGACTTGTCCCTGACTATCGAGCAGACGTGAATTCCGATCCGTATCCGCGAGCGGAAGGCTGGTCGTGTACAAATAGGCGAGCAGGATGCAGGCGGCGATGACCGTCAGAATAGTGAGAGACATCAGTCCCTGAAAGCATCGAAGCCAAAGCGGTTTACGCTTGGGGGATCGCCCGGTCGTATCGGTCATCATGCCACCTCCTTCCATAGTTGATGTTCTCAGTATAGTCAATCCGAAAGCGTCTATTCATCAGATACACACACGTATCTATTTTAAACAAGATTAAATCTCCAAATTGCTTTTGCAGCCCATTCAGGTATCACTTATAATGCAAAAAGTGTGAAATTCCAATGCGTTTGGTACAATAAATATAGCAAACTCGGCGTTTGCGTGTTGCTGATATAAGGAAAGTCAACGTTTATGCTACCGGATTGCCGGACACATACTTTGATCAGAAAGAAGGTTGGAATGATGGACTTGTGGTTTACGGAGAAGCAGACTCCCTCTTTCGGCATTACAGCAAAAATCAAACAAACCTACGTCTCTGAGAAAACAGATTTTCAGGATCTGGCTATGATCGAGACTGAGGAATTCGGCAATATGCTTGTTCTGGATGGCATGGTGATGACAACGGTTAAGGATGAATTTGTGTATCACGAAATGGTAGCACATCCGGCCTTGAATACACATCCGAATCCGAAGAAAGTTTTGGTTGTGGGCGGTGGCGATGGCGGCGTTATTCGTGAGGTCATCAAGCACCCTGAAGTAGAAAAGGCGGTATTGGTTGAGATCGACGGTAAGGTGATTGAATATTCCAAAAAATATTTGCCTGAAATCGCAGGGAAGCTGGACGAGCCTAATGTAGAAGTGCTGGTCAATGACGGATACATGCATATTATTGAACACAAAAATGAATACGACGTCATTATGGTCGATTCGACGGAGCCGGTAGGTCCGGCAGCCCCGCTGTTTGAGCGCGGGTTTTACCAAGGCATTTTTGAGGCGTTGAAGGAAGACGGCATTTTCGTTGCGCAAACGGATAACCCTTGGTTCAAGGCAGACCTGATTCAGAAGGTCAACAAAGATGTGAAGGAAATTTTCCCAATTGTGCGTGTTTATGGTGCGAACATTCCGACCTATCCGAGTGGTCTTTGGACATTCACGTTGGGGAGTAAGAAGTATGATCCGCTCGAAGTAGACGAGACCCGAATTCCAGAAATGGACACCCGATATTACAGTCCGCGTCTACACAAAGCGGCGTTTGTACTACCTAAGTTTGTAGAAGATTTAACGAAGTAAACATTTTAAAAAGCGCCTTAGTGGTCTTTATTGCCTGTTTTTGGGTGGGAAAGAGCGCTATAGGCGCTTTTTTGTGTTGGATAAGATTTGAAAAAGGCTATGAAAGCATACTGGACACCGGATTTCCTTTTAAGATAAAAGAAGGAAATTTAAGGGTGTGCGTAGAATATACAAAAAACCAGACATTTAACAGATTTGTAATGTCAACAGGAACGGTTTGGTTATGAAATACATAAATCGGCGATGTACCAAAGAGGGGGAAACTTTTTTGATCAGACGCTCTTTTTATTACCTGTGGGGGTCTCAGACGATCTCCAACGTAGCAGATATCATCTACATGTTGAGTGTAGTGGTATTGGTGTTCAGTTCAAGTAATTCCTTAATGACGACAATTTTGATTCCGTTGTTCCGATTGTCTGCTCAAGTGCTTAGTGGGCTCGTTGCACCAATCGTCCTCGGTCGATTTCGGCTGACACGAGTGTTGCTATTTTCCCAGTTTGGACAGTTTGTCATCTTTACGCTTCTGCTGCTTTATTTGTGGATCGTACCTGAGCAAAGGTCGTTTCTGTTTATTTTTGTGATGGTGTTCGGTATGTCTTTCCTGGACGGCTGGACGAATCCTGCGCGTAATTCGCTTGTACCCCGTTTGGCTACTGGAGAAGGACTAATGCGGGCTAACGGCATGGTAGCGGTCAGTGATCAGGTGGTCAAATGTGCAGGCTGGGCGTTGAGCGGAATTATTGTGGCTTGGCTAGGTTCCCTGAATACGCTTGTGATTGCGTCTTGTTGCTATCTCGTGGCTGTAACTGTCACATCCTTCATTCGTGATCCGCTGGATCAGAAGGAATTAAGTCTTGAAGCTTCGGATTCCTCAACAAATCTAGTAGAACCTGCAAAGGAAAAGGAAAAAAACTCCCATTGGAAAGAGCTTGGGGAAGGCTGGAAAATCATTTGGCACAACCGTCGTATTCGTTCTCTGATGATCGTCGATAGCGTGGATAGTATTGGGGGAGTCTCCTGGCTCGGCGTATTTATTTTAGCGTACGTCAGCCAAGTGCTGCATCGGGATGCGAGCTGGTGGGGCTTTATGAATGCATCCTTTTTCTCGGGCATGATTTTAGGTGGATTGATTGTCGTTGGCTTGGTCAAGCGATTGCAAAAGAACAGCTTTTTATACATGCTTGGAGCGTTGCTGGTGTACGTGCTAATTACGGTTGTATTTGCACTGAATACCGTTCCGGTCGCGGCACTTATTCTTTTTGCTGTATCAGGCTTACCTGTTCAAATGGCAGGGATTATTCGCCGCACTTTGCTTCAAACCAGTGCACCGGCAGCTCAGCTGCCCAAAGTGATGGCGGGAATTGATGTGATTACAAATCTCGCTTTCGGTCTGTCCTTGTTATTTATGGGCTGGTATGCAGACCGTTTCGGTATGGTGCAGGTGTATTTGTTGGCTGCGATTATGACGACCATTGCTATCTTGATCGGCTGGTTGTACCGCAGGGATTTTCAGGAAAGTGAGCAAATGGACCATCCAACCGCTACGGGCGCTGGGATTTAAAATTGGGGTTCTCGTTAGGCGTGACAGCATTCATTGGATGAGTACATAATTAAATGCAGGTGTAAAAGTGAACGTGACGATTAGGTAGAATAAAAGCCTGCAATTCTCCTCAATTTTGCAGGAACACCACTGGAATAACGTTGACGGTGGTGTTCCTTTCATATCATATTAAATTAAATGGTATGTCTGTTGAGCAATATGTGCCATTCCTAATGTCAGGTCCGTTTGCTCGTGAGATATGTTTTGACGGCAGGAGGAGTGTAATTTGTAAATTGCCGTAGGATTCCTTGCGGAGTAGTATCCGTAACTACCATTGCACGATATTTTTCCTGCATAAATTGTTCCTGAGCCATACGATCAAACAAGGAAATAAGAGGATCGTAATAATGGTTAATATTTAAAAGACCGCATGGCTTTTCATGCAAGCCTAATTGCGCCCATGTGAAAATTTCAAAGTATTCTTCCATTGTACCTGGGCCACCTGGTAAAACAATGAATCCGTCCGCAATCTCTGCCATTTTAGATTTTCGTTCGTGCATGGAATCAACAATGATTAATTCGCTCAGGCCATTATGTGCAATTTCACGGCTTTGCAAAAAGTGAGGGAGCACACCGATGACGCGACCTCCTGCATGAAGTGCCGCGTCAGCGACTGCACCCATTAAACCAACACTTGCTCCTCCATAAACCAGGCTTATTTCCTGTTCGGCAAGTGCCTTGCCCAGAGCAACAGCATGCTCTCGATAAATCTCAGACGCTCCATTACTGGAACCGCAAAAAACAGCAATGCTTTTCATATGAGATTCTCCTTTATGTATATCTTTTTGCAAGTTTTTGCTGGTGTGTTCGGAATATATCCTCCAAGGTGATGTCATACTTGTTGGCGATCACGATGAGATTACCCAGTACGTCTCCAAGTTCTTCAGTTAAATGCTCCTTGTTCTCCTCGAATGAACCATCGATCTCATCAGGCCGGTCTCTGCCAATCTCCAGGGCGCGAATAGCTCTCGCAACCTCCCCGGTTTCCTCTGCCAAGAAACCAATTCGGACGAAGATATCTAAATCCGACCAGTTTCTCTCCTGATAATATTGCTTGACCCACTTTTGAAATTCATTAATATCCATATTCAGCCTCCCAACTGAAACCCACGCATAGGTGTTGGCTATACACAAACCATAAGGTTTAGATGAAACGGAAACGTTTGTTCGTGTTTTATTATATAATATAAGGGGGGATTTATCAAAGAGAAATTAAAAAGCCGTTTGCTTAAAAAGCAACCGACTTTTTTAAAGAACGTTGACCTTAATAATGCGACCGTATCCGTTCAGTCTTTTAAGCTGTAGTGAACTGGCTGTTATAGAGCGAGGCATAATGGCCGCCGCTGGCAAGCAGTCCCTCATGGGTACCGCTTTCCACGACATCGCCGTTTTTCATGTATAAAATCAAATCCGCTTCGCGGATGGTTGATAGTCTGTGGGCGATTACAAAGCTGGTGCGTCCGGCAATCATTTTCATAAATGCTTTTTGGATACGTGCTTCTGTCAGGGTATCTATGCTGCTGGTGGCTTCATCCAGGATTAGCATAGGTGGATCGACGAGGATCACCCTCGCGATGGTGAGCAGCTGTTTTTGGCCTTGCGACAGGCTGTCGCCTGACCCGCTAATGACCGTATCGTAGCCATGAGGCAGTCGCTTGATGAAGCTATGCGCATTGGCAGCTGTTGCAGCCGCGATGAATTCTTCATCCGTGGCCTCTGGCTTCCCGTAAGCGATATTGTCCCGAATGGTCCCGCTGAACAGCCATGTATCTTGAAGCACCATACCAAAGTTAGTCCGTAGGCTGTTCCGGCTCATGTCGTTGATATTCACCCCGTCGATGGATATCGAGCCGCTGTCCACATCGTAAAATCGCATGAGCAGATTGACGAGTGTGGTTTTGCCAGCTCCGGTCTGCCCAACAATGGCCACACGAGTGCCTGGCTTTACCTCCAAACTAAAGTTCGTAATGAGCGTACGTTCCGGGTTATAGGAGAATTTGACATGATCAAAAAGAATCGTGCCTTTGCTGCGCTCCAGCTGTACGGCGTTCGATTTTTCGGGCTGCTCTGGCGGTGAGTCCAAAATAGCAAATATGCGCTGAGCAGAAGCCGTAGCTGCCTGGAACTGGGTCAGCACACCCGTAATTTCATTAAAGGGCTTGGCGAACAAATTGGTATAAATCAGAAAGCTCGACAATCCGCCTACCGAGATCCCACCTAAAATAATGGAGATACAGCCAATCATGGCGGTGACTGAAAAAGTCATGTTGTTCACCAATCGGGTAGAGGGGTTGGACAATGATCCGTAAAACTGCGATTTCACTCCGGCTTGATACAATTGTTCGTTTCTGGCGGAAAATTCCTCAAGCGAGCGGTTTTCATAATGAAAAGCGGTAACTACCCGTTGCCCGCCGATCATTTCTTCCACATAACCGTTCAGGCTTCCTAAAATTTTGGCCTGTTCGCGGAACATACGCTGCGATCTTGTGGTAATGAACCGTGCTACGCCATATGTGATCGGGGCAGACACCAATACGACCAACGTCATGATCGGACTGATATACAGCATGAGTACAATGGAGCCTATAATCGTAATAATCCCGGTAATCAATGTGGAAAAGCCTTGCAGCAATCCATCCGACACAGCATCCATATCGTTCACAAAACGGCTAATGCTGTCTCCTTGCGGGTGAGTGTCATGAAAGCTTAACGGAAGGATATTAAAATGATCAAATAACTCCCGCCGCATATCATTTACGGTCTGAAAAGCAATACGGTTCGTCAAATACGTGAGCAGCCAGCTAAATAGACTGCCTACAACATATACAATGCCTAATCCAGCTAGAATCTGCGCAATACCTTTAAAATCCACTGCTCCCTTATCCACCATATGGTCGATAGCCTGACCAATCATGTAGGGTCCAATCAGACTGGCAAGCACGCTGAGAATTGCACTGACGATGACCCAACATGTTGTTGTTTTATATTGACCCACATAGGTTAACAATCTTCTCCAGGTTTCCTTGCCACTCATTGGTCTACCTCCTGCGTTGAGAGCTGGGAATGATTAATTTCCTGATATACATCTGAGCTGCTCATCAACTGTTCATGTGTGCCGATACCGACAATCCGTCCCTCATCAAACACAATTATTTTATCAGCATGCTGTACGCTGCTTACTCGTTGCGAGACCAACAGGACGGTCATGCTGGTGCTATTTTCCCGTAACGATTTACGGAGGGCGGCGTCGGTTGCAAAATCAAGTGCGCTTGAGGAGTCATCCAAAATGAGAATTTGCGGATTGCCGACAATAGCTCGGGCAATGGTAAGTCGCTGCTTTTGTCCTCCTGACAAATTAAGCCCCCCTCGGGTGATCGGAGCATCGAATTTTTCCGGCAGGTTGGAAATGAACTCATCCGCTTGCGCGATTGCTGCGGCTTGAGCGACTTCCTCGTCGGTAGCGTGTTCATGCCCCCAACGGATATTATCCGCTATAGTACCAGTGAACAGCAGTGCCTTCTGAGGGACAATTCCGATTTTCTGCCGCAATTGCTCGAGCTTATATTGCCGAACGTCGATGCCATCAACCTGCACACGACCCTCTACCGCATCATAGAAGCGGGGAATAAGATTCACAAAGGTGGATTTCCCCGAACCTGTTCCTCCGATGATGCCGACCGTTTCACCGGGATAGATGTTTACTACTACATCGCTCAGTGCCAGTTGTCCTGTCTTATTGTATCCAAAGGAAACATGATCAAAAGAGATGGCTGGTACAGCGCCATGCTCACTTGCTCCCTCCCTGTCTATAGATGTAGGGGTAGCAGCAGTGTCGGAAATCGAAGCTTGTGTGTCTAGGACCTCCTGAATACGCGCTGCTGAAGTGGCAGCTTTGGTGAACAAAATAATTAAATTGGTTACCACAATCAGAGCCAGTAAAATTTGCGTAATGTAATTAATGAAGGCAATAATCTCCCCTTGTGTAAGAGATCCATATTGGATATGGATGCCGCCGATCCACAGGATAGCAATAATAGCTCCGTTCACCACCAACAAGGTGGCGGGGCTTAGCAAAGCAGAAATACGTCCGACACGAATAGCAGTCTGGGTCAGGTCATCTGAGGCGGCATTGAACTTTACTCGTTCAGCTCCTCTTTTGGCAAATGCACGTATGACCCGTACGCCTGTAAGATTTTCGCTAAGTACCAGAGCGATTTTATCGAGTTTTTTCTGGTATAGCCGGTACAGGGGAGAAGCCTTCGTAATGACTACATACAGAATCAAAGCCAGAATCGGTGTAGCCGCCAATAGCACCAAAGCAAGGCGGAAGTCCAGAATCATGGACATGATAATCGCCCCGATACAAATAAAAGGAGCACGAATGACCAAACGAATCAACATCGCAACAGCTGTTTGCAGCTGATTGACATCATTCGTAATCCGGTTGATAAGCGAGGGTGTACCGAATTTATCGAGATCAGCATAAGAAAACGAAGAAATATGCTTAAACATCGTATTGCGCAGCGTAGTTCCGAATCCTTGAGAGGCACGAGCTGCGTAAAACTGACACACTAATGAACTGCCAAAGCCCAGTATAGTCATGAGTAACATCAAAAGACCCATCTGCCAAACATAATGGGTGTCTCCTTTACCTACGCCATGATTGATCATTAAAGCAACCATCGTAGGCAGCAATAGTTCCAGGATGGCCTCAATTAGTTTAAACAGAGGTCCAAGAATCGTTTCCTTTTTATAGGGTTTCAAAAAAACAGCAAATTTCAGCAAATAAACCATCACCTAACCTGAATAATGTATATAGCCTCATGCCGCAATAGCATAACTGAATTTGATTATGGCATATCCCAAACCATATGAATAATATTTAATATATATTAGAGGTATAGGTTTTACATATATCAGTACCGGAGGTCCAAAATGATGGAATTGAGACATCTCAAGTATTTTTTGGCGATCGCAGAGGCCGGACAGATTACAGCGGCAGCCAAAAAGCTGCAAATCGCGCAGCCTCCCTTAAGTCAGCAGCTCATGCAGCTAGAGGAAGAGCTTGGCGTAAAGCTCGTGCATCGAGGCTCACGAAGCATCCAGTTGACGGAGGCCGGCATTATTTTACAGAACAGGGCCAAGCAGATTTTGGAGCTGACAGATGCCACGACAAGAGAGATAAACGATTTTGCCATGGGGATGAAAGGTACGCTCACCATTGGAACGGTCTCCTCCTCTGGGGCAACGCTGATGAAAGACAGGCTTTCCGAATTTCATAAAACCTATGCGGGTGTGAAATTTGAAATTCATGAGGGAAATACGTTCATGATTCTCGATCTTTTGAACAAAGGAATTGTCGAGGTCGGTATCGTCAGAACCCCTTTTAATACTACCGATTTAGGGTGTAGATATGCGTCCACTGAGCCGATGATAGCAGTGATGACAGAAGAATATGACTGGAACCCCGAACAGAAGACCATTTCATTGTCTGAGTTGAAGAACAGGCCGCTCATCGTATATCGCCGCTTTGAACAATTGATCCACGACACTTGTATGAAGTATGGCTTTGAGCCGAATTTCTTTTGTAAAAACGATGATGCTCGCACCACGCTTCACTGGGCTAATGAAGGGCTGGGGATCGGTATGATTTCGCGGTCTGCGTTGTCACTCGGAAGCAATAACCAGTTAATCGTTAAGGAAATTATGTGTGAGGAATTGCATACACGTGTGGCGGCTGTCTGGCTGAAGGATAAATACATGTCTTCTCTAGCCTCTCGATTCATCGAAAGTTTTAGCCAAGCATCCGATGGAGCTGACTTAAGGTAGCTGAATTTTTTGGATGAAAGCATCTTTTTGTAAAAACTCATTTGAATTGCAATCGGGAACTGGATATAGTAGTACAGTAGGATAGCAATAGAATGGAGTTTGAATACATGCCACATAATGCAAAGGTCCGAATCCGTCTTCATAGTCATCATGACGGAGAAGATGTGGTACAGGAACTTCCCGGAGAAGCGATCGTGCGTGGGAAGCATCTATATATAAGGTACGATGAGCCGCAAGAAAGTCCTGAGGGCGGTACGACACGGAACACAGTCAAAATCGGATCGGATGAGCTAAAGCTGATTCGTCACGGTGAGGTACAATCAGAGCAGTCGTTTGCGCTGGGACGCAGGTTGCCTGGATTTTACCGCTCGCCTTATTTAAACCTGAACATGTCTGCGCATACGCAGAAGCTCGATATTCGGATGGATGGTTTCACCGGACATGTGAGCTGGACCTATGATCTGTACGTATTTGAGGATTTCTCGGGGCATTTTGCCATCAGTTTGCATATACAGGAGGAGCAATAATCATGACAAGCAATCCACTGGAACTTATTAATCAAAAGGTGACTTCAGCAATCGAGGCGGCGGTGCTGGCTACCGGAATCGTGAGCCGCGAAGAGCTGCCGACCATTACGCTGGAGGTGCCAAAGGACAAGTCACACGGTGATTTGGCTACCAACGCTGCGATGCAGCTCACCCGCATTGCAAAGAAGAACCCACGGCAAATCGCTGAAGATTTGATCGCGAATATGGATTTAGCTTCCGCTTCTATTGAAAGTGCGGAAATCGCTGGACCGGGCTTTATTAACTTTCGCCTGAACAAGAGCTACCTGTATGCAGTCATTGGGCAAGTGCAGGAGCAGGGGACAGATTACGGGCGTATACAGGAAGGTGCAGGCAAAAAGGTACAAATCGAGTTTGTCAGCGCCAATCCGACAGGTAGCCTTCACTTAGGTCATGCACGTGGTGCAGCCGTAGGGGATGCTCTCTGCAACGTGCTTGATTTTGCAGGATACAAAGTAACTCGTGAATACTACATTAATGATGCGGGCAACCAGATTTACAACATGAGCCGCTCTATTGAAGCGCGTTATTTGCAGGAGCTGGGACAGCCTGCGGAGATGCCGGAGGATGGTTACCATGGTGAGGATATCATCGGGTTTGCCAAGGAACTGGTGGCCGAAAAGGGCGATTCTCTGTTGTCCATGGAACCGGGAGATCGCGCAGCTTATTTCCGTGACTACGGTCTGGAAAAGGAACTGAACAAGATCAAGCGCGACCTGGAGCTGTTCCGTGTACCTTTTGACTCCTGGTTCAGCGAAACATCACTGTATGAAAACGGTGAAGTGCTTAAAGCGCTGAATGAGCTGCGTGACCGTGAGGAGATTTACGAGAAGGACGGAGCTACATGGCTCAATACGACCAAGTACGGCGACGATAAAGACCGTGTCTTGATCAAAAATGACGGTACATATACGTACCTAACCCCAGATATCGCTTACCATCGCGATAAATATGCTCGTGGTTATGACACGATCATCAACATTTGGGGAGCGGATCACCACGGCTACATTCCACGGATGAAGGCAGCAATGGAAGCACTGGGCAATGATCCAGATAAGCTTAAAGTGCTGATTGCCCAAATGGTCAGCTTGTTCCAAAATGGGGAAAAAGTAAAAATGTCCAAACGTACCGGCAAGGCCGTGACGATGGAAGATCTGATGGAAGAAGTGGGTGTAGACGCGATCCGTTACTTCTTCACTATGCGCAGCATGGATTCGCACCTGGATTTTGACATGGATTTGGCGATTTCCACTTCCAATGAGAATCCAGTATTCTACGTACAATATGCGCACGCACGTGCATGTAGCGTATATCGTCAAGCCGAAGAGCAAGGTATTGCTGTGCTGCCGTTGGCGGAAGTTGACTTGTCCAAGCTGACGGCTGAACATGAATACGATCTGTTACGCAAAATCGGTGAGCTGCCGGAAGAAGTATCGGTAGCGGCTGCAAACTTTGCACCACACCGTATGATTCGCTATGTCTACGAGCTGGCTTCATTGTTCCACAGCTACTATAAGGCAGAGCGCGTCATCACAGAGGATGCCGCTCAAACACAGGCACGCTTGGCGTTGTTTGGTGCGGTGCGCACGACCATTGCCAACGTACTGAAGCTGGTGGGCGTGTCTGCACCAGAACGTATGTAAGCAAGCAACTTTAACATATTGACTTTGTAGTCATATAAATAATAATAAAAGGAACCGTTCGTATCACCCTCAACAGGGTGGCGCTTCGGTTCCTTTTTATGTTGGATTAGCTTAGTAGCGTTCCAGTACCAAATTCGTTTTCAGGGAATCGGCGGGAACCAGCCATCCTTTGGATTGCAACAGGTTCATCAGCTTGGTGCGGTTGCTGGCGGCAACACTGTAATCCGAGGTTTTGAAGGAGATTTCGATAATAGAATCTGTACCTGATCCGTTTGCGCTGCGAATAGGCCATATTTCAACGTCGGTATCCAATCCCTGAAAGCTACCCTCGTATTTACTGACCTGTACAGGACCGCGTACTCTGGAGTCTGCCAAGGTTTGTTTGCCCCAATTGCTATTTTTCCAGTTTTGCAGCTTGCCCGGAAGATTATCCTGCAATTGCTTTAATGCTTGATCTGGGGAAGGCAGAGCCAATCCTTTGGAGGCGTTTGTTTTTTTATCATTGGAAAAGCTTAGTGTTTGCTTGCTGTATCCCCAATCCACCTCAGCCTCATAATTATCATCAGATGCGCTGAACCCTTCTTTATTCGCTTGGGTGAGCGCCGCGTCGATATTTCCATTTGTGACCGTATAGCGCTTTTTGTAGGTTAATTCATAATTTTTTTTGTCCTCTTTTTTGCGAAATCTCACGTTCCAGCCCTCGTCATTCAATTGCAATGAATTTGTATCAAAATACTCGACGCTCAATCGTTGTGCATCGTTGCTAATTTGAAACTCGTTCACGATGCCACTTTTTAATGAGCCATCCGCATTGAGGACCTGAGCCGTATCCAGTAGTAGCTTCACCTCATAGCTTGGTGTGGCATTGGCGGCGGCTTGTACCGGTTCTGCTCCTTTCCATCCTGTTACGAGCAGTACTGCACTCAGAGTTACTACCGACATCAATTTGGTGATACGAAGGCCTGTTTTCATTTCATCCTCTCCTGTTCGTCCGAATAGGTTACACGCTACACTTTACGGGTATATTGTCAGTCGTATGTCAAAGCAAGAGGGGACTCCGGTTAAAAAATTACATAATTTCTATATGACGGGTAAGATTTAATCTTGGTTCCATGACAAATATTCGGTGAATCTGTGAATGAGCGCCGAGCGATGACGGTCTTTGTTGCTGACCATATAGATGTACCGCTCAACAGACTGCCCCGGAATAGGTCTTACAACCAGTAAGCCCCGGTCAACCTCTGACTGTACGGCAATGCGAGAGATAAAGGAGATGTGTTCTCCCAGCATAACCGCCTGTTTAATGGCTTCTAGTGAATCCAGCTCCAGGTAGGAAGGAAGTCGCCGACTCCCACGCTCCAGCCATTTGTCGGTCACATGGCGTGTGCTGGATTCCTTGCCATGTAATACGAAGGAGGAAGAAGCGATCAGCTCGGGCGTCAAATCGGTTTCGTTGGCGAGCGGATGAGTGGGTGAGCAGATGAGTATCAGTTCATCTTCGCCTAAGGATTCTGAGAGTAGCGTTGGGGATTGAAACGGCTCTGCCGAAATGATGCCGAGGTCAATTTCGTGGCGAGCGAGCATGTCCTTGATCACGGGCGCTGTTTTCACAGACAAGGCGATGTGAATGCCCGGATGCTCACGGGCAAAGCGGTGCAGCACAGCAGGAAGTAGGTAGGTAGCGGGTACATAGCTTGCGCCAATACGTATACTTCCCCGCTGGAGCGTATCGAACTCGCGGACGACTCGCTCAGCTTCAGCAGCCAGTGCATTAATTTTGCTGGCATAGTGCAGCAGTGCATTTCCGGCATCCGTCAGGATGATTTTGCCCATACGTGTGTCAAACAGCTTTACTCCGAATTCACGCTCCAGATTTTTCATATGAAAAGTAACGGTGGGTTGCTTCAGGCCAAGAAGCTCGGCGACTGTGGTGATTTTATGGTGCTTATTTAGCAGCTCTACAATATGTAACTTTAAAAGACTTAAGTTCACTTAGAATGCCTCGCTTTCAGGTTAATCAAACAATCTTGCCTATTACTATGGGTAGAAGCATCAACCCCCTCTATATAGATTAAATCTATGAGTGTTAACACAATTCATTGAAATAATTAATTTTGTTTTAACTTTCCAATAACACAGGTTGCGAATTCAAGTTTTACACTGGGGTCAGTCAGAAGAACAGGCAGGTAATGCGATGAATCAGGATCTATATATTCACGGATTAAGTAAAACCTTTAGCCAAATAACCGCGCTGCATGAGACGAATCTGGTAGTACGACGGGGCAAATTCACAACACTGCTCGGACCGTCCGGCTGTGGGAAAACAACGCTCTTGCGCTTGATTGCTGGTCTGGAGACACCCGATACTGGCACAATCACGATGGGAGAGGAAATCCTTTTTTCGGCAGAACGCAAAAAGGATATTCCCGCACATCTCCGCCACTTTGGGATGGTCTTCCAGGATTTCGCGCTGTGGCCGCATATGACGGTGTTTGAAAATGTGGCCTTCGGCCTGCGTGCGGGCAAGCGAGGGAAAGGGTTCGCCAGCGTACGAGACAAGGAACTGCGGACCGTGGTGCTGGAGGCGCTCGATATGGTCAGATTGTCAGGGATGGAGGATCGGTATCCTCATCAGCTGTCCGGTGGCCAGCAGCAGCGGGTTGCCTTTGCAAGAGCGGTTGCTATCCGGCCTCGACTTGTGTTGTTCGACGAGCCACTCAGTGCGCTGGATGCGGTGCTACGGGAGGAGATGCGCATTGAGATGCTATCGCTTGTGCGCGATCTGGGGCTGACCGCTCTATATGTCACCCATGATCAGATCGAGGCCATGTCCATGTCTGATGAAGTGGTTGTTATGAAAAGTGGACATATTTTGCAGACCGGAACACCAGAGGTGATCTACGGTTGCCCGGCTCATCCAGAGGTGGCGAGGTTTATTGGCAAATCCAACTGGCTGGAGCCGGAACGGACACTATTTCGTCCTGAACATGTGCGTTGGGAACAGGAGCAAGCGGATCAGCATGCTTTTACAGTAGAGATCCTGCATGTCAGCTATGTCGGCGATCGTTATGAAATTCGTATACTAGCCGAGAACGGCGAGCAATGGACTGCATATCATTCCATCCGCTTGCCCATAGGTCAACAAATGCGCATTTGGGTATCACCGCAACACATCCACCAACTTGAAGCATAGGGAAAAGGGGTATATATAAGATGATGAATAGGCATATTTTTCGTACAGGATGGAAAAAAGGGACGATGCTCGCATTAACCTTGACTTTTGGACTCGCTGTGGCGGGTTGCGGAACAGCTACAACATCCAAGGATGAGGCACAAACTACTGGATCAGCAGGACAAGCGGAGGCGGCATCCACCGATCAGAAGTTGGTGGTCTACAGCGCAGGCCCGGATGGACTGGCGAAAAAGCTGGTAGCAGGGTATGAGGCGCAGAGCGGAGTTAAGGTAGAGTTGTTCCAGGGAACGACAGGAAAAATTTTGGCCCGTATGGAAGCCGAGAAGACGAATCCGGTAGCGGACGTGGTTGTGCTGGCATCGCTTCCGTCTGTACAAGGCTTGAAAAAGGAAGGACTCACGCTGCCTTACCCGGATGCCAAGAACGCAGACAAGCTAAATCCAGACTGGTCCGATAAGGAAGGCAACTACTTCAGTACCAGTGCTTCTGCTCTGGGTATTGCGTATAACACGAAGCTGGTGAAAACACCACCAACTTCATGGGCTGATTTGGCGAAGCCTGAGTACAAGGATCAGGTTAATATTCCCGATCCATCCCTGTCCGGCTCAGCGTTGGATTTTATGACAGGCTATCTGAGCGCCAAGGGCGATGGAGGCTGGACGTTGTTCGAGCAGTACAAGGCTAACGGTGTTGCTATGGCTGGTGCCAATCAGGAAGCGCTGGACCCCGTGATTACCGGAGCTAAAGGTGTAGTCGTCGCTGCGGTCGATTACATGACCTACAAGGCTAAAGCCAAAGGTGAGCCGATTGATATCGTCTATCCGACAGAGGGAACAGTCATCAGCCCACGTCCTGCCGCAATTCTCAAGTCAACGCAGCATGAGCAGAATGCCAAGGCATTTATTGATTATCTGTTGTCGGAAGAGGCACAGAAACTAGTAGCAGATGCCTCCTTACTCCCGGGCCGCACGGATGTCAAAGCCGACAAGCGTGCCAACCTGGACGAGATTCCATTGTTGAAGACCAATTGGGAATGGATGGGCGAGCATGGATCAGACGTGACGGAGAAGTTCACGCAAATGTTCAAGTAAGCCGATGGGAGGCTTATCCGTTAAACACATCAGAGCGTGGTGTCTGACGCTGGCTCTAATCGCGCTTCTTTTCCTGATTGTGATGCCGTTGCTGCAAATCTTTATCCAAAGTGTATATGTTGATGAAAAATTTCAATGGGATGCGCCTTTTCGAACGTTAGCTGCTTCACCATTTGCAGGCGTGCTATTCAGTTCAATTTGGCTAGGCATCTGTGTGATTGCAGGAACGACGGTACTTGCACTTCCGCTAGCCTGGATCATGTCCAACACTCGTCTTGCACACTGGCGCTGGTTGGATGTCGTGTTGCTGATTCCGTTTATGACCCCGCCCTATATCGGGTCCATGGGCTGGATTTTGTTTATGCAAAAAAACGGATATCTGGAGCAATTGTTCCCGAACCTGCATTTCTTAACGCCGTCCTTCTTTAGTCTTGGTGGCATGGTGATGATTATGAGTCTGCATCTGTTTCCATTCCTGTATCTGCTGCTGCGCGGGGCGCTGGTGAGGATTGGCGGGAGCCTGGAAGAGGCGGGAGCCGTAATGGGCGGCGGCTTTCTGTACAGGTTCCGTCGAATCATTTTACCGCTACTGCTATCAGCTTACGGAATGGGCGCGTTGCTCATTTTCGTTAAAACGATTGCCGAGTTTGGTACCCCCGCTACCTTTGGGCGACGTATCGGGTATGAGGTCATGACTTCGGAAATCCACAAGTATATTTCCAGTTGGCCTATAGACTTTGGCAAAGCGACGTCAATGGCCTCGGTGCTGTTAACCGCCTGCCTGCTCATGTGGTATGCGCAGTCGGTGATCAACCGAAAGTTTACGTACAGGCTGGTAGGTGGTAAAGGTTCGCGTCCGTCCCGTCTCCGTATATCCGGCTGGACTACGGGGCTGAGTGTTGCATTCATTCTATTGTTGCTCATTGCGTCCATTGGCATTCCTTATTTTTCAATTCTTTCAGCCTCGACGATGAAGCTGAGGGGAATGGGCCTTGCCTGGGATAATTTGACGCTCGACTCTTACAAGGAACTGCTGTCTTGGGGATCAGAGAGCATGGAGGCGCTCCTGAACAGCGTATTTCTCTCTTTGGGCGCTTCGACGCTTGCTGTGGTGCTGGGCACTTGGTTTGCGCTTGTCATTGGCGGCTCACGCACGAGAATCCAACGGACAGTTGATGCATTCAGCTTGCTTCCGAATACGGTTCCGGGAATTGTTATGGTGGTCGGCCTGATTTTGTGGTGGAACTCGCCGTGGATGCCGATCCCTTTGTATAACACATACGGCATGGTCATTCTGACGTATGTTATCTTGTTTGTTCCTTATACGGTGCAGTATGTCAAAAGCGCCTTTACACAGGTGGACACGGGGCTTTTTCAGGCGGGGCAGGTATTTGGCGGTCGACCGTCTTACATATTCCGCCGGATTGTACTGCCGCTGATTGTACCGGGAATGCTCGCTGGTTGGATGATGACATTTACGATCGCTTCACGCGAGCTGGTAGGATCGTTGCTGATTTTGCCGCCATCCGTTCAGACGTCTGCAACCTACATATTTGCACAATTTGAGCAGGGACAGGTGTCACTTGGGATGGCGATGGCCGTCATATCGGTCGGAATGACCACACTGCTGCTGATCTTAATCGAAAGCTTAAACTCGCAAAGAAAGTGGAAATGATCATGACCAAGCTTAGGATTTGGGGAGGAGCGGGCGAACATGGCCGCTCCTGCTATGTTTTTGAAGGAACGCAGCATCGCGTCATGCTGGATTGTGGCGTGAAAAAGGAAGGAACCGGACAATATCCGGTTTTTCCGCTGCAAAATGCGGAGAGACTGACTACTGTATTGCTGTCTCATGCACATGAAGATCATTCCATGGCGCTCCCCTTACTGTACAAGTATGGATACCGGGGAGTGGTCTGGACGACCAAGGCCACCGCTGAGCAGTTAGGCTCCTATTTTCGCTCCTGGCATACTTATGTTGAATCGAGAGGAGCCGACTTGCCATACGACGAACAGGATATCCAATCCATTGCTTATCGCTATCTAGAAGATGAAGCGCCAGCAGGAGAATGGCTTGAGGCTTGTCCGGGTGTGAGAATCATGTGGGGACGCAGTGGACATTTGGCTGGTGCAGTGTGGTATGTGGTAGAAATGGAAGGGAAGCGGTTGTTTTTTTCTGGAGATTACAGCCGCGAATCTGAACTTCTTGCTGCCGATGCGCCAGACTTGGGTGTTGGGGAGGGGCTGCATGACTTACCTGAATGGAAGTCAGAGCCCAATCTAGCGGACATATCCATTATGGACAATGCCTATGGCATGGATATAGACCCGCAGCCTGTTAAGCTGGAGCGGCTGAGGGTCGAGATGGAGCGGATATTATGGTCTGGAGGTCATGTGTTGTTGCCGGTGCCTGCCTTTGGTAGAGGACAGGACATGATCGTATGGGCTAGCGAGCAATTCCCTGAACAGGCAATGATTGTAGAGCACGACATATGGCAGGGATTGAAACAGTTAAACCGCTGGAAAGAATGGCTGCGTCCAGAAGCCCCGGCGCGAATAAAACATGTGCTAAACAGTGACAGGGTCTTCGTGCCTCGTGATGCTGCGGAACGAGTGAGTCTGCTGGAACAGAACCCAACGGTTATTATCATAACAAGAGACGGCATGATGGATTCCCCACAGGCGCGTTGGTACTATCAGTATCTTTCGGATAACCGCAACATGGGGGAGGGTGAAGATAGCGGAGAAAGCATTAGCAACAGTGTTATATTGACCGGGCATGCTCCACAGGGTTCTTTTGGCAAACATCTGTTGGAACGTGCGGATGAAAATGACAGCTGTGTAGCTCGGCATTTGATTTATAAGGTGCATCAGGGACTATCAGATGTGCGGCAAATGCTGAAGGAGCTGCCTAGCAAACAGGTTGTACTCGTTCATGCGCCAAAGCTGCAGACCGACCTGGTACGAGATGAGTTGATAAGAGAAGGAAATAGTGGATGTGAAGGTCCTGCCAGAAAAGTTCACTCTCTGGAGCCGGGCGCTACACTAGAGGTTTAGCATCACAATATCATTCACTTTGTGCCCTCCTGCATCAATCGGAAGGCATCGACTTCTCCAAGTTTGGTCGAGATAGAGCTCCGTCCGGCGCTTTTACGCAGACGGAGCGGTGTGGCGGTACGCTTAAGCAACGCCTTGATTTCTCCAGGCCCCAGTTCCGGCCTCAGTGAAAGGAGAAGTGCGATGCTTCCGGTCACATGGGAAGTAGCCATAGAGGTACCGCTCATTTCGTGATGCTTGCCGTGGATCCAGGAGGATGTGATCTTTTCGCCAGGTGCGTACACGTCTACAAATTGCCCCCGGTTGCTGAAAGGCGCGATGCGTCTGTATTTGTCGGTAGCCCCCACTGAAATCGTCTGGGAATAGCGGGCTGGATAGTCAATACTTCGGCGCTTGCCCTCATTTCCCGAGGACGCTACAATCACAATGCCGTTATGATATGCTTTATTCACCATATCAAGTAGTGCCTTGCTGCGCGACTTCATACCAAAGCTCATATTGATGATATCGACACGATTTAATACACACCAGTCGATACCAAGGATGATATCGGAGACGTAGGCGGCTCCATTATGATCAAATGCTTTTACGGGATGAATTAAAGCCCGTGGTGCTACGCCGACCATACCTTCGTCATAGTTGGACGCCGCGATAGTTCCAGCAATATGAGTACCATGGCCGTTATCGTCATAGGGTAGCATGGTTCGGTTAAGCAAATTAATACCTCTGGCGAGAGAATGACGAAGATCAGGATGTTGAAAATCCGCTCCTGTGTCGATCACACCGATTCTGACCCGATGCCCTGTCGAGGAAGGCCAAGCCTTGTATGCACGTACCTGTTTGACTCCCCATGGCATGGAAAGGTTCTTTTCTGCTTTTGGTATATGAGCAGTTTCAGCGTGGACCTTCATGCGGGTATCTTCTTCAACGGTGACACCGTTGTGATATTTGCCCAGCCTGTCTCCCCCTGAAAGCGGAGCGATTAAAGCACGGATTAGTCGGGCCGGTTGTACTTGCCGTAATCCCGCAAGCTCGGGTTTCAGCTTCCTGAGATAGGACAGGCATTCCCGGTATTGGTGAGGCTTATCGAACGTGATGATCTGTTTGTTCCGTCCACTGCCGGACGGCTCCGAAATACCCTCATGCAGACGCTGCAAAAAATCCGGATAGTCCATTTGAGACGGTCCCCCTCCGATGAGCCATGCTGAGGTATTGTATGAGCAAGCGTCAACTGCGGCATGGGAAACCTGCCCCTTTTTTATGGAAATAGGCCTGCTTGTCGTGTCAAAGTGGCCGTGGACACATACGATACATGGAGGGCATAAGCTCTTGTGCAACAACTTTGGGGGGTTCTCCCGGAGCGGGTACAGTCGAAGACGGGGGGGACCCCGTCTTTTTATGTATGCCGTCTTGTTTAGAGGGATATTACTGGAAATTATGACGATACCCATCTTTAACTTGCAATTTGCTTCCAAATAGGTTTTACTTAGTTTTGATAATGGATATGTTAGTATTGCATGTATCGTGTATGCTCTGAAACATGTTCTTGTGAATTACGTGTGAGAGGAAGTGTCCCTAGGTGAGTACCCCACTCAACTTGAAGATTGACCCGGAGAAAGTCCACGAGACTCCAATGGTGGATTTGGCATTTATGGTATTGAAAGCAGCCAATACTCCGTATTATTACCGTGACCTGATGAAGGAAGTCGCCAAATTGCGTGGCTTTTCCGACGAAGAAATTAATGACGTTATTGCTCAGCTATATACTGAAATCAACATTGACGGGCGTTTTGCCTGTGTCGGTACGAATCTGTGGGGCTTGAAACGTTGGTATCCGGTAGATAAATCCGAAGATGCCCTGACAGGCGCCAAGCGTCCTCGTATTATTAACGACGAAGACGATGACGACGAAGATGACTATCATGAGGAAGAAGAAACATACAACTCTGATGACGACTTCGATGCAGATAGCGAAGACGAGGATGGCGAAGATGAGCTGTTCGACGGAGAAGAAGATGATGATGATAGTGATGAAGACGTAGTTATAGACGATGAAGACCTCAGTGATGAGGAAGATTCAGAAGATGAAAACGACGATGAGTCGACGGAAGACGACGATTCGCTTCGTTAGGAACAGGCTGCAAGGGGAGATGCGTTCTCCCCTTTTTCATGACCGTTTTCTTGAAAACCTCTTCTGATTTAAAGCTTTCAGGTGGATTCTCTCCAATCTGGTTCAATGGACAAATTAACACGGATAACTTCCTTGACAGCGGATTGGACACGGGGTAAACTATTGCTTGGGCTTATGATTGATTCACTTATATGTTTGCTTTTTGTATAAAAGTGCCCCGTACTACGGGAGTGCTTTTTTGTTTTTTATAGGGGTGTTTTCACTCATGAAAGAGGGCTAAGGGCGGCGGGCATGGAAAATGATTCCGCTGCCTTCTTCATGGATGATAATCCGTGCAAACGGGTTACGATAACATCATAATGTCGCCTGAATTTTGCATCTTATCTAGGAGGGTTTTGAACAGTGACAAAGTATATTTTTGTGACAGGCGGGGTTGTGTCTTCCTTGGGCAAAGGGATTACGGCAGCTTCACTGGGGAGGCTTTTGAAGAACAGGGGACTGAAGGTAACGATCCAAAAATTTGATCCTTACCTGAATGTCGATCCGGGTACGATGAGTCCTTACCAGCACGGTGAAGTGTTTGTAACGGATGATGGTGCGGAAACGGACCTTGACTTGGGACACTATGAGCGCTTTATTGATATTAATCTGTCCAAGAACAGCAATGTCACAACAGGCAAGGTATATTCCAGCGTAATCAGCAAAGAGCGTCGCGGAGAATATTTGGGCGGTACGGTGCAGGTTATCCCTCATATTACGAACGAAATCAAGGAACGCGTGTATCGTGCAGGCCGTGAAGCAGGTTCGGACGTAATTATTACAGAAATCGGCGGTACTGTGGGCGATATTGAAAGCTTGCCATTTTTGGAAGCTATTCGTCAGCTCAAAAGCGAAGTTGGGCGCGAGAATGTGATGTACATTCACGTAACACTCATTCCTTATATTAAAGCTGCTGGTGAGGTTAAAACCAAACCAACTCAGCACAGTGTAAAAGAACTGCGCAGTATCGGTATCCAACCGAATGTCATTGTTTGCCGTACAGAGCATGAACTGTCCTCCGATATGAAGGCTAAAATTGCATTGTTCTGCGATATTGATGCGAATGCAGTGGTAGAATGCCGCGATGCTTCAACCCTCTACGAGGTTCCGTTGAACCTGCGTGAAGAAGGCTTGGACGAAATCGTAGTTAACCACCTCAAGCTGACAACACCTGCACCAGATATGACCGAATGGGAAGGGTTAGTTGATCGAATCAGCAAGCTGGATAAAACGGTTGAGATTGCCATTGTTGGTAAATATGTTGCGTTACATGATGCGTACTTAAGTGTGGTTGAATCACTTTCCCACGCTGGATTTGATGCGAATGCAGACGTAAAAATTCGTTGGGTGAACGCTGAAGAAGTGACGGATGAGAACGTAGCTGACATGCTGGGCGGCATTGGCGGCATTCTCGTACCGGGTGGCTTCGGCGATCGCGGAATTGAAGGCAAAATTAGTACCATTCGTTATGCGCGGGAGCAAAAAATTCCGTTCTTCGGCATTTGTCTGGGTATGCAGGTATCTGTCATTGAGGTTGCCCGTTCCCTGGCTGGTCTCGAAGGAGCCAACAGCTCGGAAATTAACCCGGCTACTGATTATCCTGTCATCGATTTGCTTCCTGACCAAAAAGACATCGAAGATTTGGGCGGTACGATGCGTCTTGGTTTGTATCCATGCAAACTCGTGGAAGGTTCCCTGGCTTCGGCTTGCTACAACGACGAGCTGGTGTACGAAAGACACCGTCATCGGTACGAATTCAATAACGAATATCGTGAAGTTATTGAAAAAGCGGGTCTTCGTATTTCCGGTACTTCACCAGATGGACGCTTGGTGGAAATTGTGGAGCTCCCTGAGCATCCGTGGTTCCTGGCGGTACAATTCCATCCAGAATTTACTTCCCGTCCGAATCGTCCACAGCCTTTGTTCCGTGAATTTGTAAAGGCAGCATTGCAGCTTCAAGGTTAATGCTATGGCTTGTAAGACCTCCTCAGGGAGGTCTTTTTTTATCCCATGCTTCCTGATTATGAAAGAATATTCCACAATTATGTATAAGAGCAGGATTTTCTTTTTGCAGGAGCGAATATAGTTTTAGGTATGGGACGGATATTGTACGTCATCGGACGCTGTTATGGCAATAGCTGCATGATCCTCGTTTTAAGATCTTAGGAGGTTAAAACATTGGAAAAGAAGAAAGTATTAATCGTCGATGACCAGAATGGAATACGGATTTTATTGATGGAAGTGTTCGGAAGTGAGGGTTATGAGACCTTTCAGGCGGCGAACGGGAAAATTGCACTTGAAATTGTTGAGAAGGAACCACCTGATCTGGTTCTGCTCGATATGAAAATTCCAGGTATGGACGGACTCGAAATTCTGAAGCATCTAAAAACCATGAATCCTGATATCAAGGTTATTATGATGACAGCATATGGAGAACTGGACATGATTAAAGAGGCAACGGAGCTAGGTGCGCTAATGCATTTTACCAAGCCCTTTGATATTGACGAAATGCGGATCGCTGTGAACAAGCAACTCAGAGGTGATTAGGTGAGTCACTATGGTTGAGAACTCTGTTAACACAACAGGGTTTTTTGTTTGTGATTATGGGAAATACTGAAAGTAAATCCTCTCCTTATACAATTCTATGGAAAAACGGCGTCCTAACGTGATTTTTGTATGTGTTGATATGCAAAAGCTTGTTTAGTATTTAACATGGGTTGTGGTATAATAAGCCCGTATGTGATGTCGGCTAAAATATAGACAAACCCAAACACCTTTAGGAGGACTGTAACCATGCCATTGGTATCTATGAAAGACATGTTGAACAAAGCACTCGAAGGAAAATATGCAGTAGGTCAATACAACATTAATAACCTGGAGTGGACTCAAGCTATTTTGGGCGCTGCTGAAGAAGAAAAATCCCCAGTAATCTTGGGCGTTTCTGAAGGCGCAGCACGTCACATGGGCGGATTCTACACTGTTGTTAAAATGGTAGAAGGTCTTATTCATGACATGAAAATCACCGTTCCAGTTGCGATCCATTTGGACCACGGTTCCAGCTTTGAAAAATGTAAAGAAGCTATCGACGCTGGTTTCACATCCGTTATGATTGACGATTCCCACAGCCCGATCGACACAAACATTGCTACAACGAAAAAAGTGGTTGAATATGCTCATTCCAAAGGCGTTTCTGTTGAAGCTGAAGTTGGAATGGTTGGCGGTCAAGAGGATGATGTTGTCGGCGACGTAATGTACGCTAAGCTGGACGACTGTCTGCGTATCGTTAACGAAACAGGTATCGATACACTGGCACCTGCACTGGGTTCCGTACACGGACCTTACAAAGGCGAGCCAAACCTCGGATTCAAAGAAATGGAAGAGATCTGCAATGCAATCAAACTTCCACTCGTTCTGCACGGTGGTACTGGTATCCCAACACATGACATTAAAAAAGCAATCTCTCTGGGAACTTCCAAAATCAATGTAAACACTGAGAACCAAATCGTATTTGCGAAAGTGGTTCGTGAAGTGCTTGCTGAGAAACCGGATGCTTATGACCCACGTACATTCATCGCTCCAGGTCGTGAAGCGATTAAACAAACCGTTATCGGTAAAATTCGTGAGTTCGGTTCCAACAACAAAGCGTAATAATGAATCAAACTGGTCGTGCGTCTGCACAGGCTAGATGTATTTCTTAGTTGTAGCTGTAGTTCTGCTGCACAAAATATTTAAATCTGTACAGTTGAATAGTTTGGTATGGAAAGCACACCGCTTAGCCGGTGTCTTTCCATTTTCACCACTAAAAAAGTTAAAAGTTTATGATTGAGATTATTGTTTGACCGACTGCAAAACACGTAGGGGGACCCTCAAGCTTATGGAAAAATTGATGATCACCGGTGGACGGCCGCTTCAAGGTACAGTTTCCATCAGCGGTGCCAAAAACAGTGCCATCGCCTTGATTCCCGCAGCCATTCTGGCAGAGTCGGAAGTCATTTTGGACAATTTGCCACTGTTGAGTGATGTGGCGGTGTATTCCGAAATACTGGAGGAACTTGGTGCAACGGTTACCTGGGAAGGTAGCCAGATGAAAATAGATCCTTCCTCCATTAAATCCATTCCTATGCCGAATGGGCCTGTTAAGAAATTACGAGCCTCTTATTATATGATGGGAGCCATGCTGGGCAGATTCAAGGAAGCGATCATCGGTTTGCCAGGAGGGTGCAATTTCGAACCCCGGCCCATTGATCAGCATATCAAAGGTTTCGAAGCGCTGGGTGCCACGGTTACGAACGAGCACGGCGCTATTCATTTGCACGCTAAAGAACTGCGCGGAACTAAGATTTATTTGGATGTTAGCAGCGTAGGCGCTACCATTAATATTATGCTGGCGGCTGCACGTGCCAAAGGCGCCACAATTATCGAAAATGCGGCTAAAGAGCCTGAGATTATAGATGTAGCAACTCTTTTAAACTCGATGGGGGCTATTATTAAAGGTGCCGGTACGGAAACGATTCGAATTGAAGGTGTGTCGGAGCTGCATGGCTGCCGTCATTCCATCATACCTGACCGTATACAAGCGGGCACATATATGATTGCTGCTGCGGCAACCCGTGGAAATGTATTGATTGACAATGTAATACCCAAACATATGGAGGCTCTCACTGCAAAAATGCAGGAAATGGGCATCGGCATCGAGGAATATGATGAAAGCATTCGCGTACTGGGTGCACCTTCCTATGAACATGTCGACGTTAAAGCCTTGATATACCCCGGATTCGCTACAGATTTACAATCTCCCATGACCAGCTTGCTTACCCAAGCGCAGGGTGTCAGTGTATTGAGCGATTTTGTGTACAGCAATCGTTTTAAGCACGTCCCTGAGCTGGTGCGTATGGGGGCTAAAATTCGCGTAGAGGGTCGGTCTGCCATTATAGAGGGTGGTCAACTGAATGCAGCTAAAGTAAAAGCGGCAGATCTGCGCGCCGGAGCGGCCCTTGTCATTGCTGGACTTACAGTAAGCGAAGGTGTAACTGAGGTGACGGGTGTCGAGTACATTGACCGTGGTTATGATCACCTTGTTTCCAACCTGCGTCTTTTAGGTGCGGATGTATGGCGGCAGACTGAATAATTAAACCATGCAATTTTTTCGAACTCCCGGAACGAAAGCAATAGAACGGGCAACACCTATGCAGCCGCTGCTTGATACAAGATTGTGGTTCATACCTAACAATCTTTTATCGGAAAACCGGAATAATTCGGTATAATTCAGGCAGATGGCTGCATAACTTTATTTGTTTTGGTTAAAATTATGTTAATGGTGTTTATGATATCATTGTCTATCATTTAGATGTATGAATGGACTTAATAATTGAATAGGTGGTTATTATATGGATCTGCAAATTTCCGATCTGGAAGAAATGAAGCTGACCGACCTGTACAAGCTGGCCAAGCAATACCAGATCCCGTACTACGGAACGCTCAAAAAGAAAGAATTAATATTCGCGATCCTGCGCGCACAAGCTGAGAAGAGCGGATTGATGTTTATGCAGGGGGTTCTGGAAATCCTTCCCGAAGGTTACGGCTTTCTGAGGCCGATCAATTATCTCCCGAGTACCGAAGATATTTACATCTCTGCTTCACAAATCCGCAAGTTTGACTTGAGAACAGGCGATCTTGTTTCCGGTAAATGCCGAACGCCAAAAGAGAATGAACGATATTTTGGATTGCTTCAAGTTAACGCCGTCAATGGAAGAAGTCCTGAGCAAGCTGCCGAGCGGCTACATTTTCCTGCACTGACTCCACTGTATCCGCAAACCAAATTAGTCCTTGAAACTTCCCCCAACCATTTGTCTACGAGAATTATGGATGTACTGGCCCCTGTCGGACTTGGACAGCGCGGACTCATTGTAGCACCTCCCAAAGCTGGGAAGACGCTTCTCCTCAAAGAAATTGCCAATAGCATTTCTACTAACAATCCCGAGATTGAGCTTTTTGTCTTGTTGATTGATGAACGCCCCGAAGAAGTGACCGACATGCAGCGTTCTGTTAAAGGTGAAGTTGTGGCCTCTACATTTGACGAACTTCCTGAAAATCACATTAAAGTGGCAGAACTCGTGTTGGAGCGTGCGCTGCGTCTCGTAGAACATAAAAAGGATGTTGTCATCCTGTTGGATAGCATCACACGTTTGGCTCGTGCGTACAATCTCGTTATTCCTCCTTCTGGTCGTACTTTGAGTGGGGGTATTGACCCGGCGGCATTTCACCGTCCAAAACGCTTTTTTGGTGCGGCTCGGAATGTGGAGGAAGGCGGTAGCTTGACGATTCTTGCTACAGCGCTGATTGATACGGGATCACGCATGGACGATATCATTTATGAAGAGTTTAAAGGTACAGGCAACATGGAGTTGCATTTGGACCGCAAGCTGGCAGAACGTCGTATCTTTCCTGCGATTGATATTCGTCGTTCCGGCACACGCCGTGAGGAAGTGTTGTTGAACAAGGAAGAATTGGATACCATCTGGGCCATTCGTAAAAACATGACGGAAAGCCATGATTTTGTGGAAGGCTTCCTCAAAAAGCTGCGTAATAGCAAAACTAATGCTGAGTTTTTGGCTTCGTTTGATTTGACGGCACCTTCTTCCAGTAGCTCGCAAAGCAGTTCTGGTGGCCAACAACGGAGAACTGCTCGTTCTACCACAGCGTCAGTCCCGGCCACAACCAACTAAAACCCATTCATTGTATTTTATCTGTTCCGTAAGTACACAGTCGTTACCATTCATTTTGTTAATGGCGTAGGCTTAACGGAGCGAAAGGAGCTCCATAATGTATTTGGTGTATGCCGACGAAAAAGGCAATGTATATGATCATGCTTCTTTGTATGGTCTTGCCCGTAGTGCAGACATGATTGTTGAGATCATGGAGGATGAGCTTATTCCGTTACCGGAAGGAGCTACATTGGTAAGCCTGCCCAGCACTCGCCCGGTCGGTATGAACCCTGAAACAGGGGAAATGGTTTCTCTTCCCGGAGATATGCAAGCAGTAGGGGCGTTATTGCCGCAAGGTTTTACGCGCTTGTGCCTGCCGGGGTATGTGAAGACCGATAAGGAGTACAAACTTCCCTTGTTCGGTTATTCGGCCGTAGTCTGGAAAGACGGGGCATTTTATGTAACGGCAGAGCAGAGTGACAGTCCATCCAAGTGGAATCCGGAAAACTGTGACCGTCATCAAGTTAAACTGGGTGTTCAGCGGATGACGGAGCAATATCCCGAAAATAGGCTGTACCAACATTTGTCTAACTGTGCGCTGGGCTATGAATGTCTTACTTCCTCGAACACATTCCTGAATCGCTGGGAAGGGGGAGTTCCGGTATCCTATTCGTGTAATGCGGGTTGCTTTGGCTGTATATCTGAACAGCCGGATGATAGTGGCTTTGTATCTCCGCAGACAAGAATGAACTTCCGTCCCCGTGTCGAAGAAATTGTAGAAGTTATGCTGGAACATTTGAAGACACCGGAGTCCATCATCAGTTTTGGCCAAGGTTGCGAAGGTGAGCCTTCCACACAAGCCAAACTGATTATTGATTCGATCAAAGAGGTGCGCTCCATTACCGATATGGGATACATCAATATCAATACGAATGCGGGATTGAGCGATCATATCCGGGGAATCGTGGATGCGGGTCTTGATCTGATGCGCGTTAGTACCATTAGTGCACTGGACGATCACTACAATGCGTATTACAAGCCGCGCGGCTACACGTTGGCTAATGTGGAAAAATCACTTCGTTATGCTTCTGAGCAGGGAGTATATACGTCGATTAACTATTTGATTTTTCCGGGTGTAACAGACCGAGAGGAAGAAATTGAGGCAATGATTGAATTTGCCAAACGTACTAAGCTCAAGCTGATTCAAATGCGTAATTTGAATATCGATCCTGAAAGCTATCTGGAGTTGATTCCACCTGCTCAAGGTGAGATCCTTGGCATGAAGCAAATGCTTGAGATTTATCGTGAGGAACTGCCTGATGTAGTCATCGGTTCTTACACTCATGTACCGCCACAAGGGCTGGCACGTCCCAAATTTGCCAAGGCCTAAAACGATCAATAGCAACTTGAAACTCACCTATTTTACGCCATCTTTGAATGCGGAAAAGAGTTGTTGAAACGCTCATATTCAAGTGCTATAATGTGAACATGTGTTCATACAACTCTGGACTGATAGGACGTTCAGGGCGGAAAGAGGTGAAAGTTCAATGCAACAAGCTATTCAACCAACATTTAACGTAACTACTGTCACTTGTGCTTGCGGAAATTCGTTTGAAACGGGTTCTGTGAAAGGATCTCTGCGTGTGGAGATTTGCTCCGCCTGCCACCCATTCTTCACAGGCAAGCAGAAATTTATTGATGCTGGTGGACGCGTAGATCGTTTCAAAAAGAAATACGGTATCTAATGGATTACCGCAGGTTATAAAGTTATTAGAGCCTTCTGCAACTGCAGAGGGCTCTTTTTGTAATAATGTGTATTTGCTTTTTATGCGGCCTTAAGATATACTTATTTTCACCGTGCTAGATGGGGAGGTAGCGGTGCCCTGTAACTCGCAATCCGCTATAGCGAGGTTGAATTCCTGTTAGAGGTGTTGTTGATGTGAGGCTGGTCCCTGCGCACAATGTTGACGGCTGGGTCCTCCGCAATGAGTACTTGTGAACCTGGTCAGGTCCGGAAGGAAGCAGCCATAAGCAAGCCCACTCTTGTGCCGGAGGGTTGCCTAGCCCGAGTTGTTGTTCAGGATTGCCGCTCGGATCACAACGATCAATAACAGGTGCACGGTATATATTAATAATTAGAACATCTTGGCAATCATTGCGAAGGTGTTTTTTTGTGTTTATAAATTGGAAGGTGTCTGGTTTAGATTCGGACGGGAGTATAGTATAATGAAGTGACCATGAATGGTCATGAAAGTGAATGGGAAAGAGGGTAACGCGCATTGGAACATATAGCGTTGTACCGTGCTTGGCGGCCGCAGGCTTTCAAGGACATGGTAGGACAACAGCATATTATCCAGACATTGCAGAATGCCATCCGCGAAAATCGCACGTCCCATGCCTACTTGTTCAGCGGTCCACGAGGAACAGGTAAGACGAGTGCGGCCAAAATTTTGGCCAAGGCTATCAACTGTGAGCATGGACCTGCGCCGGAACCTTGCAACGAATGCGAAGCCTGTAAACGGATCACGGCCGGAGCGGTCATGGATGTACAGGAGATTGATGCAGCCTCCAACCGGGGCGTTGAAGAGATTCGTGATTTGCGCGATAAAGTCAAATATGCGCCCACAGAAGTGCGGCACAAGGTTTATATCATTGATGAAGTGCACATGCTGACGACGGAAGCGTTCAATGCGCTGCTCAAGACACTAGAAGAGCCGCCGCCACACGTGATGTTCATATTGGCTACGACTGAACCACATCGGATTCCGGCGACAATTATTTCGCGTTGCCAGCGGTTTGACTTCCGGCGGGTATCGCTGGAAGAACAGACGGAGCGGCTTGACCTGATATGTCAACAGGAGAACATACAGGCTGATTCAGATGCACTGCAGTACATTGCGCGTCTTTCAGATGGCGGGATGCGAGATGCAGTTAGCGTTTTGGACCAGATATCCTCGTTTACAGATGGTCGGGTTACTTATCAGCAGGTGCTGGATATGACGGGGGGTATTGCGTCCGAGCAATTCGGTAAGCTTGCCTTGGCATTGCTGAAAGAAGATGTGGGCACGGTGCTCCAAATGATCGAGAACTTTATGCAGGAAGGTAAAAGTGCGGATAAGTGCATGGAGAATCTTCTGTACTATTTCCGAGACCTGCTAATGATCAAGATGGTGCCTCAGGCGACCAAAATGACGGAGCGAGTGCTAGATCCAGAGCGATTTAAGGAAGTGGCAGATGCTTTTACCAAGGAGCAACTCTTTGCGATGATTGACACCCTTAATCGTTATCAGAGCGAGATGAAATATGCCGTTCAGCCTCAAACTTTGTTTGAGGTAGCTCTGTTGAAACTATGCAGTATTCCGGGGGAAGCAGGAGCTGGTGTTCAGCCGGCCGCACAGCGCTCTGGTGCTGCAGCTGAGCTGGAAGATGTGGTAATGTTGAAGCGCCAGCTTGCTGAGTTGGAAAAGAAACTGGAGCGCGCGCTGCAAGGTGGATTGGGCGCTGGAGCGGGACAGGAAGCATCGTCGGGTGGTCGTCAGGCTTCCGGTGGTCGTGCCCCTGCTCCGCGGATTTCAGCGCCGGCCAAACTCCCCTCTCAGTTGGATCGCTATATCGCTGAGAAGTCGAGCGAAGCATTCGCAGCAGCGGGGCGTAAGTGGAGTCAGATTTTACAAGGGGTAAAAGAGGCGAAAGTTACGGTTCATGCCTGGTTTATGGACGGTGAGCCAGTTTCTGTGTTAGAGGACAGTGTACTGGTCGCATTTAAGAACAATATTCATCGTGAAACTACCGAAAAGCCTGCCAATAAGCAGGTCATCGAGAAAGTATTGCATGAGCAGTTGGGCCATCCTTATCGTTTAGTAACGATGATGCAAAAGGATTGGAATGCTGCGATTGAAGGAGTTTCCGACCAGCCTGCCGAAGAATTGCAACTGGAGCCGGAGCATGATACGCCGGGAAAGTCCAAGGAGCCCTGGATTGATGAAGCTATTCAACTTTTCGGGGAAGATCTGGTAGTCATTAAAGATTAAATCAAGTGTCTAGATGTATACTTCATTAAAGGAGATGATTGAAATGAACAATATGAACCAAATGATGAAGCAAGTGAAAAAAATGCAGGAACAAATGCTGAAAGCCCAAGAGGAACTTGGCGGAAAAGTAATCGAAGGTACTTCTGGCGGCGGTGTTGTGACGGTGGAGGTAAATGGACATAAAAAAGTGTTGTCCATCACGATCAAACCGGAAGCCGTAGATCCTGATGATGTAGAAATGCTGCAAGATCTTGTACTGACTGCAGTCAATGATGCTTTGTCCAAAGCAGATGAACTGGCTAATGATGATATGGGTAAATTTACAGGCGGCATGAAAATTCCGGGCTTGTTCTAGTCTGCTGCATAAAGGAGAAACGCGCTATTGTATTATCCGGAGCCGATTGCAAAGCTAATTGATGCTTTTACGCGCCTGCCGGGAGTAGGGCCGAAGACGGCTGCCCGGTTGGCCTTTCACGTACTGAAAATGAAGGAAGATGATGTGATTGACTTTGCCAAGGCACTGGTCAATGTAAAACGCAATCTGCACTTCTGTTCAGTCTGCGGCAACATTACGGATACGGACCCTTGTCGGATCTGTCAGGATAAGACGAGGGATGCTTCCGTCATTTGTGTTGTTCAGGATTCCAAGGATTTGGTGGCTATGGAGCGTACCAAGGAGTTTAATGGTTTTTACCATGTGCTTCACGGGGCGATATCTCCTATGGAGGGAATTGGTCCTGAGGATATCAAACTCAAGGAATTGCTGAACAGGCTCAGTGATGAACGCGTCAAGGAGCTGATTTTAGCTACGAACCCGAATATTGAAGGAGAGGCCACGGCCATGTACATTTCTCGGCTAGTGCGTCCTTTTGAAATCAGGGTTACTCGTATTGCTCACGGATTGCCAGTGGGTGGAGATTTGGAGTATGCTGACGAGGTTACCCTGTCCAAAGCGTTAGAAGGCCGTAGAGAGCTCAATTAATAGGTGTATTTATACGTTATAAATAGGGAGGGAATGCCCTTAGGGTATTCTCGACTCACTTGGGGGAGCCGCTATGGCTCCTTTTTTATTTGCGGTGATAGATGGCAGTATAGATCGTTCCTGGTTCTAAGTTTGTCCTTTGTTCAATAAGTATGAATAAGGTAATCTTGCAGACTGTGCACATAATTCAGCTTGTGAGGAGGATGAACGGATGTGGGAACGGATGAAACAAAATTTCCGTCGTCAGGAGAATGGCAAATCAGAAGCGGAGTATCGGCAGGAGTTGTTTGCCCAGATTCGGGCTTCGCATGCGGAATGGTTAAGAGCGCATCGTTTATTTCATGAAGCAACGGGTAAAGATGAGATCGACTACGCTATATTTGTTCTAGAAGCTGCAGAACGTAAATATCAGATACATTTAAAAAGTGCGAAACAGCAAGGCCTGCATCGTTTCCATCTGCCTGCAGATGAACCGGGGTATGCCAATGATACGGATCGTGTTCACAAGCGGAGAGCTGAATGAAAGGGGCGGTCTGGCTTGTTTTGATTGCCTGTGTCGGGATGTTACTATTTCTAATCTTAAAAAAACGTTTGGGTATCAGCTGGCTTGTAGTATTCGGGGCACATATGGGCCTGGCAGCCATCGCATTGTATGTTATCAATTATTCAGGGTGGATTACGCAGGTGTACATCCCGATCAATCCAGTGACAATGGGGGCGGTAACGATATTAGGTTTGCCTGGGATTGTCCTTTTACTGGGATTGAAAATAGTATTATTCGGACAGGCTATATGAAAACTTAAATGTTATTGTTTCTATTTTTAAAATATAGTTGACGGCGAATTCAAAAATGTGATACATTAATTCTCGGCCCTTAAAGCCCGGGAATTTTTTTGTGAAAACAACATTTAAATGAAATTAAAAAATGATTTTAAAAAAGTGTTGACTTAAATCCCAAATGTGTGTTATATTAATCAAGTCGCCGCTGAGATGCGGTGGTGAAACAAAGTAAGACATAATGAAGGTTTGATCTTTGAAAACTGAACAACGAGTGAGTAAAACGATTTTGCTTGCAAAATCAAACAAGAGATATTTTATCTCGTCAGTTTCAACATGAGCTTATCGCTCTTTCTATAAACTAACTTCGGTTGGTCTTTAATGGAGAGTTTGATCCTGGCTCAGGACGAACGCTGGCGGCGTGCCTAATACATGCAAGTCGAGCGGGGTTGTGTAGAAGCTTGCTTCTAATCAACCTAGCGGCGGACGGGTGAGTAACACGTAGGCAACCTGCCCACAAGACAGGGATAACTACCGGAAACGGTAGCTAATACCCGATATATCCTTTTCCTGCATGGGAGTAAGGAGGAAAGACGGAGCAATCTGTCACTTGTGGATGGGCCTGCGGCGCATTAGCTAGTTGGTGGGG